>CAUGVQ010000026.1 GCA_959602875.1 uncultured Collinsella sp. | reverse complement strand
GATATGGGTCTTACACCCGGTATCGAGGTGACTATGATCAAGCTCGCCCCCATGGGCGACCCTATGGAGATCCGCCTGAGGGGCTACGAGCTCACGCTCCGACGCGACGACGCGGCGCGCATCGCCGTGTCCGACGTGCACGACGCGCACAACAGCCCGCGTCGCGAGACCCCGGCGGGTGTTACCGCGCACCCGGCGCTCGGCGAGGAACCGGCGCGCCCGCGGCGCGAGGGCGCGGCGCTTTCTGTGTCGGTGCCGCTCAGCTTTGCGCTCGCCGGTAACCAGAACTGCGGCAAGACCACGCTCTTCAACCAGCTCACCGGTTCAAACCAGCATGTGGGCAACTTTCCTGGCGTGACGGTCGATCGCAAGGACGGACAGATCCGCGGGCATGCAAACGCCACGGTGACCGATCTGCCGGGCATCTACTCGCTCTCGCCGTATACGAGCGAGGAGGTGGTGAGCCGCCAGTTCATTTTGGAGGAGCACCCCAACGCGATCATCAACATCGTCGACGCCACCAACATCGAGCGCAACCTCTATCTCACGCTCCAGCTCATGGAGCTCGATTGCCCCATGGTGCTCGCGCTCAACATGATGGACGAGGTGGCGGCAAACGGCGGCACCGTCGATGTGAACGCGCTCGAGGCGGCGCTTGGCATTCCCGTCGTGCCCATCTCGGCCGCCAAGAACCAGGGTATCGACGAGCTTGTCGGGCATGCGCTCCACGTGGCGCGCTTCCGCGAGCATCCGGGCCGTATCGACTTCTGCGCCGAGGACGGGCCCGATGGCGGCGCGCTCCACCGCTGCATCCACGGCCTTATCCATCTCATCTCCGACCATGCGGAGGCGGCCCAGATCCCCACGCGCTTTGCCGCGACGAAGCTCATCGAGGGCGACCGGCTGGTCATCGATGCGCTCGCGCTCGACGAGAACGAACTTGCCGGTGCCGAGCACATCATCTCGCAGATGGAGGGCGAGGCCCACGCCGACCGCCTCGCGGCGCTGGCCGACATGCGCTTTTCCTTTATCGAGAGCGTCTGCGAGCGTTGCGTGGTGAAGCCGCGCGAGAGCCGCGAGCACAAGCGCAGCGTAGCTGCCGACCGCATCCTCACTGGCAAGTACACCGCCATCCCGGTGTTCCTCGGCATCATGGCGCTCGTGTTCTGGCTCACGTTTGATGTCATCGGCCAGCGTCTCTCCGACCTGCTTGCCGAGGGAATCGACTGGTTCACCGGCGTCGTTGACGTGGCGCTCACCAATTTTGGGACGAACCCGGTGGTGCATGCGCTCGTGATCGACGGCATCTTTGCCGGCGTGGGCAGCGTGCTTTCGTTCCTGCCCGTTATCGTGGTGCTTTTCCTGTTGCTCTCCATCCTCGAGGACTCGGGGTACATGGCGCGCGTTGCCTTTGTGATGGACAAGCTGCTGCGCAAGATCGGTCTTTCCGGCCGGAGTTTCGTGCCTATGCTCATTGGCTTTGGCTGCTCGGTGCCCGCTATCATGGCGACGCGCACCCTCCCCTCCGAGCACGACCGCAAGATGACTGTCATGCTCACGCCGTTTATGAGCTGCTCGGCAAAGCTGCCGGTCTACGCGCTGTTTGCGGGGACGTTCTTCCCCGATGCCGCACCCGCCGTCATGCTTGCGCTCTACGTGATGGGTATGGTCGTGGGCGTCCTCGTGGCGCTTGTGCTCAAGGGGACGGCCTTCCGCGGCGACCCGGTGCCCTTTGTGATGGAGCTTCCCAACTACCGTCTGCCGAGCGCCAAGACGACGCTGCGCCTCGCGTGGGACAAGGCCAAGGGCTTCGCCACCAAGGCGTTTACCATCATCTTTGTGGCGAGCGTGGTCATCTGGGTGCTCCAGACCTTCGACATCCGCTTCAACGTCGTGGCGGACCAGGCCGACAGCATGCTCGCCGGCGTAGGTGCCCTGCTCGCCCCGGTGTTTGCGCCGCTCGGCTTTGGCAACTGGATGGCCGCGGCGGCCCTTGTCGCCGGCTTTGGCGCGAAGGAGAACGTGGTCGCCACGCTCACGGTGCTCATGGGCGGTACGACGGCGGCGCTCACGGGGCTCTTCACACCGCTCACCGCGTTTGTCTTCCTCACGTTCACGCTGCTCTACACGCCGTGCGTGGCGGCGGTCTCGGCTGTCAAAAACGAGCTTGGCGTCCGCATGATGTGGGCGGTCATCGCCATGCAGTGTGGAGTCGCCTGGGCGGTTGCCCTCATCGTGCGGCTTGCCGGCATGGCGCTTGGCCTCGCATAGCCACGGGGCGCGCTCGGTTGCGCCCCGCGTGAGTAGGACACGTGCTGCGTGAGTCAGACGCATACTGGTCGCTCTGGGCAGAGCTTCGCCGCTCGCCGATTATTCCGACCGCTCACGAGTGGTAACTTGCACGTTTCCTAACGGCAACAATTCATGCGCAGGATGGATGGTACCCCGCGGGGCACCTTCCGCGCGGCGGAACCGAAGGGAGGACCACTATGATTCGTCCTGCTACTTCTTCCGATGCCGAGCGCGTCTTCCACCTTCTGTGCTGCGCTCAGGGCGCCCAGCGCCCGTACGGCGAGTTTGCCGAGACCTTTGCGGGCCGGCTTGCCTCGCCGGACGAGGCCTGCCTTGTTGCCGAGGAGGCCGATGGTACGGTCTGGGGCTTCATCGCCCTGCGCGCGACCGATCCGGCGGACGCGCATGATCCCATGGCGATCTCCGAACTCATCGTGGCCTCGCGCATGCGCGGCATGCAGGCGCACCTCATCGCGCGGGCCTACCGCCTGGTGCACGCCCTGCGCCACTGCGCGCGCACGCTTGTGCACCGCTCCCCGAGCGAGGCCCCGCAGCTGCGCATCGCTTAGACGCGGCTCGTCTCGCCACCTTCAACCTGCCGTCGCGGTATCATCTGCTCATGGTGGCGCAAAGGCGAGCGGGGGAGGGCCATGGCGGAGTATCGGCATATCGAGCACGGCTTTGACCCCGTCTTTGACGAGCGGTCGCGCATCCTTGTGCTGGGCTCGTTTCCCTCGGTGCTCTCACGCGCGAATGCGTTTTTCTACGGCAACCCCCAGAACCGTTTCTGGCGCGTGATTGCTGCATGCACAGGTGAGACCGTGCCGCCCAACGAGGGCGAGCCGCTTGCTCCGGGTGCTCCGCCAGCGACGCTTAGCCAGTCGATCGAGGCAAAACGCGCGCTTCTCATCCGTCATCGAATCGCGCTTTGGGATGTGATCGAGAGCTGCGACATCAAAGGCTCGTCCGACACGAGCATCAAAAACGTCGTGCCCGCCCACATCGAGCGCATCTGCGACGCTGCTCCCATAGAGCGCGTGGTGGTAAACGGGGCGACGGCGGGTCGTCTCTACCGGCGCTACCTCGAGACGCAGGTGGGTATTAAGGCCGAGGTGCTGCCCTCAACAAGTCCCGCCAACGCGAGCTGGTCGCTCGAGCGGCTCATCGCGCGCTGGAGCGAGGAGATTGGTGCGTAGCGACTCCGTTGCCGCGCCGACCGGTGCCCTTGTCGAGCAAACGCAGCCATTGGGGCGCCCGCGTGTCGGGTGTGTGTGCTTGCCATGGGTTTGCTTGACGCGCGCGGCACCATACGCGATACTATCACGCGTTAACGCACGATTCCGCTGCCAGAGACAGCCGGTGCCGCGGGGCCACAAGGCTCCAACGCTCAAAGGGGTAACCCGCCAGCCGAGGTGGTTGAGAGCCTAGACTTGCTTCTCGCCCCCGTCGCTCTTGCAGCACGGGGGTTTCTTTTTCGAGGCATCCCCGTCACGTCCTGCACGGGGTCGTGCCCGGAAAAGACGAGAAGGAGGTGTACGTATGCCAGCACAGTACAAGATCGAGAAGGTTGCCGAGATCGAGCAGCGTATCGAGGCCAACAACGGCGTCTTCGTGGTGAACTACCGCGGTCTCACGGTTAAGCAGTCCGAGGACCTGCGCCACAAGCTCCGCGAGGCCGGCGCCGAGATGAAGGTCTACAAGAACAACCTCGTTCGTCTCGCTCTCAAGAACCAGGGCCAGCCCGAGATCGACGATATCCTCGTCGGCCCCGTCGCCTACGTGTTCTATGAGAACGAGCCGGTCGAGTCCGCTAAGGCCCTGAAGGAGTTCGCTCAGAAGTCCAAGGGCGTGCTCGAGGTCAAGGGTGGTATCTCCGAGGGTAAGGCCGTTACGGCCGAGGAGGTCAACGCCATCGCCGACCTGCCGACCAAGGACCAGCTGCTCGGCCAGATCGCCGGCCTTATCAACGGCTTCGCCCGCGATATCGCCGTCTGCGTCAACGGCGTGTCCTCTGGTCTTGCTCGCCAGATCTCCCAGATCTCCGAGCAGAAGGCCGCCTAACAGGCGTCCCGCGCGGACACCCGCGCACCGTGGCATTCGTGCCGCACCGTAGTTTTTCAGCTCCGCGCCATCCGGCGCGGGAACCGAAAGGATTTTAAAATGGCTAAGCTTACCAATGAGGAGATCATCGAGGCCCTCAAGGAAATGACCCTTCTCGAGGCTTCCGAGCTCGTCAAGATGATCGAGGACACCTTCGGCGTTTCCGCTGCTGCTCCGGCTGCCGTTGTGGCCGCTGGCCCGGCTGCTGGTGCTGCCGAGGAGGAGGAGAAGACCGAGTTTGACGTCGTGCTCGAGGGCTTCGGCGACAACAAGATCCAGGTCATCAAGGTCGTCCGTGAGCTCACCAGCCTCGGCCTCAAGGAGGCCAAGGAGGTCGTCGAGGGCGCTCCCAAGGCCGTTCTCGAGGGTGTCAAGAAGGAGGACGCCGACGCTGCCAAGGAGAAGCTCGAGGCTGCCGGCGCTGCCGTCTCCATCAAGTAACTCCCGGCAGGTCTGGTACCTGCTCATGGCCGCATAACATAGCGACCGCTTTGCAAGGGGTCGAGGACTTAGGTCCTCGGCCCCTTTTTAATGCACATTTGGGGACGGGGTCGTTTTGTGCACTCGCATCCCCGCGCGGTTAACGAGAGCGCAGCGCCGTATAGGGGAGAGAGCGCTGCAGAAACTCCATGTTTTTGCGGTAGTCACGCGCAAACACGCAGCAAAAGAGCGAGTCGAGTACAAACTGTACGGCGATGTGACTCGCAAACTGCGTGATGCGGTGCTGCAGGCTCTCGCGGTCGCTCACCATGAGGTAGGCGTCGAGACTCGGCAGCGCCCGGCGGGCTCGCTGCGAGCCCACCAGGATGATGGGCGTGCCCTGCTCCCTCAGTACCGAGATGATGCGCCGATAGCTTGCCTGCAGGCCCGAGTAGCTGACGATGATGGCCGTATGCGTCTTGTCCGAGGCGAGAGCGAGCCTGCTCATACGCTCGCCCGAGAGCGGGCAGACAGCACGTTTGCCGGCGGAGAGCAGCCGCTCCTCAAACATCTGCGCCGGGTAGACATTGTGCGAGCCAGTGTAGATCTCTACGCTTTTTGCCTGAGAGACAAGGCGAGCGGCTCGCTCGAGCTCGCTGGGCTCCAGGAGCTTTACCGTGTCGGCAACCGTGGTCTCGTAGAGCGTGGACATGTTGGCAACGATGGTGCGCTGGGCATCGCCTGGGGCAAAAGGAAAGTTCACATCGACCGTGGCAATCGACTCGGGCCGCGTGGTCTGAATCTTACCCATCTCCAGTTTGAGTGCCTTAAAGCCGGAAAGGCCGAGCTTCTTGCAGAGGCGCTGGATGCTCGCTTTTGAGGTTGAGGTCGCCCGCGCGAGCCCCTCTAGCGTATAGCCGCCAAGGCGTGCGCCCAGGTCCAACACGGCATGAGCGAGTTGGAGCTCGGTGGGGGTGAGGTTCTCCGCTTGGGCAATACGCTCTTCGATGGTCATGGGCACCTCTCAAAATGCTCAAAACAATTCAATCTGAGTATAAACTAAGGCAAATCTGCCGTAAAAAGATGCAGAACATCTCAGACTTGCTGCGCAACGTGCAGGCGACAGGCACACTGGAGATGTTCGGAAACGCGCGGCGCCGCACGGGGCCGCTGGGGCAGAAAGGACACCCACATGGCAGACAAGCAAGGCGTAAAGATCGTTACGATCGGCGGCGGCTCGAGCTACACGCCCGAGCTCATGGAGGGCTTCATCAAGCGCTACGACCGTCTGCCGGTGCGCGAGATCTGGCTCGTCGACATTGAGGACGGCCGCGAGAAGGTCGAGACCGTCGGTGCCATGGCGCAGCGCATGTGGGACGCCTCGCCCTACGACGTCAAGGTACACATCTCCTTCGACCGTCGCGAGGCTCTGCCGGGCGCCGACTTTGTGACCACGCAGTTCCGCGTGGGTCTGCTGTACGCCCGTATCAAGGACGAGCGCATTCCGCTGTCCTACGGCATGCTCGGCCAGGAGACCAACGGCGCCGGCGGCATGTTCAAGGCCTTCCGCACCATTCCCGTCATCGGCCAGATCATCGCCGACATGCGCGAGCTCTGCCCTGATGCCTGGCTCATCAATTTCACCAACCCCTCCGGCATGGTGACCGAGGCCGCCATCAAGCACTTTGGTTGGAAGAAGACCATCGGCCTTTGCAACGTGCCCGTGGGCTCCATGATCAACGAGCCCAAGCTCATCGGCTACGAGGAGAACGACCCGCGCCTCACCTTCCGCTTCGCCGGCCTCAACCACTTCCACTGGCACCGCGTGTGGGACGAGAACGGCCGTGAGGTTACCCACGACATCATCAGCCACCTGAACGACCGCGACAACGGCATGCCCGCCAACATCGACGAGGTCGAGCTGCCGCTCGAGATGCTCCACTCCATGGGCATGATCCCCTGCGGCTACCACCGTTACTACTACATGCACGAGGAGATGCTCGCGCAGGAGGTCCGCGACTTTGGCAAGGGCGAGTGCCGCGCCGAGGTTGTCAAGCGCACGGAGGACGAGCTCTTTGAGCTCTACAAGGATCCCGAGCTCGACCACAAGCCCGAGCAGCTCGCCAAGCGCGGCGGCGCACACTACTCCGACGCCGCCTGCGAGACCATCGCCTCCATCTACGGCGACACCAACACCCACATGGTCGTCTCCACACAGAACAACGGGGCAGTGCCGGACCTCGCCCCCGATTCGATCGTCGAGGTCTCCGCGCTCATCGGCCGCCACGGTGCCGAGCCGCTTGCCTGGGGTCCCATGCCCAGCCAGGAGCGCGGTTGGCTGCAGTGCATGAAGGCCATGGAGGAGTGCGTCATCGAGGCCGCCATCACGGGTGACTACGGCAAGGCGCTCGAGGCGTTCTGCCTGAACCCGCAGGTGGAGAACGGCAAGAAGGCCCAGTGCGTCCTGAACGAGCTCCTTGTGGCGCACGAGAAGTACCTGCCGCAGTTTGCCGAGAAGATCGCCGAGCTCAAGGCCGCTGGCGTGACGGTCACCGACGAGACCGCCGCCCGTCTGGTGGCTGAGGGCAAGTAACAAAGGTCTGCCGGCACCTCCGGTAACAACCTGTCCCCTCAATAGGCGCGCCCGCTTCCCGCGGGCGCGTTTTTGCACCGCGCCGTCCTGCGGTGCCGCGGAATCGCGAAGCTCGGCGCCGCAGGACTGCACGGCTCAACTCCACTAGCTGTGTCAGACACCGCGAGTGGCGCCGCTACGCCGCCAGACGGCGCGCGCCTTACCGAATCCTGACGCGCGCCTCACGCGCGCTTGCCGCGTGCGGGGTAATCCTTATCTATTATCGGACGCGGGGCGCACGGAGCGCGGCCAGAGGATAAGGAGACGGTCATGAGCATGTTCGACGATAGGGTTGGCGAGCGGGACAGCGAGTTCACCGGTCTCAAGGGCATGATCCTTCGCTATGTGGGCAACGTCTACACGCTGGTGCTCGTGGGGTTGTTCTTCCTGGCATTTGCACAGGCCTATCCGGGCGCCGCGCTGCCGCTGCGCATCTGCGCCGGCATCTCGTTTGTGCTCGCGGTCATCATAAAGCCCCTCAAGATGTGGTGGCAGGGGCGGCAAAACGTAGGCAGCGCGCAAGGATAACGAAGCTGTAGCCTAGCTTCCTACATACCTCGTATACGTGCGCCTTTTGTGCGGGCGCAGGTTGTGGTGCGCAGATTGTGCCGTTACCCCTAAACTGGATTCTCGCCGTCGGAAGACGGCCGATTCGACATGGCCGGAAGGCCCCAGATGGCGCGGAAGCGCCCAGAAAAGCGCCCGAGGTGGCGCGGAAAGTAGAAGGTCTGCATGGACGAGATGAACGAGACGATGAAAGAGACCGTGGAAGAGACGAACGAGGCTCCCGTGGAGGAGGTCGCTGACGACATCGTCGCCGAGGCTGTTGAGGCCGAGGAGACCGTCGTCGAGACCGAGGACGCCACCGAGGACGAGCCAGAGGTTAAGAACGTTCCCGAGGATCTGGACACCCAGCTCCTCGACAAGCTCAACCGCGCTGCGCGCCTTATGCGCAACCGTCGTAGCGCCCTCGAGCAGGAGGCCGAGGCCGACCGCGAGCGCAACGACAACCTGATGCGCGCCCTCAAGCTCCTGGAGCTCAAGCCCCGCATGGAGCAGAAGGAGATGGCCGACCTCATGGGCATGCGCCTGCGCGAGCTCAACGGCATCCTGGCCGAGGCCGAGAAGCACGACATCGTGGGCCGCATCGAGCCCGAGGACAACGACATGCGCGCCGTGGTGGTCTTTGCGAGCGAGGACGCCCAGGAGCTGGCTCAGGCTCAGGGTGAGAAGCGCAAGAAGTACATCCCCACGCTCTCCTCTGAGGATGCTCAGACGCTGCTCGATCTCCTCGACAAGGTGATCGATCCGCTCGTGGGTATGGGTCTGGACGAGGATCGCGGCCCGCGTGGCGGCTTTGGCGATCGCGGTGGCCGTGGTGGCGACCGTGGCGGCCGCGGTGGCTTTGGCGATCGCGGTGGCCGTGGTGGCGACCGTGGCGGTCGTGGCGGCTTCGGCGGCGGTCGCGGTGGTGACCGCGGTGGCCGTGGCGGCTTCGGCGATCGCGGTGGTCGCGGCGGCTTTGGCGGCCGTGGCAACGACCGTGGTTTCGGCGGCCGTGGTAACGACCGTGGTGGCCGTGGTGGCTTCGGCGGCCGTGGCAACGATCGCGGTGGCCGTGGCGGCTTTGGCGACCGCGGCGGGTTCCGCGGCTAAGGCATCCCCGCCTTTTCCGGGCGCCAGCTGGCGTCTTGGAACATAGATGATAGACGCGCCCTGGGCATATGCCCGGGGCGCATTTTGTGTTCCGGCACACCGATATGCCGATGACGCTTCGCGCTGGGTATCATCGGTACATGGTCGCGAGGGGAGGATGGTATGAGGACGTTCATTGCGCTCGAGCTGCCCGAGGCGTTTGAAGACGAGGTGGCCGACCTCGCACGCCAGCTGTCGGGCACGGTGTCTGGTCGTTTCATGAAGCGGGAGACCTACCATCTGACGCTTGCGTTTCTGGGAGAGATTGGCGAGGCTGAATCTCGCGAGGTCATTGCGGTGCTCGACGAGGTGGCAGACGCCTGCGATGCCGTTGCCCTGCGACCTACGGGCCTGGGAGCGTTCGGCAGGCCGCGCGACTGCACGCTCTGGCTCGGTCTCGCGCAAACAGATGAGCTCATGACCCTTGCGGACGAGCTACGCACCCAGCTGGACAAGCGGGGCATCGCATACGATCGCAAGGCTTTTCGCCCGCATATCACCCTTGCTCGCCGCGCTGTCCTTCCCAAGGCGCCGCTCGAGGGGCTGGTGTTTCCCACAGCCGATGCCGCATGCCGGCTAACGTTCTTCAAGAGTACCCTCTCGCAGGAGGGCGCCTCCTACAAACCGCTGTATTCGGTAGGGCTCGGGTAGGGTCGCGTCCCATTAGGGTTTAATAGAAGAAGATCCACGTAGAACATACGATCGATCGATACAATAATCGCGATCGAACTCATGTTCTTACGTGGTGGTTGCGATGGCCGTTTCTCAAATCGCATACGATGAGACCTCAGCGGAATCCATTGCTGCATATGCAAAGCAGCTGGAGGGAAAGACACTTCGCGCTGTTTGCGAGATTGATAGTCTTGCCGATTCCCATGTGAGGAAAGGAGCGTTCGGCAACGCTGTCGAGGAGCTGTTCTTCCACTACGATATCAACTCCAAGTCAGCGCCGGACTTTGAGGAGGCGGGCACTGAGCTCAAGACCACACCGATAAAGAAGAGGAAGGGCGGCGGCTATTCCGCTAAGGAACGTCTTGTCATCAGCATGATTAACTACATGAAGGTTGTTGATGAGACTTGGGAGACAAGTTCGCTCCAAAAGAAGCTGCATAAGATTCTTCTTATTGCCTATCTGTACGATAAAGAGCTCAATCCGGTGGACTACCTCATCAAGCTGGTCGAGCTGTGGGGAATTCCACCCGAGGACGTTCCTACCTTCAAGAAGGATTGGGATATCGTCGTTAGCAAGATTCGTGCTGGTCACGCGCATGAGCTCTCGGGGTCGGATACGCTGTATCTGGAAGCGGCGACAAAAGCGTCTTCTGCTAAGGATCGAAGGAAACAGCCATTTTCCTCTGAGCTGGCAAAGCCGAGGGCTTGGGCAATCAAGCCGTCGTATATGACGGCAACCCTGAATCACATGCTTGATGCCCAGCGTATCGAGCGTCATCGCGGTGAGGACAATCTTGACCTCCTCAACCTCGTGAGAAAGCGTTTTGAGCCTTATATCGGACTGACGGAGCTCGAGCTTGCCGACGTCTGTGGCTATGATTTCCGCGGCAAGCGAAAACCCAAGAATCTCTGCGCGCTCATCACCCGCTCGATTCTTGGTGTTCAAGAGGGTTCAAAGATTGCAGAGTTTGAAAAGGCGGGAATCAAGCCTAAAACGCTGCGGCTCAAATGCGACGGAGTGCCCAAGGAATCGCTTTCCTTTCCTGCATTCGACTATTGCATCTTGGCAGATACGCCCTTTGCCGAGAGCGATTTCTACGAACAACTGCACCAGAAATACCTCTTCGTTATATTCCGAGAACGAAAAAGCGAACGAGGCGTGTACCGCTTGGCAGAGGTGCTTTTCTGGCAGATGCCAGATCGTGATCTTCTGGAGGCGCGTCGTTGCTATGAGGAGATGCAGCGTCGTGTGCGCAGCGGCCAGGCGGATCGATCGGTAAAGTCAACCGAAAACCGTTGTTGCCATGTTCGTCCGCATGGAAGAAATAAACAGGACGTTCTACCAACGCCCTATGGATCCTTCGAAACGAAAAAGTGTTTTTGGATCAATGCGCGCTATATCGGCGAGGAGATCGATAGAGTAAAGCGGGAACTTTTTGCCTCGACGTCGCAAGTACTCGAGGAAAGAATCGAACGGAGAAACGTGTCGGGACATATTATTCGCGTAGCAGAGCTGTTTGCCGGTGTGGGCGGTTTTCGCCTTGGCCTCGAGGGCTATGAGAACAAAGAGCATCCGGAATTCACCATGCCTTCCGCGGGGCCTTTTGTAACGGTTTGGGCTAACCAATGGGAGCCGCCGGGATCGCCGGTGAAGCAGTTTGCTGCTCGGTGCTATGAGGCAAGGTTTGGCTACGGGTCGGTGGTGAACGAGGACGTTCATCTTGTGCTCGGCGAATACGAGGCGGGCAAGATCGATATCCCCGATGTCGATATGGTTGTTGGCGGCTTCCCTTGCCAGGACTATTCTGTGGCAAAACCGCTTTCCCAATCGAACGGTATCGAGGGCAAGAAGGGCGTTCTCTGGTGGGATATCTACCGGTTCCTTCAGCTAAAGAACCGGCCACGCTTCGTTCTGCTCGAGAACGTCGACCGTCTACTGAAAAGCCCTGTTGGCCAGCGCGGTCGCGATTTCGCAATCATTCTCTCCTGCTTTGCATCTCTTGGCTACGCGGTTGAATGGCGCGTTATCAACGGCGCGGATTACGGCTTCCCGCAGAAGCGGCGCCGTGTATACATTTTTGCCGAGAGAACGGATGAGGACTGGAACCTCGAAGAGCGCCTGTCTGACGGCGTGATGGCTGACGCGTTCCCCGCGGAAGTGGTCGGTAGCGTGGACCGCTTCAAGCTCCTTTCTGATCCGTACGAGAATTCAGAGCGCTTTGGCGCAGGAGCGAAGAGGTCGCCGTTCATGCGTGCCGGCGTGATGCAGGGCGGGGCGGTGGCGACTGCCGAAATCTCGCCACGCTACGATGGCGACATGAAGGCGCTCGGAGACGTGCTTGTTTCTGACCAAGAAGTTCCAGACGACTTCTATGTTGAAGACGAGAAGCTCGACAAATGGCGTTATTTCAAGGGTGGAAAGAGCGAACCGCGCACCAACAAGAAGACTGGCTTTACCTATACCTATTCGGAAGGTGCCATGGCGTTCCCAGATCCGGTGGACGCGCCGGCGCGTACCATCCTCCCAAGTGTGGGGGGGGGGTCGGCTTCCCGGAGCAAGCATATCGTACAAGCCGGCGACGGCAGGTACCGTCGTCTGGTTCCCGACGAGCTCGATCAGCTGCAGGGTTTCCCGAAGGGCTGGACGGACACCGGCATGTCGGATATTCACCGTGCGTTCTGCATGGGCAACGCGCTCATCGTTGGCATCCCGCATCGCATCGGTGAGGCGATAGCGAAACGGCTGTAGCGCGCCGCCTCGTTCCATATGGCAGCACTGAATAATGACGTTCGTTCGACTCTACGCGAGCAGTGCTTCGACGGTGGCTTCTGCAACTTTGCGAGCGCGTCGTGAAATCTCTTCATTGGCAACCGCGAACTCATGTCGTTCAATGGCTTTAATTGCCATATCTAGTTCCGGTTGACTGAAATAGAGCGACTCACGTATTAATTTGTCATATCTTCCTGATTGGTTGACGTCATATAGGGTCTTATCTTTTTTCTTGTTGTTATCGAGCCTGGGCAAATACATGCAATTGCCAATAGAGTTGCCCAAAACTTTTTTCGGGTTTTTGTTGTCATGGGCGTTGATGAGTTTGCGAGGAATGATGTGCTCGAGTTCAAAGCTCTCGCCATATGAAACCGTTTTGGCTAGGTATGTAAGATTGGCATGTATCGTTACAATCGCAGTGTTTTCTTTGGAAAAGTTAATTCCTGGTGCGCTATCGGAAAGCCAACGATTGAATGACTCAATAAACGCGTCGCGATCAATCTTTGCAAGATAGTCTCTCCGATGATGGCTGGGATAGTAATCCATAAGGCGAAGGTCGCCCTTTGACTGCCATGATTTGGAAAGAGCATCGTATAGGTAGTAAGCTTTGATGTTTTTGAGGGACTGACGGTAATCATGTGATTCGGGATCTAAATCCCAGAGAGCGGCAAAGTAAGACAGTGTCTTAAATGTTGTTGATATGCCAAGCGCGTATTCATCATTTTTAGATGACTTGAAACGTTTGAGTATCTTCGAGAACAAATCCTGCAAATTTCTGCAGATGCGATTGACCTTGCTCAGAATCGTGGATAACTCCGACTCAATATAGCCGACTGATCCAATGAGTGTATCCAGCTTTCTGTTATCGGTGTCAGTTGCAATTCCGAGAATGCCAAAGCCGAGCTCTGCGGCTGCATTGTCTGTTTGAGGCGCAAGGGCTTTCAGGTTGTCGCGAATAAACATGCCCAACGCTATACCTAGCTCGGAAAGGGTTATAGTTCGCTCTTGCGTAAGTTCGTCTTCGGAGAACCCGTCTAAGTCGAATTCTGTACTCTGGCTCATATTTGCGTAATGCTGCTTAACATTCCACAGAATTGATTCCTGCAGTTTTGATTTATCAAGATGTATTTCAGTGTGGACCCATGCGGCGCTGTATATTTCATATTTGGACAGCGGTACTCCGCCTTGATTTAGATTGGCGAATACGTCGGCAATTCGCTCCCGGCTCCCCCGAAACTCTATTGCGGGAATCTTCAGGCTATCTAAATTGATGTAGCTTGACATTAAGTTTTTGGTTTGACGAATTATTGCTCGAACTCGTTTTCTACTAATTTTGTCATCAATATCATCGAGCCAGTCGTCTAGGGCATCATCCTGCTCTTCAAGGAGGGAGTCAAAATCCTTTTCCTGAAGTTCTTTCTCTTCAGGAAGACACTCGTTCACATTCCTTAACTGAAGAACATATTCGTCATGCTCGAGAGATTTCCAATAGATTAATGGGTTTGCACGGAACTCACGAATCGTGGAGAGACGTTGCTGTCCGTCAAGAATGAGGAGAGGAGCATCGGGATCTTTTGATTTGGGATAAACCAACACGGCTCCAAAAGGGAGACCCTCATGGAGGGTAGTTATGAATGACTCCTTCTTTCTACGGTTCCAGACGAAACGTCTTTGGAAACGCGGCAAATCAATACGGTCAAGATCAGACACACTCATATTGATAATCTCGTATTGCGGAGCAGCCATTCAATCTCCTCTCGTCGTATCCTCATGATCTCACAGGGTGGAAATTGATCAAGATCTAGCCCGGACCAATTTCTTGTCCGCACGAGACCGTACGCTTATTCCAACAGAAAGGGGCGCACTAGTAAGCGCGCCCACGAGGTTGGGAGGCAACCATGTACGAACCGTCACGTGTGCTCGCGTCGTTTTACGTGGCAGGGTTTCAGTTTGGCGAAGGTGCTCTCGTCTTGGGAGACCTTACGGTCGGCGCAAAGCTGGAGATGGTCTTAGAGCCGGACAATCCGCATGATCCGTCTGCTATAGCGCTTCGTTTTGGCGGCAAGCGCATCGGTTATATCCCGGCCGAGCATAACGAGCTTTTTGCCACCATGCTCTACTACGGTCACGCTGACGCCCTCGAGTGCATCATTCAGCAGGTGTCTCCTGAGCGCAGCCCGTGGCACCAGGTGCGCGCCGCTGTCTACATCGTGGATGCACGCTCTGCGCAGCAGTAGGCGTATGGAAAGACCCCGCACCTTAAACAGGCACGGGGTCAACGCGAACGGAACTGTCTCGTGCGTTACCAGATGCCAAGCATGTGCTGCATGCCCAAGCTGACGGCGGCAATGCCGATCCAGCAGCAGAGGCCCATGAGGATGGGCTTGCCGCCCGTCCGTACGAGCTTCACCAGGTCGGTGTTGAGACCGATGGCCGCCATTGCCATGACGATGAAGAACTTAGAGAGTTCCTTAATCGGTGCGGTGACCGTGCTGGGCGGGGCAAAGACGGTGGTGATAACGCTTGCGAGCACGAAGAAGATGATGAAGTAGGGGAAGATCTTCTTCAGGCTGAACGTGCCAGCGGACTCCGCGCCTCCTGCCGCGGCCGCCTTCTTAGCGCGACGCAGCTGCAGCACCGCCAAGGCGAGCGTGATGGGGATGATAGCGAGCGTGCGCGTGAGTTTGACGATGGTCGCGGTGTCGAGCGTGTTGGCACCCGGATGCATGCCGTCCCAGGCGGACGCCGCCGCGGTTACCGAGGAGGTGTCGTTCACTGCGGTGCCGGCAAACAGGCCAAAGCCCTCGTTGGTGAGGCCGAGCATGCCGCCGAGTGCAGGGAAGATGAGGGCGGCGATGATATTGAAGAGGAAGATGACCGAGATCGCCTGGGCAATCTCCTCGTCATCGGCATCGATGACGGGCGCGGTCGCAGCAATGGCCGATCCGCCGCAGATGGAGGAGCCCACGCCTACGAGCGTGGAGATCTTGGACGGGATTTTGAGTGCGCGGCACAAGACGAAGGCGATCACGAGGGAGGTGGTGATGGTTGAGACGATGATGGGGAGCGAGGTGGCGCCAACCTGGGCGATCTGAGCGAGGTTAAGGCCAAAGCCGAGCAGAATGACAGCATACTGGAGCACCTTCTTGGAGGTGTACTTGATGCCTGGCTCGAGGGCGGCGGTGTCGCGGCTGCGCAGGAAGAGGGCGACGGCCATACCGATGAGAATGGCGAAGACCGGGCCGCCGACTACCTCAAACTGCTTACCGAGCAGCCAGGCGGGGAGTGCTAGGGCTAGGCAGAGAGCGATGCCGCGGGCGTTGGTGCGTATGCTCTGGGCGAGTTGCATAGGACCTCCTCAAAATCGTTTTCTCCATGTTATGTCTCTCGTTCCATAATAAGAATCTACCTAACGGTTATACTTACATTGAAAATCGTTATAGGTTGGAGTACCGTGCTCGATTATCGCGTCCGCAGCTTTCTCGCCGTTTGCTCGCTCGGTAGCTACACCCGTGCCGCGGCAGAGCTTCATATCACCCAACCTGCTATCACGCAGCATGTTCGTGCCCTTGAGGCACACTATGGGCGCGCGCTCTTTGAGCGAAGCGGCCGCTCGATGCGACTGACGCCCGCAGGCGAGCTGGCGCGGCGACGGCTCACCGTTGCGGCAAACGACGAGGCGCGCCTGCGCCGCGAGCTTGCTGCCCTCGCTAATGAGGGGGAGCACCGGACGCTCAGGCTCGGCTGCACACGCACCATTGCGGATTACCTCGCACCGCGCCTGCTCGCCCACATGACAAGGACCGGAGGGCGCAGAAGTGTTGCCGTGCGCGTAGGCAACACCGCAGAGCTCACCGCCGCGCTCGATGCCGGCGCGCTCGACCTCGCTTTGGTGGAGGGCTCCTTTGACAGGAGCAGGTTTGATGCCGAGGTGCTCTCACGCGAGCCCTACATCGCTGTCGCTCGCGCCGGTGTGCGCGCAACATCGCTTGAGGGCCTGCTCGGCCGCGAGTTGGTGGTGCGGGAGGAGGGCTCGGGCACGCGTGAGATCTTGGAGCGTCTGCTCGGCGCCCATGACGTTTCCTTGGGAGACTTTGCGGGCTTGGTCGAGCTTGGCAGCATTCCCGTTATCAAGGCGGTTGTGGAGGAGGGCGACGCGGTGACGTTTATCTATCGCATCGCGGTGGAAGACGAACTCGCAAGCGGCACGCTCGTTGATGTGACGCCTCCCGACCTTGCCTTGGAGCACGACTTCACCGGTATTTGGGAACGCGGAAGCATTTACGGGGATGAGCTGCGCGCCCTTGTAGTGCAGTGGCGGGAGCATCTTTGTCCGCACGGTGCGGTAGGCTGATGATGGGTACAAAGCACGCAAATGTATGCGGTTAGGAGCGACGATGAACGAGATTAGATGCCCCAAATGTGGCACGGTCTTTACCGTAGATGAGTCTGGCTATGCAAACATTGTGCGGCAGGTGCGCGACGAGCAGTTTGCTGCTGAGCTCGCGGAGCGCGCCGAGGCGTTTGAGCGCGAGAAGAACCAGGCAGTGGCGCTTGCTGAGGCGAGCTTGCGCGCGGAGGGCGACCGTGCCCTTGCCGCCGCCCGCGCCGAGGGGGAGCGTGAGCTTGCCGAGCGCACGGCAAAGATTGGAGAACTTACGGCAAAGCTCGACGCGGCTGAACGCGAGCGTGCGCTCGCGCAGGAGAGCGCCGCGGCGGCCGCGCGTGAGGAGGCGTCGCGGAGCGTGGCCGACCTGCAGCGCGAGGTCGACCGTCTGACCGCCGAGCTGGGGCGTCGTGAGGATGCAGCGGCGCTCGAGGCGGCATGTGCCCGTCGGGAGATGGAGCGCAAGATAGCCGAGCGCGACCAGAAGATTGCCGAGCTCAACCAGAAGATTGCCGGCGAGGGCGCGGCGCGCGAGCTTGCGGTCACGCAGGCCGTTGCGGCGGTGGAGCGCGAGCGCGATGAAGCACGAAGCGCACTCGTTCACGAGAAGGCGCTCTACGAGGCAAAGCAGCAGCAGATTGAGGCAACCCACACGCTCGAGCTCGAAGAGGCCAAGAAGACCGCCAACGAGCTCATCCGCTACAAGGACGAAGAGATCGAGCGCCTGCGCGATATGAAGGCGCGCCTCTCCACCAAGATGGTGGGCGAGACGCTCGAACAGCATTGCGAGACAGAGTTCAACCGCCTGCGCATGACCGCCTTCCCGCATGCGTACTTTGAGAAGGACAACGATGCGAGTGACGGCACCAAGGGAGACTTCATCTTCCGAGAGTGCGATGAGGCGGGCAACGAGATCGTCTCCATCATGTTCGAGATGAAAAACGAGAGCGATACGACGGCGACCAAGCACAAGAACGAGGATTTCTTCAAGAAGCTCGACCAGGATCGCACCAAGAAGGGCTGCGAGTACGCCGTGCTGGTGACGCTGCTGGAGCCGGAGAGCGAGCTTTACAACACGGGCATCGTGGACGTCTCTTACCGGTATCCCAAGATGTACGTCATCCGCCCGCAGTTCTTCATCCCGCTCATCACGCTGCTGCGCAATGCCGCGATGAACGCGCTCGCCTACAAGCAGGAGCTTGCGCTCGTGCGCCAGCAGAACATCGATGTCACGAACTTTGAGGAGAAGCTCCTCAAGTTCCAGGACGGGTTTGCACGCAACTACGGGCTCGCGAGCCGTAAGTTCCAGACGGCCATCGACGAGATTGACAAGACCATCAGCCACCTGCAAAAGGTGAAGGAGAACCTGATCTCGAGCGAGAACAACCTACGGCTTGCCAACGACAAGGCGCAGGATCTCACCATCCGCAAGCTCACGCGCGGCAACAAGACCATGAAGGAGGCCTTTGACGCCGCGCGTACGGAAGCGGGGGAGTAGCTGCACATTTGGGGACGGGGTCAAATCATGCAGCAGAGGGCGGCCTGCTGCATGATTTGGCCCCGTCCCCATTTCAGTCGAGCAGGTCCTCGATGAAGCCGACGCGGTAGTTGGTGAAGACCGCCTCGCCCTCAGTCTGGGTGGCATCGAGGTCGACATCCGCCATGATGCCAAAGTCATGGTCGCCCGCCTCGTCGGAGAAGATCTGATGCACGTGCCAGACGTGTGCGGTCTGCTCGTCGGACTCGTCGATCGTAAGGAATGCCATCGAGCGGGCGTCCGCGTCGGTGAGGATCTCTTCGTGCGCCTCATGGTAGGCGTCGAGCGCCTTCTGCCAGCGGAGCTCGCCCATGCCCCATGCCTCATCGAGCTCGCCCAGCTCGCGCACATGGCCGCGTGCCGCGTGGCGCACGCGCGCGAAGAGCGCGTTGCGCACGAGCAGCGTGACGCCGCGACGGTCCGCCACCACCTGGTCGGCGGCGGTGGGAGGTGCCGCATCGAGGGCGGCGGGGTCGCCGGCTGCCGCCCACTCGTCCACAAGGCTGGAGTCGATGGAGCGGACCATGAAGCCGAGCCAGCTGATGACCTCCTCTAGCTCAGGCGTGAGCTTGGAGGTGGGGACGGTGCGGTCGAGCGCACGGAACGCCTCGGCGAGATAGCGCAGGAGGATGCCCTCCGAGCGGGCAATCTTATAGCGCTGGATGTAGCCCTTGAAGTCCGAGGCGGTCTCGAGCATATCGCGCAGAACCGACTTAGGGCTGAGCTCGTAGTCGTTTGCCCACGGCACCTTCTGGCAGTACTCGGCAAAGGCTGCGTCGAGCAGGTCCTCGAGCGGTTTGGGGTAGGTGACCTCGGCAATGCGCTCGAGACGCTCCTCGTAGTCGACGCCGTCCGCCTTCATGGCGGCCATGGCGGCGTCGCGCGCGGCGCGCTCCTGGGCGCGCAGCACCTGCTTGGGGTCCTCGAGCGTGGCCTCCACCATCGAGATGAGGTCGAGCATATAGGTTTCGCTCTCGGGGTCGAGGAGCTCGAGAGCGGCGAGCAGGAACGGTGAGAGGGGCTGGTCGAGGGCGAAGTCCTCGGGTAGATCGACCGTGAGGGCAAAGTCGCGCTCGGGCTCGGCGTCTGCCGGCGCATCCGCCGCGGGTGGGACCTCGGTTACCACGACCACGCCGGAGTCGATGAGCGTGGCAAAGATTTCGTCGGCCCGCGCCTCGAGGGCGAGCTTCTCCTCGGGTGTCTGCAGGCTCTCCGCGATGAGCTCCGAGACGCGCGCGCGCGCGTCTCCGCAGCGCTCAACCATCGACAGCACCATGGAGTGCGTGATGGAAAGGCGCGGGCGCAGGGTCTCGGGCGCGGCCTCGCAGAGGCGCTCGAACGTCTGCTTGTTCCAGGTCACAAAACCCTCGGGTGGCTTCTTGCGCTTGAGCTTGCGGAGCTTCTTGGGGTCGTTGCCGGCCTTGGCGACGAGCTTGGCGTTCTCGATCTCGTGCTCGGGCGCCTCCGCTATGACCATGCCCTCGGTATCAAAGCCCGCGCGGCCTGCGCGCCCGGCGATCTGGTGGAACTCGCGCGCGCGGAGACGGCGCATCTTGTGGCCGTCGTACTTGGTGAGGGCGGTGAGCACCACGGTGTGGATGGGCACGTTGATGCCGACGCCAAGGGTGTCGGTGCCGCAGATGACGGGGAGGAGCCCCTGCTGGGCGAGCTTCTCTACAAGCAGGCGATAGCGCGGCAGCATGCCCGCGTGGTGCACGCCCACACCGCACGAAATGAGGCGTTTCAAGATCTTGCCAAAGGCGGTTGAGAACCGCGTGCCTCGGCTGATCTCTTTGATGCGCTCGCGCTGCTCCTTGGTGGCGACGCCAAAGTTGGCGAGCGCCGTAGCAGAGGCGAGGGCGGCGTCCTGCGAGAAGTGCACGATGTAGAGTGGGGCCTCGCCGCGGCGCAGCGCGAGCTCGACCGTGCCCTCGAGCGCGGTGTCGACGTACTCGAAGGCGAGCGGCACCGGGCGCGGCGCGTCGGCCACGGTGTCGACGGTGCGTCCGGTCTTCTGCTCGAGTGCCGTGGAGATGGCGGTGGTGTCGCCGAGGGTTGCGCTCATAAGCATGAACTGCGTGTGCGGCAGCGTAAGCAGGGGCACCTGCCACGCCCAGCCGCGGTCGGGGTCGGCGAAGTAGTGGAACTCGTCCAT
>CAUGVQ010000025.1 GCA_959602875.1 uncultured Collinsella sp. | reverse complement strand
GGTGAAGGAGGTCGCCACCAAGACCAACGACACCGTGGGTGACGGCACCACCACTGCGACGCTTCTCGCCCAGGTCATCGTCAACGACGGCCTGCGCAACGTTGCCGCCGGCGCCAACCCGCTCGCCATCCGCCGTGGTATCGACAAGGCCGTCCGCGCCGCTGTCGAGGCCATGAAGGAGCAGGCTCAGCCCGTCGAGACCAAGGAGCAGATCGCTTCTGTCGGCACCATCTCCGCTGGTGACCCCGAGGTCGGCAGCAAGATCTCCGACGCTATGGACGTTGTGGGCAAGGACGGCGTCATCACCGTCGAGGATGGTCAGACCTTCGATATCACCATCGACACCGTCGAGGGCATGCAGTTCGACAAGGGCTACGTCTCCGCGTACTTCGTGACCGACAACGACCGCATGGAGGCCGTTCTCAAGGATCCCTACATCCTCATCACCGACCAGAAGATCTCCAACGTTCAGGACATCATGCCCGTGCTCGAGGCTGTCTCGCGCGCCGGCAAGAGCCTGCTCATCATTGCTGAGGACATCGACGGCGAGGCTCTGCCCACGCTCGTTCTTAACAAGATCCGCGGCGCTCTCAACGTCTGCGCTGTGAAGGCACCCGGCTACGGCGACCGTCGTAAGCGCATGCTCGAGGACATCGCCGCCCTCACCGGTGGCCAGGCTGCCCTCGACGAGCTCGGTATCAAGATCGCCGACATCACCGCAGACATGCTCGGTACCGCCAAGACCGTCACCGTCACCAAGGACAACACCACCATCGTCGACGGTGCCGGCTCCAAGGACGCCATCGAGGCTCGCGTTGCTCAGATCCACGCTGAGCTCGAGCACACCGACTCCGAGTTCGACCGCGAGAAGCTCCAGGAGCGCCTCGCCAAGCTCTCCGGTGGCGTTGCCGTCATCAAAGTCGGCGCTGCGACCGAGACCGAGCTCAAGGAGATCAAGCACCGCATCGAGGACGCCCTGCAGGCGACCCGCGCGGCCGTCGAGGAGGGCATCGTCGCCGGCGGCGGCGTGGCGTTCATGGACGCTCTGCCCGCGCTCGACAAGATCGAGATCTCTGATTCCGAGGAGCAGATCGGTATCGACATCGTCAAGAAGGCGCTGACCGCTCCTGTGGCCACCATCGCCAAGAACGCTGGCTACGAGGGTGCCGTCGTGGTCGACAAGGTCGCGGGCCTGCCCGCCGGCCAGGGCCTCAACTCCGCTAACGGCGAGTGGGGCGACATGATCGAGATGGGCGTGCTCGACCCGGTCAAGGTCACCCGCACCACGCTCCAGAACGCCGCCTCCGTGGCGTCGCTCATTCTCATCACCGAGGCCACCGTCACCGACGTGCCAAAGAACACCCAGCTTGAGGATGCCATCGCTGCCGCCACCGCCAACGCGCAGCAGGGCGGTATGTACTAAGCCATAAACGGCTGACCTGACAGCTCTCATCGGGAGGCCCCCTGAGGAGTTCCCACGCAAACGTCCTCGCCGCTTCGCGGCTGCGGAATGTTTGCTTGGGGAATCTCCTCAGGGGGCCTTCTTGACGTTTCGTTCCTACCGGTGGAATGATTGTCCCAGTTGCGCCGTTGCGGTCTATACTCGATACATGGCAGCGACGGCACGTTGCAGGGAGATGGTTCATGGCCCGCATGACGCTCGACAGATATCCAGTGGGGACGCAGACGTTTTCAGAGTTACGTCGCGACCATCTGCTGTATGTCGACAAATCGGCGTATGTATGGCGACTTGCCCACCAAGGGGGAAATACTTCTTCCTGTCTCGCCCGAGGCGTTCGGTAAGTCGCTGCTCATCTCGACCATGCAATCCTACTTTGAAGGTAGACGTGAACCGTTCTGCGGTCTTTTGCGGATGAGCTTGAGGACGCGTGGGAATCGTATCCGGTAATCCGACTCGATATGAGCTCAATCAAACCGAGTTCTGTTGAAGATTTGCGGGCCCAGTTGGGCGATCTTCTGAGAGCGGTGGAGCAGGAGGTGACCGGCGGAGAACGTCTGGCTGAGACCCTTGGAGGACGTCTGAGGGCAATAATCGACCGCGCCGCGGAAGGGCGAGAGGGGCGCGTTGTGGTCCTCGTGGACGAGTATGACGCTCCGCTTCTCAACGTAATCGATGAGGAAGAGGTGCTCGATGACGTCCGCAATGTGATGCGGGAGTTCTATATCCCTCTCAAGGCTTGTGACGCGCAGCTCCGGTTCGTCTTTCTTGCGGGGATAACGAAGCTCAGCCAGCTGTCGATCTTCTCGGAGCTCAACAACCTGGTAGATATTTCGATGAATCCAGATTACGCGGCAGTTTGCGGCATAACGGAGGATGAGCTGCATGCTCAGCTGGCGCCGGATGTGGAATTGCTGGCAACAAAGCTCGGCGTCTCGTCCGAGGAGGCATTCGCTCGCCTCAAAGAGCAATATGACGGCTATCGTTTCTGCGACGAGTCGCCAGAAATCTATAACCCTTTCAGCCTGCTTTGCGCCTTTTTCAACGGGGATTTGGGCTCCTATTGGTTTGGAACGGGCACCCCTTCTTCCCTCTTGCGTCTGGTCCGATCGTACGGATGGAATGTGTCTGATTTGGTGGACCGAGAGGCTTACGAAGAGGAATTCGATGCTCCGACCGAGCAGCTGGACGACCCCTTGCCGCTGCTCTACCAATCGGGCTATCTGACCATCAAAGCCCATGAGCGGGGGAGCGAGATGTATCTCCTTGGCATCCCCAATCGTGAGGTATCACGTGGAATTGCGGGAGGATTCGTTGCCCATGCCGGTGCGCGAGCCCTATCTGACAGCCGCTCTTTCCAACGCAGGTTCTATCGCTTCCTGTCAGATGGGGATATGGAAGGGGCATTGAAGCTGATCCGCTCCTACCTTGCGGGCATTCCCTATGACCTGGCGGCAACAGACGAGAAAGCGTTTCAAGCGGCGCTATATCTCATTTTTAATCTTGTTGACGTGCGCCTGGAAAGCGAGGTTCGCATTGCACGCGGTCGAATCGATGCAGTCGTGACGGTGCCACGCCGGTTTGCTTCGGCGGATGGAGATGCGCTGGAGACCGTTTACGTGATGGAGTTCAAATATGGTCGAAGCGCATCGGAGGCCCTGGCGCAGATTGACCGCAAAGGATATGCCCTGCCCTATATCGACGATGCTCGAAGTGTGGTCAAGGTCGGCGTGAATTTCGATCCAGAGACGCGGACCATCGGGGATTGGCTGATTGCCGAGGCACAGTCCCATTAAGCCCGCGCGGTGTGCAAATCGTCAAAACAGTCAAAATAGTCATAAGTGGTCATCCACAAAGAGGACTTGAGGATACAATTGCCCTAGGGTTTCTCACATGGGAGGGAATACACATGGGCGAGCGTACGTATAAGCTGACGGTTGCGGGTGTTTCGCGCGAGCTGCCGATCCTGAAAATCGCCGACGGGCTTTCTATTGCAAGCTTTGTTATCCTGGGCGATGCCGAACTGGTGGGCGCGGTGGCTCCCTTGCTGGTTGACCGTCTTCCCGAGGACGTAGATTATCTGATGACCGCAGAGGCCAAGGGCATCCCGCTGGCGCATGAGATGGCACGCGTTATGAAGGCGCCGCGCTACATCGTTGCCCGTAAGTCTATCAAGCCCTATATGTCCCATCCGCTGGTGGAGAGCGTTGACTCCATCACCACCCAGGCTGAGCAGTCGCTCTGCCTTGACGGTGTCGATGCGGATGCAATCCGTGGCAAGCGCATCGCGCTCGTGGATGATGTGATCTCGACAGGAGAGAGCATTGCCGCGGTTGAGAGCCTTGCGGTCGAAGCGGGTGCCGAAGTGGTGGCCCGTGCGGCGATTCTTGCCGAAGGCGACGCTGCAAATCGCGATGACATCATCTTCCTTGAGGCGCTGCCGCTGTTTCCAGAAGAGTAATCCCACAACTCTGTGACCGTTTACCGCTAAATAATGACCGATTAGACATAATTGATGACTGATTATGACCGATTCAACAAGTAATGACGTATTATTTCGGTAACGAAGATCGGATAGGCATCTTCGAATCGGCAACAACTTGTTGGAGAGGAAGGCCACCATGGCGGAAGAGAAGAAGAAGCTCCCGTGCATTCATGTCTGTGAGGGCGATATTCCGCCCCGCGTGCTCGTGTGCGGCGATCCTGCGCGTGCCGAGCGCATCGGTATGGCCCTCGATGGCGGTCGTTGCCTCAAGAAGAACCGCGAGTACTGGACGTTTGTCGGCGAGCACAAGGGCGTGCCTGTCGCCGTGACCTCCCACGGCGTGGGCGCTGGCGGTGCATGCATCGGGTTCGAGAGCCTGTGGCGTGCTGGCGCAAAGATCATCATCCGTGTGGGCACCTGCGGTGGCATGCAGCCTGACGTCAAGGCGGGCGATGCGGTTATCGTGACCGGCGCATGCCGTGAAGAGGGCGTCACCGAGAAGATGCTGCCGCTTTCGTATCCCGCTATTGCCGACGACGAGGTAGTGACCGCTCTTTCGAAGGCAGCCTGCGAGAACGGCGTCAACGCTCACAAGGGCATTGTCCTCACCTCGGCGCTCTTCTACGCTTCGTTCCTCCCGTCTCATACCAAGCTGTATGCCGAGGCAGGCGTACTCGCGCTCGAGAACGAGGTTGCGGGTCTGCTTGTGGTCGCATCTTCGCATGGGACCAAGGCCGGTGCCATTCTTACGGTGGATGCCCCGGCGTTTGAGGTTGCGGGCGTTGAGGGCTATCAGCCCGATATGGATGAGATCAATCGCAGCGTCGACCGTCAGATCCAAACGGCGCTCGACGCGATTGTCTCGATGGAGGTCTAGCCCCTTTTCCTGGCGCCTTGTCGCCAACGGGCAAAGCCCCGAGGCGACAAGGCGCCATCTGGCATCTTGTTAACGGTCCTCATCGGGTGCGGGCACCGGATGCTCGGGATTGTAGAGGTGCACGGCGTGTTCGGCGCACCAGCGCATCCAGGTATCCGATGGGGTTCGGTCGGTGACCACGGCATTGACATCCGCAAGGTCGCAAACGTGCACAAGGCTGATGGAGTCGAGCTTGGAGTGGTCGACAGTCAGTACGGATTCCGATGAGCGCGCGATGGCGAGTCGCTTGATTTCGGCAACGGATGCGTCGCTATCCGAGGCTCCCTCGGCAAGGCTGAGGGATCGGCATGAGAGGAATGCCTTATCGGCGTAGTAGCCAGATAGCGCCGATTCGGCGCCCGGTCCGCAGAAGCACTGCTGAATGGGGTCGAAGTTTCCGCCGATGCCGATGAGGCGCATATGGGGAGCTTCGGCGACGAGCGCCATGATGCGGACGGAATTGGTGATGACGGTCAGGTTGAGGTTCGCTGCAATGAGCTGGCGGCAGAGATAGATATTGGTGGTGGATGAGTCGATAAAGAGGCAGTCGCCGTTCTTCACGAGGGGGAGTGCCGTGCTCGCAATGAGCTCTTTGCTCTCGGCAAAGACGTCTTCGAGCTCGCGGTTGCTCGTTTGGCGGGTGACGCGGTCTGCAAGCACCGCACCGCCGTACTTGCGGGTGAGGATGCCCTGCTCCTCGAGCGCACGCAGGTCGCGGCGGATGGTCTCCTCGCTGACCTCGAGAAGTTCGGCGAGTGCGGTGACGGAGACTTTCTTCTCGTCGAAGATGATGCGCTTGATGCGGTCTTGACGGGTTGATGCAAGCATAAACGGGCCTTTCTTGGACTGTTTGCTCTATTCAACCACTCAATCCCACAGAAGACGTCTCTATTTCGGCGAAACTCACAAAAACCAACATGCATCACGGTAACGTGTGTGTTCAATTAGGAAGGCAGGTCGAGTAATGGAGTGGAACGAGGATCTTGCGCAGCGCGTATGCGACACAGCGCATCGCCTCTCTGAAACGGGGCTTGTGGCCGGGACGAGCGGTAACGTGAGCACCTTCGATCGAGAGGCGGGCTGCGTCTATATCACCCCGAGCAACGCTCGCTACGACACGATGGAGCCTTCGGACATCATGGTGATCGACCTCGATGGAACCATCCTGGCTGGAAAGACCGTACCCTCATCTGAGTGGCGCCTTCACACGCAGATCTATCGCCATATGGACGAGGTGAACGCGGTCATCCATACGCATTCTCCCTACGCGACGTCTTTTGCCGTGGTTGGTCGTGAGGTCCCGCTCATCTTGGTCGAGATGGTCCCGTTTCTAGGGGGTGGCATCCCGGTGGCGCCGTTCAGCTTCCCGGGCACCGATGAAGTCGGCCTTAACGCCGCAACGACTCTGGTCGAGCGCCATCGTAATGCGGCGCTGCTCAAAAACCATGGTGTTGTCGCGGTGGGCAAAACCGTGGAGCAGACGTTTTTGCGTGCGGAGTACGTAGAGGACGCTTCCCGCGAGTATGCGCTTGCGCTTGCGGTTGGAGAGCCGGATCTCATCGCAAAAGATGTCGAGGCGGCGCTTCGCGAGAAGTATCACCTGCCGAAGGAGGACTGACATGGCGGAGTTCGCGGCAGCGCCTATGACGCTTCTGGGCCCGGGGAGTCTCGCTGAGCTTCCGGCCAAGCTCAAGCGCTTGGGTGCGCATAGGGTGCTCGTTATCACGGACCGAGGGCTGGTGGATGCCGGAATCGCGCCGCGCGTCGTCGAGGTCCTTGCGAGCGCGGGTATCACGTCGACGGTCTACGCGGATGTCACGCCTAACCCCACCATCGAAGAGGTGGAGGCCGCAGTCGCGCTCTTTGAGGCTTCGTCTTCCGACGTCCTTGTTGCCGTTGGCGGCGGTTCGGCGAATGACTGTGCCAAAGCCGTTCGTGCGCGTCTTGCGGGTATGGGCGAGCTTACGGATGCCTCCGCCCCTAAGCAGATGCCACAACGCGGCGTGGTGTTCGTCGCGGTCAACACCACGGCGGGAACGGGTAGCGAGGTGTCGCGCGCCTATCTCATCACTGACACCGCGGCGCAGCGGAAACTCATATTCAAGGACGATTTTGCTATGCCGGACATAGCGGTCGACGACTGCGATCTCATGATGGGCCTGCCTGCGGCGCTTACCGCCTGGACGGGCATGGACGCCCTCACGCATGCCATTGAGGCTTTTGTCTCGACAAGGCACTCGCTTCTTACGGACACGCTTGCGCTCGATGCCATTCGGCTCATCGGCCAGCACCTTCCTCGCGCTGTGGCAAATGGAAAAGACACAGAGGCGCGCGACGGTATGGCTACCGCGCAGTATCTTGCAGGACTTGCTTTTGGAAGCGCGGGTCTGGGGCTCGTGCATGCAATGGCCCATCAGTTTGGCGCGCTCTACGATGCCCCCCACGGCCTTGCGAACGCCGTCATTCTGCCTGAGGTTATGGCGTTTTATCTCGGCGTTTGCCCAGATCGTCTGGCAAAGATTGCCGTCGCGCTTGGTGCGGCGCCGGCGGACGCCGCCGAGCGCCCCGCCGCTTGGGCGGCTGTTTCCCATGTGCGGCGGATGCTTGTAGAGCTTGGCATCGACCGTGATGCGCTTGTGGGGTCGTATCAGCCTTGCGATTTGCCGCGCCTCGTGCGCCAAGCCCTAGAGGACGGCTGCATTGCTACCTCGCCCAAGCTGCCCGACGCAGTAGAGGTCGAGGCGCTGTTCAACAAGGTCGTTGCTCCTTCGGCAACGGCGGGAGCGTAAGGGAGGAGGTACCGTTATGGTACGAGAGGACGAGGGACTGGGGTATCTGCTCCGGTATGAGAACGTCGCCTGGTTTGAGGACGGTGTCGTGCGCATTCTCGACCGACGCGTCTACCCGGCGCGTATCGAGTCGGTTGTGTGCAGGAGCCACACCGAGGTCGCGCAGGCTATAACCGACATGGTGACGCAAAGTGGTGGCCCTTATCTCGCAGCGGGCATGGGCATGGTGCTCGCGGCGCATGAATGCGCGGGTCGTGCTGAGGCGGAGCAGCGTGCGTTCCTCGCGAAGGCGGCTGACGTGCTGTCGCACGCGCGTCCAACCACAACCGTACGCATGCAGGCGATTTGCCAGAAATGCCTCGAGGTTGCAGATCGTGCCTTTGCAGCGGGGGAGAGCGTCGAAGAGGCGATCTTTGCCCATACGGTTGAGGAGCAGAACGCAAAGTACCGTCGTTTTGGTGTGATTGCCGGCCATCTTGTCGAGCGTTTCCCAGATCAGGGCACGGTGCTCACCCAATGCTTTGGCGAGACGGTGGTTGGCAAGATGTTCCAGCGCGCTCAGCAGGCGGGCAAAGATATCAAGGTCGTTTGCGCCGAGACACGTCCGTTTTTCCAGGGCGCGCGTCTTACGGCGAGCGTCGCCTTCGACCAGGGCATGGATGTGACCGTGCTTACCGACAACATGATTGCCTGGTACATGAAAGAGCACGGCATTGATGTCTTTACCTCTGCCGCCGACGCCATCACCTGCGACGGTTGGGTTGTCAACAAGGTAGGGACCTTCCAGATCGCACTTCTCTGCGAGCACTTCGGCGTCCCCTACTTTGCCACGGGTTTGCCCGACAAGGGCCATCCCACCATCGATACCGTGAAGATCGAGATGCGCGACCCGGACGAAGCTCTGCTCGCCATGGGGGTGCGCACCGCAAAAGAGGGCGTGAAGGGCCTGTACCCCGCGTTCGACGCGACGCCGCCCGAGCTCATCGCGGGCATCGTGACCGACAAGGGCGTCTTTGCCCCGAGTGAGGTCGGCACCTATTTCGATAGGCAGTAATGCGCGCTTTGCGCGCTTGCATGCAACGCAGAACCATCGCGTTTGGGAGGAGAAAGAAATGTCAGAGACAAGCCTAAAGAAGGAGGGCGGGCAGGAGAGGACCGGCTTCCATATCAAGATGCCGCACATTTTCGTCCTGCTGTTTGGCCTTATCGTCACCGCGGCGATTATGACGTGGGTTGTTCCCGCGGGCCAGTTCGACCGCGCGCCCATTGAGGGCACCACGGTCGAGGGTGTCGTCGCCGGAACCTATCACACCGTTGAGCAGAATCCGCAGGGTATTATCGAGGTCTTCAGCTCGATTATGCAGGGTTGCTGCGCCTCGGCAAACATCTGCTTCATGATTCTGATTTCCGGCGGATGTTTTGCCATCATCAACGGAACGGGCGCCATCGAGAACGGTCTTGGTGTCTTTCTGAACAAAGTCAACCGCGCCAAGATTCCCTCGGCAGCGGTTTTGTGGATCGTCACGTTTTTGTTCTCCGCCTTCGGCATCATGGTCGGACCGGAGATTCAGATTCCGTTTACCGTCATCAGCGTCGCTATCGCACTTGGTCTGGGATATGACCTCATCGTCGGTCTCGGCATGATCGTCGGCGGCGGTTTCGTGGGCTTCGCGACGCCCGCCATCTGCCCCTCGACGGTGGGCAACGCTCAGATTATCGCGGGTCTGCCGTACTTCTCGGGCGCTGAGCTTCGTTGGGCCTTTTGGCTTGTGTGCACGGTGCTCACCTGCATCATTCTGAATATCTATGCGAGCCGCGTGAAGAAGAACCCCGAGCGCAGCTACACCGCCGGTATTGATACCACGGGTCTCGGCTTCTCGCAGGAGCTCGACACCTACAAGCTCTCCGGTCAGCAGATCGGCGTCTTGCTCGTGTTCCTCGCCCTGTTCGTTGCCTTCGTAATTGGCCCGACCGAGCTCGGCTGGTACATCGACCAGATCTCGGCGTCCCTTATCATCGCAGCGCTGCTTTCTGCGATCATTTGCCGTTTCGGTGTGAACGAGACCATCGACATCTTCCTCAAGGGCGCTTCCGGCATGGTCATGCCCGCGTTTACCGTCGGCCTTGGCCGCGCCATCCAGATTATTCTTGAGAACGGTATGGTCCTCGACACCATCGTGAACGCGCTTTCGTCGCCGCTCATCTCCATGGGCACCTACGGCGCCGGCGTAGTCATGATCTTCCTCTGCACGATTTTGAACTTCCTCATCCCCTCGGGCAGCGGTATGGCAGCGGCCATCACGCCGATTCTTTTCCCCATCGGCGACATGGCGGGTCTCACGCGCCAGTCGGTGGTTTTTGCCTTCCAGGTGGGTGCCGGCTTTGGCGATATGGCCATTCCTACGCTCGGCGCGCTGATGGCGATGTGCGGTTTGGCGCACGTGCCCTTCCAGAAGTGGTTTAAGTTCGCATGGAAGCTCGTGGCGATTCTGAGCTTGGTAGGCGTTGGCTTCATGCTCTACGCGGTCTACATCAACTACGGGCCGTTCTAACCATCTCGATGCACGGGCGCCCAGGTCTTCTCCCCTTTGACCCGGGCGGTGCTAAGGGCGCGGACGTGGACGGCGACGTGGTGCCGTTTGCGGCCGCGCCCTTTTTCTCTCGGTTGGTAGCGCCATCGTGCAAAACGAGATTGCACGTCTAGGTGTTTGAGTGGGCTCGCATTGGCGTGAACGGAGGCGAAAGCTCATGAAAGGGCAGGTACTGTGGGCGTTTACCGTGGGCGGCCTCTTTGCGTTGGTCGCGGAGGTCGTTTGTGGTGCCTATCGTCTGCTGGGATGCGCCGGGGCGGATGCGGTCTCATTCATGATGATGACGCTGGGCGTGGCGGGCGCTCTTGCGGCGGGCAGCCGTTGGTACCGGGCGGTTGAGGACGCTGGCGGTTTGGGAGCCGCCCTGCCCATAAGCGGCCTCGCATCGCTTGTTGCAGATCGGGTTGCCGAGCGCGTTGTGGAGCGGGAAGAAGGGGAATCGCTTATACGTATGGTGCGCGCCGCGCTCGTGGGCGCCGGAAGCGTGCTCATTAACTTTGTGCCCGGTATTGCCGTCGCTATCATGCTCGCCCTTATCGTGTAGGAGGCGCCATGGAACTCGCAGGCGCGTTTTTCTTGGGAGGGGCAATCTGTGCCGCTGCCGAAGTGGTACGACGTGTATTGAGGCTCGACGCCGGCATTGTCGTCGCACTCTGTATCGTACTTGGCGCACTTCTCACGGCAACGGGTTTCATTGTCCCGCTGCTTGCGGTTGGTGATGCCGGCGTTATCGTTATGGTCGTCGATTGCGGCGAGGCAATCTTTGCATCGTTTGACCAGCTTTTTGCGGCGGACCCCGATCGTATCGTGAGATTTCTGCGCGATATGGGCGTTATCGTGGGTGCGGGCATGCTTGCTGGCGTGATACGTGGTGTCAAGGCGAGCAGACGGCGTCGTGGTCGTTGCGCGCAGGAGGGGGACGGGGCACTCTGAGGCGGCGCGTTGCGGTACGATATCGAGGTTACCGCTCATGACGCGCAGGGGAGGAACCGTTTCATGGCGCAGCAACACGACCTTTTTGATGACATCATCGATATCACTAAGGGCATCGATGTCCTGAAGGATCCGCTCGGCGGCGTGACCGATGCGCTGCTTGGCACCGCAACCACCGGTGCGCCGGTTCAGGAATGGAATCCCGCCGACTATAAGGAGCGCCCGCGCGTCAACGCGCTGCCGTGCCTTACCTGCAAGTCCGAGAAGAGCACATGCCGCAAATGCGCCGAGGTCTGCCCCGTGAACGCGGTCGACATTGATGATGGCGAGGTCGAGATTACCGACGCGTGCCGCAAGTGCGGCCTTTGCGTGCCGGTGTGCCCCACCGAGGCGGTTCTCTCGCCCAAGATTCAACCTAAGAAGCTTTACGACGCCGTTGCAGCTGCCGCCACCGCACACGCCACTGCGTACGTGACCTGCACGCGTGCTCTCCGCCGTGTGCCGCGCGAGAACGAGGTCGTCATCGCCTGCGTGGGCGATATCACGCCCGAGACCTGGTTTGCCATCATGACCGACTTCCCGCAGGTGAGCGTCTATCTCCCCCTTGGCATCTGCGACAAGTGCCGCAATGCCCGCGGCGAGGAGATACTCGGGGACGCCATCGCCACAGCAGAGGAATGGGCCGGCGCTGGTATGGGTCTTGAGGTCGAGGCCCGTGCGCTCACGTGCGAGAAGCGCCGCGAGTACGAGCGCAAGGAGTTCTTGGATAACATCATGCGCACGACCGGCCTTACGGTATCGAAGCTCAATCCCGCCGCCGCGGCAGTCGCCACGGTGACGCAGCGCCTGAAGGAGCACAACAAGAAGCTCTCCGCGCTCGAGAGGACGCTCTCCCAGGCCACGGGCACCACGACCGAGAAGCGTCGCCGCATACTCACCCAGTCGCGGAAGCTTTTGCTCTCCACTCTGCAGTCTCATCCCGAGCTCGCCAAGAGCGTGCGCGTCCAGGTGCCCGAGTGCGACTTCTCAAAGTGCACCATGTGCGGCGATTGCGTGCGCGCCTGTCCGCTGCACGCCTGCGATTTGGTGGGCGCGGGTCGCTTCGCGCTGGAGGCGACCTATTGCGTGGGCTGCGGTCTGTGTGCCGAGGTCTGCCCGGAGCACGCTCTTGCGCTCGTGGAGCATGACGGCTCGGATCTGGTGATTCCCGATCCCGAGGCGGAGAAGAAGGCACTCCAGGCGGCTCAGGCCAAAAAGGATGCCGAGAAGCTCAAGGCTGAGGCCAAGCAGAAGCTCAATCGCGTGCTCGACCAGATGGAGAAGCTCGACAAGTAGAGCTTCTGCCATCGGCGCCTGCGGAGTTTTCCGCGTACAATGGTTGCCGTTACGATTGCCCACCGCGTTATGACCGCGCGGTGGCGCCACACTCTGAGAGGATGCGTCGTGTCACTTTCCATCGGTATCGTCGGCCTGCCCAACGTGGGCAAGTCGACGCTGTTCACCGCGCTCACCAAGAAGGGCGGTCTTGCCGCTAACTACCCCTTTGCCACCATTGACCCCAACGTCGGCATCGTGAACGTGCCGGACGACCGTCTGCAGAAGCTCGCAGACATCGTGAATCCGGGCCGTATCGTGCCCGCCACGGTCGAGTTTGTCGACATCGCTGGCCTTGTTAAGGGCGCCAATGAGGGCGAGGGCCTGGGCAATCAGTTCCTCGCGAACATCCGCGAGACGGACGCCATCTGCGAGGTCGTGCGCTACTTCAAAGATCCCAATGTCATGCGTGAGGTGGGGCGCACGGGCGACTTTGTTGACCCTGCGGCCGATGCCGACACCATCATGACCGAGCTCATCTTGGCCGACCTTCAGACGCTGGAAAAGCAGCTTCCCAAGCTCGAGAAGGAAGCTAAGCGCGACCATGAGCTTATGCCTAAGCTTGAGGTTGCAAAGCGCCTAACCGCGTGGTTGAACGAGGGCAATCGAGCGGCGACGCTCGAGATGACCCCCGAGGAGCGCGCCGCTGCCAAGGGCCTCTTCCTGCTCACCATGAAGCCGATTCTTTATGTGGCAAACGTTGACGAGGACATGCTCGGCCAGGAGCTCGAGCCCATCGACGGCGTGACCCCAATTGCCATCTGCGCTAAGGTCGAAGCCGAGCTTTCGGAACTCGACCCCGAGGAGGCGGCGGAGTATCTGGAGACCCTCGGTCTCGAGCGCCCGGGCCTTGAGGTCCTCGCCCAGGCGGCGTACAAGCTGCTCGGCCTGCAGTCCTTCTTCACCGCGGGCGAGATGGAGGTCAAGGCGTGGACCGTGCGCCAGGGTGCGACCGCACCCCAGGCGGCAGGCGTCATCCACTCCGATTTTGAGCGCGGCTTCATCAAGGCCGAGGTTATCTCCTACGACGACTACGTCGAGCTCGGCGGCGAGGCGGGCGCCCGTGCTGCGGGCAGGCTCCGCATGGAGGGCAAGGACTACGTCATGGCCGATGGCGACGTGGTGCACTTCCGCTTCAACGTGTAAGTTCGGGCGCCGCGCTCGCGGCTGCTCGCCGAAAGGACGAGGATGTTCAGATACGGAAAGACCAACGGGCTCATGGCGGTGGCGCTTGCCGTTCTCGCCGTGATCCCCCTTATTGAGATCGCCATCTTTTTGCCCCAGATGTCCGACACCGTGGTGATTGGCTTCAACGCTGTTGCCGAGACCGCCCGTACGGGCAGCCGCTGGCACCTCGCACTGCTGCCGGTCATCTGCCTGGCGCTGGGCATCGTCTCGCTCGTCAGCGCCCTCAAGCGTGCGGGTGCCACCGGAGAGCCCGATCACATTGCGGCGCTCACCTTTAAGCGCTACGTGAAAAGTGGTCTTATCGCCGCTGTTATCTTTAACGCGGCGAACCTCTACCTCATCTATATGGCGATGACGGGGCAAGGCATTCCCTTCGCCGGGTAGAAACCCGTCATTACTCGCGATTCTGCGCTCGAGCCCTCGGCCATAGCGGCTGGGGGCTCGTTTTGTTTCCTCGCGATGCAGCGTAAAGCGGCAGGCGGTGTGCGGTTTGGGTAAAGCGAAAACTATAGGTTACATATCACGTTAAGTGCTTCTTCACACTTTTACGCATGAACGAAGAAGCTGTACAGAGAATCGGCAACCGCGTCCGCAGGATGCGTGAGGAGCAGGGGATCGGCAAGGGCGAGTTTGCCCTTATGGTCGGTATCAGCCGCCCCTACCTCAATCGTATCGAGAATGGCACCGCAAACGTGACGGTGAAGATGCTCGTGCGTGTGGCGGAGGGGCTTGACGTGGATGCCATCGACCTCCTGAAATGATGTGCGCGTCCAGTTTCTGTCGAATGAACGTCAAATAATCAGTAGCATTTTGTCGTATGACGGCGTGCGCTCAGCGCGCCGGTGTACGGTCGTGGTTGATCGCAGAGTAGAACAGGCGAGATACCTCGCGCGGATCGCGCGACTGCCCGAGCGCCCACATGGTCTTGGCAACGAGCGCCTCGGTGGTCATGTCATCGCCATGGAGGATGCCCGGGTGGTCGGCATAGGCACGCCCCACCTCGTACACCCCCAGATCGAGTCCCTCTTCGGGGACCTGCGTGGTCATGACAACGGTGCGGCCGGAGTCGACCCAATCGAAAATCGCCTGCTTGAAGGACGGTGCGTCGGGGCCGTATTCCGGCACGCCGCCAAGGCCAAACGTCTCGAGGATGACGGCGTCGTAGGCGGGCTGGAGCACCTCGAAGATGCGCGGGTCAAACCCCGGGGTGAGCTTGATGACGGCGACGCGGTCGTCGAGTGTGTCGAAGGTCGCCGGCGCCGTCCCCTCAGCAGCCCGTGCCGCGCGGAAGGCGGCGATAAACGCCTGCACGCCATCGTCGGTCTCGGTGGAGGCAACCGCCGCCTCGAGCGCGCGGTCGTCTAACGTCCAGCCGGGTAGCGACGCCCCGCCGCGGACGATGCGGTCGTGGCGGATGTAGGCAAGCGGGGGGAAGTTCACGCTCGTAAAGGCGTTTGCGCTCATGGTGCGCTGTTTGCGAGCGCGCGTTCCGGCGATAACGAGGCCGCCGAACACAATGGCAACGTCGCGCGCGCGGTCATCGACCGCCCACAGCAGACTTTGGTAGAGGTTGAGCTTCGCATCGGTGAAGGGGCTCAGCATGGGGCGCTGCGAGCCGGTAAGCACGATGGGTTTGGGACTCGCCTGGATGAGATAAGAGAGCGCTGCGGCGGTGTAGGCCATGGTGTCGGTGCCGTGGAGGACCAAAAAGCCGTCGTAGCGATCGTAGCTCTCCATCACCACGTCGCGGATGTGCAGCCAGTCGCTCGGGCACATATTGGTGCTGTCGATGTTCATGGGCTGAACTACGTCGAGCTCGCAGAGACCCTCGATCTCGGGTACGCAGGCGGCGAGCTCCGAGCCGGTGAGGGCGGGGGAGAGCCCGTTGCCGTCTTCGGTCGAGGCTATGGTGCCGCCGGTAGCGATAAGGAGGATCTTCTTCATGAGGCGTTGCTTTCTGCTCGAGGTGCCGGCGCGGTTGCCGGTCTTAGTATTGTAGCGGTACGCCGAGGGCTCAGGTGCGCACACGCGGTACCCGGCAGGCACCCCACCGCAGTTGACGATGGCGTGAGGATGTACCGCGCTTTGCCGCGCGCGGCAGGCGAGCGTGTATGATAGATAGGTTACAAAGACGCAGCCGCCCGCCGGCGCCAGAGAGGAGACCCATGCCCGAGAACGCATCCGCTGCCGCAAATAAGGTGCTCGTATTTGACTTCGGTGCACAGTACGGCCAGCTCATCGCCCGCCGCGTGCGCGACCTGCATGTTTATTCCGAGATTGTGCCCTGCGACATCACCGCGGACGAGGTCCGCGCGATGGAGCCTGCCGCCCTCATCCTCTCCGGTGGCCCCGCGAGCGTCTATGCCGAGGACGCGCCGTCCATCGACCCTGGCATCTTCGACCTCGGCCTGCCGGTTTTGGGTTTCTGCTACGGGCACCAGATCATGGCCGTGACGCTCGGAGGCGAGGTCGGTCATTCCGAGGTGGGCGAGTACGGCCCCGCAACCATCGCCTGCGATAACGGCTCCGCTCTGTTTGCGGGCACTCCGCTCGAGCAGACCGTGTGGATGAGCCACCGCGACGCGGTTGTGCGCGTTCCCGAGGGCTTCCACGTGACGGCGCAGACCGGCGTCTGCCCCGTGGCCGCCATGGCGTGCCCCGAGCGCAAGCTCTACTCCACCCAGTTCCACCCCGAGGTGCGCCACACCGAGTACGGCCAGCAGATTCTCTCGAACTTCCTCTTTAACATCTGCGGTCTTGAGAAGACCTGGACCATGGACAACCTGGTCGAGCAGAAGGTCGCCGAGATTCGCGAGCAGGTGGGCGACGCCCGCGTCATCCTCGCACTTTCCGGCGGCGTTGACTCGAGCGTGGTGGCCGCACTTGGCGCGCGCGCCATTGGTCGCCAGATGACCTGCGTCTTCATCAACCACGGACTTCTGCGCAAGGGCGAGCCTGAGCAGGTGGAAGAGGTCTTCACTAAGCAGTTCGACGTGGACTTCATTCACGTGCATGCCGAGGACCGTTATGCCGAGCTCCTTGCCGGCGTCACCGATCCGGAGGAGAAGCGTCGCATCATCGGCACGCAGTTCTGGAACGAGTTCTTTGCCGTTGCCAAGCAGCTTGAGGAGGACGGCCGCCCCGTCACCTACCTCGCCCAGGGCACCATCTATCCTGACATCATCGAGAGTGGCGCGCGCAAGACGGGCGGCAAGGCCTCGACCATCAAGAGCCACCACAACCTGATCCCGTTCCCCGAGGGCGTGCACTTCGACCTCATCGAGCCGCTCGACCACTTCTTTAAGGACGAGGTGCGCGAGCTGGGCCTCGCGCTGGGGCTCCCGGCGCACATCGTCTACCGCCAGCCGTTCCCGGGCCCGGGTCTTGCCATCCGCATCATCGGCGCGGTGGACCCCGAGAAGCTTCGCATCCTAAAGGATGCCGACGCAATCGTCCGCGAGGAGCTTGACGCCTACAACCAGCGTCTTTTCGAGGAGACGGGCGAGCGCAACTCTGAGCACAGCTGCTGGCAGTACTTCGCGGTGCTCCCCGATATCAAGAGCGTGGGCGTGATGGGTGACGAACGCACCTACGCCCGCCCGGTGATTCTGCGCGCCGTCGAGTCGAGTGACGCCATGACCGCGGACTGGGCTAAGCTGCCCTACGAGGTGCTCGCCAAGATCTCCGGCCGTATCGTGGCCGAGGTGCCGGGCGTGAACCGCGTGGCGTACGACATCACGTCGAAGCCTCCCGCGACAATCGAGTGGGAATAGATAATTCGGCAGTTATGGGGGTATAAATCGTCAACTCTGCTAGAAATACCCCAATAAACACGATATTTGCTATACTGGCTCCAGTCGAGAGATTGGGGCCAGTATGCGTTTGTTCGAGCGCGAAGTAGGAAAGGATAATGTGCGCACTTGTCTGAATGGCTTCATGCTGTGCTGATTGATTAAATCATCATGAGCGGCGGCACATCCATTAACCTTTTAACGTCGTATATGGGAACATCATCCAAGATGATGGGTGAGAACCTTTCACGGCGAAGTGGTAACAGGAAAGGGCCGCCGACCATCTCCAAGTTAGGATGCGCCTGCCGATTGATGTGTTTAAAGAGGGTCTTTGCCATTGGCAAGTTGATGGATGATACGGGGCTCATCACCTAAGCAATACAAATGGTTTTGAAGGGTAGAGCTTGATATGTGGAAATGGATAATCGCTGAGCAAGAAGCGGGTTATTGATTTGGCGTAGGAGGCGATTTAGATTAGCTGGTTCAATGTGCACCTAGACGAATAAACGCCATGCGTTTGAGTGATTGGCTGAAAAGAAATGCTTTGGATTGTTGACGACTGTGTTTCAAAATGCGCTGGGAATGTTGAGCATCATTTCGAATGGAAAGGATCAGTTGGTGAAAAAGAATATCGTGATTTTAGGCAGGCCATAACCTTCATTGAAACTTTCTACGATATAAGAGAGATACTACTTATTGCGAAGAAGAACGGAGACGATCTATACGACTACCTTCAACCTAAAGCGATGAATAATCGCTACCTCGTCAGTAAGGTTCATCCAAAAGAGATAGAACGTCAGGCGAATCGCCTGGCGTTTAACTTTGCGGCTTCGTTCAAAACCGCAATAGAGATTGTCGAGCGAGTGGCAAAAGCTTGGAAAAATGAGGATAGCTTTGCGCTGCTTCGCGAGTCGGAATCACTGCTATTTGATTCGGAGTTTGCATATCGATTTTGGGTAAGGCTGAGAAACTACATAGTACACAATCGTACAATTTATTCTGGATTGGTTTGTGACGGCGCAAAAACCCTGATAACAGCTGACTGCGAAAGAATTATATCGTGGCGGGGATGGAATGGGCAAATCAAGCTTGAGATAAAGAAGAGGGGGCGTGAAACAGACTACTCTGATACCATTGTCGATGCGGAAAACTCCCTTATGGCTTTGTGCTACGCCTATATTGTGATATTTCAGGATGAATACGAGATAAGTCGGACGATTGTTGAGAGCTACAGACATAAGTTTAATATCGAGGGTGAATTCTATTTTTCAAGATCCAGAGATCTTGAGGGCGGTTGTTTCGATATCGCACTTCATGTTCCATGCTGGGAATTCGAGAATATTGTGTCAGTCAAACGTTTTGTTTTGAAAAATAACCTCGACAGGCTTGTGCTGCCGTCGGTCGCGCATCATTAAATCAGCTTCAGTTGAGTTGGTGTTACAAGACCTGGGTATCTGCGCACTGGTGCATCGGGCAATGGAGCGCCGCATCAAGAAATTTTGCGGCCGGAAATCTGCAGGCGTCCTTCGAATCGCAACGCCGTGGATGAAACCGAGCCCACCTGATGTGATATACGACCGTAGCTTGCTGACGCGATACGATTCAGTGCTAGTTTAGTGAAAATTGCTGAGTGGGAATAGAAAATCAGTAGTTATGGGGGTATTAATCGTCAAATCTGCTAGAGATACACCAATAAACGCGATATTTGCTATACTGGCTCCAGTCGAGAGATTGGAGCCAGCATGCGTTTGTTCGAGCGCGAGGACTACCTTGAGAAGATTCGCGGGTTCTACCACGACGACGGCGTGATCAAGGTCCTCACCGGGGTCCGCCGGTGTGGCAAGTCGTGTCTCATGCAGACCATCGCCGAGGAGCTCAGGGCCGCGGGGGTGCGGGAGGACCAGATCATCTACCTCGACCTCGACCGATACGGCTTCCGCTCGGTGAAGACGCCGGAACAGCTCGAGGCGCTGATCGAGCCCGCGCTCAAGACCCGCGGCATGAAGTACCTCTTCATCGATGAGATCCAGAACGTCGAGGGGTTCGAGGAGGTGGTGAACGAGTTCCGCTCCGAGGGCGGATTCTCCATCTTCATCACCGGGTCAAACTCCTATCTGCTCTCCGGTGAGCTCGCCACCAAACTGACGGGGCGCTACGTCGAGTTCGAGGTGCAGACGCTCAGCTTCAAGGAGTACCGCGAGATGAAGCGCTTCCTCGGGCAGGCGGTCGACCCCAACCCTGTGGCCGAGCTTGACCGCTATATCCTCGAGGGCGGCTTCCCCAAGGCGCTCGACTACCCCAAGATGGCGGACAAGCGCGCGTACGTGTGCTCCGTCATCAAGGAGATCTTCGAGAAGGACATCCGCCGCCGCGTGAAGGTGAAGAACGTCTCGGTCTTCAACCAGGTGCGCGACTACGTCATCAACAACTTCGGCGCGACGACCTCGCTCACGAACATCCAATCCGATCTCGAGCGGCAGGGCGTTCGCATCAAGCGCGAGACGCTCAACCGCTACCTCCAGATACTCGAGGACGCCAAGATCATTAGCAAGTGCACGCGCTTCGACATGAAGTCGCGCAAGTCGCTCAAGGGCGAGCAGAAGTACTACCTCGCCGACCTGAGCTTCTACTTCGCGCTCAACACGGACAACCGCATCAACTACGGGCCGGTGCTGGAGAATATCGTCTACAGTTACGCCCGGAGCCTGGGCTACGAGGTGAGCGTGGGGCGCATCGGCAAGCTCGAGTGCGACTTCGTCATGCGCTCGCCCGAGATGGAGTACGCCTACGTGCAAGTGGCGATGACCATCATGAGCGACCGGAAGACCGAGGACCGCGAGTACCGCCCGCTTGAGCAGGTACGGGACAACTGGCCCAAGTTCGTCATTACGCGCAGCGACCCGATACAGCACCGCGGAGGTATCGTGCACGAGAACGTGACGGAGCTGGTCGGGGAGGGACGGACGTTCGGGTTGGTGCAGACGAGAGCTTTGCTGGAGGCGGGGTATTAAGCATCCCTTCCTCTTTGTCGCCTTACGCGCAGGGTAGACGCGGGACATACGGTCTTAGCGCATCAAGCAGCTTCTCCGCACAGTCGCTCCTCAGCAAATTAATGATTTTTGCACGATACTCCTTGTCGTTAATTCCAAGATAGTGTCCGACACTATTTGAAACGCCTTTGGCGTTGAACAATCCGAGTACGCTTTCATAATCGGCGGCGCGTAAAACCTTTTCGAAGCGAGCTCGTAGTACTGAAAGTTCAACCTTAGGGTCTATTTTAGCTATGGCGTCTGTATAGCTATCGGATATCGAGAGGCTATCAGTTCTGTCAATCTCGATGCCTCTCAATTGTGTTTTGAGATGCGAAATTGCTGCTTGCCCAATTTGGCGGTCCAGCTCGCCAGCGAATCGCTGATCAATTACATATTTTTTAATACTATTTATCGACCCTTCTACATCACTGCAGGCAAACCGTTCTGCAGCTATACGCAATACAGGCTCGACCAAAAATAAGTTTTCAATTTCCGCAACTTCAAGACTGAAAATACCCTTGGCGTTCAATGCATGAAGCTCCTCATTGCTTCGATAGTCGCGGTCGATGATGCCATATGCCGTAAAGGAGTGCAGTTCGGTCGTGGAGGAGAAGGCTTTTGTATTTGAGATAACTTGGTCGCAACCGCCACACGGAACGACGTAAAAGTCTGGATAGAGAGCTGAATACAGTTGCATGTCGTAGCTGTTGTTCGCGCCTTCAACGAACAGAACATTTTTGCGATTGCCTAGCAACTCAAGAAGCAGCTGCTCAGGTAAATCGCTTTCAGGAATGGGTGACCAATCCCATATCGCACCATCGTAGCTTTTTACCCATACCTTGTCCGAGCTTTTATGCAATGCAGCCAATTGGATGTCATGAGTGATGAATACAAATAAGCAATCGGGGCGAGCGTCCTCTAGAGCGTTCCACAACCGTCCCATCAGTGAGGGGTGAAGATGTACCTCTGGCTCATCTATTATTAACGTTTTGTTCTCGGGAACGCATAGAACTTGCGAAACAAGGTAGAGAACAGAACGCTCCCCATCGCTCATTTGGGTGCCCGAGTAATCAGAGCCGTATTCAGGAACCGAGGCGATGAAATGGGCATCGCGCATCTTTAGGTGTCTATGAGGAAATACTTGGTTCCAAATTGACAGCAGCTTGTCTAATGATGACTCTCGAGTGCGCGGTTTTTCGGTACCCTGTCTTTCCGCAAGCTTGCAGTCCTCCACATATTGGTGGTTTTCGTTGTTTAATTGTGCGATCAACGCTGCCAATACATCGTCAAAATCGTTAAGTAGCGTAGTCGTATAATTCTTTCCCCAGGCCCACCGGGGTCCCTTTTTTCGTCGGGAAGAGTCATCCGCGCTGCCATAGAATACCGTGTTTTCTGCTTCTTCATAGCTTTTTAGAGGGATTCTCTCGGAGAAATTAATATTTCTTTGTGCTGCAATTCTATGAACCCCTTCGAAATCACGTTCTTCAATCCATGCTCCGAGTTTTGATTTTCCCGAGCCGTTAGCGCCGATAATAATGACCGAGTTGACAGATGTCTCATATTGTTGCGGTGCACTATTGCTATCCGGCAGATAATACGCATAGGTATTCTTGCGAGTCATGTTACTCCTACCTGTTTTAGATGTTGTCATACGTCCGCCAAAGAGGTTAAGTTGGACCTCTTGAGAGGTTTCAGATAACTATACCGAGTTGAGTATACGCCGGTGCGCAGTGTTCGCTACATGCTGCGCATGTGGCACGTCTGCGGTTGTTTATCTGGACATAATCTGGACAGTAATGACAAGACGTCCAGAATAACGTCCAGAATAGGTGGAGCATCCCATGAGCGATATGCTTGACAGATACATCCAAACGGGCGAGGGCAATAAGCGTCGAGTTTGAGCGTTGCAAGTCCCAGGCGGGTCAAGACGCGTTTGAGACCATCTGTCGTTCTCCAACCGGCAGGGCGGTGGCATACTTCTCGGTGTCCGCGATGACGGTGCCATAGAGGGCGTCCCCGAGGCCTCTGCGCTCAACATCGAGCGGAACATATCCAACGTCACGAGCAACCAGAGCCTGTTAGCGTATCACCGTTGGTTGAGTTCGAACGGCTGCGCGACGCCAATGGCAAGCTCGTCATACAGGCTTGGGTTGCTATGGGACCGCCCCTCTAAACGTTCACGGAGGCCGCGTACGACCGAATGGCAGATGCCGACGTACGTGTGAAAAGTGATACCCAAATTATTACGGTGATGGCATGCGAGCTGGGCTACTACTCGGAGCGGACAGTCTTTCCCTGGGTGATCGAGGGCGACCTGGAAATGGGCCT
>CAUGVQ010000024.1 GCA_959602875.1 uncultured Collinsella sp. | reverse complement strand
TCGGACTGCTCCGAGGAGATCAATAAGCTGAACGTGTTCCCGGTCCCCGATGGAGATACGGGCACCAACATGTCGCTCACCCTCGCCTCGGTCGTGAAGGAGCTCAGCTCCCTTCCGGCCGATGCCGACATGGAGGCCATCGCCGGCGCCATCACCCACGGCTCGCTCATGGGTGCGCGCGGCAACTCCGGCGTCATCACTTCGCAGATTCTGCGCGGTGTCGCCGAGGGCCTGGTGGGCGCTACCGACCCTGCGAGCGCCTCGGATGTCGCCGCAGCGCTCCGCCGCTCCGTCAAGGTCGCCTTCAAGGCCGTCCGCAAGCCCGTCGAGGGAACCATCCTCACGGTCCTTCGTGACATCTCCACCCGCGCCGACGCCTGCGAGAAGGCGCACGATTCCGTCGAGGACACGCTCGATGCCATCGTCGTCGAGGCATATCAGTCCGTCGCCCGCACGCCCGACCTGCTGCCCGTCCTGAAGGAGAACGGCGTGGTCGACTCGGGCGCCTTCGGCTTTGCCATCTTCCTCGAGGCGTTTGTGAATGCGGCTCTCGGCCGTGACCTTCGCCAGGGCGAGGAGTTCTCCACCACGTTCGAGGCAACCGGCGAGACCGCTCGCGAGGGCGCGCTCGATCGCGTCAAGATCGAGGCGAACGACGACTGGGAGGGCTCCGAGTACCGCTACTGCAACGAGTTCCTCTTCAAGGCTGACGCCCCGTTCAACGAGGATGAATGCCTGGCGTTCCTCGCCTCCATGGGTGACTGCGAGCTTCTGGTGGGTTCGTATCCCGACTACAAGATCCACGTCCACTCCAATACGCCCAACCTTGTGCTCGAGCACATGCTCAAGCTCGGCCAGGTCTACGAGGTCTTCATCCACAACATGGAGATGGAGGCTCACGAGCGTACCGCTAAGATTCACGCTGATCAGGATGCCGAGGCAGCCGAGCCCGCTAAGGCTCTTGGCTATGTCGCGGTTGCCGCGGGTTCCGGCGAGGCTGAGATTCTGACCTCGCTCGGTGTCGACGTGGTTGTCTCCGGTGGTCAGACCATGAACCCCTCCACGGCCGATCTCCTCGACGCCGTGAACGCGGTGAACGCCGAGTCCGTGATCATCCTGCCCAACAACGGCAACATCCGCATGGCTGCCGAGGCGGCGGCGACTGCCTGCGAGGACAAGCAGGTCGCCGTCGTTCCGACCAAGACCGTGCCCCAGGCGTTCTCGGCGCTCTTTGCCGTTCTGCCCGACTCGTCCTTTGAGGATGCGGTCGCCGCTATGACCGAGGCCGCCGCCGAGGTCCGTGACGGCGAGGTCACCACGGCCGTGCGCGATTCCGCCGCCTCCGATGGCACGCCCATCCACGCGGGCGACGTCATGGGCATCATCGACGACTCCATCGATATCGTCGGCTCCGACGTGAAGCAGGTCACCCTCGACTGCATCAACCGCATGCAGGCAGACGAGGAGGGCGACTCCCTCACGATTCTCGCTGGCTCCGATATGGATGACGAGGCCTTCCAGGATCTTCTCGACGCCATCGAGGAGGCCCAGCCCGACCTCGAGATCGATGCGCACCGTGGTGAGCAGCCGCTCTATCCCATCATCTTCTCGATCGAGTAAGCGGGATTGGGGTGACGGTCTCGCTCACGGCGAGCGCGACGCGTCTCGCCGCCACCTCTGCGCTCGCGGATGACGTGAGCCGTCTCAAATTTGTATCTGGTGCACGGGAGGAGGCCCTCCGCAGGCTCGGTATCGAGCGCGTGGAGGACCTCCTCCTTCATATTCCGCGGCGCTATCTTGACTTCTCGCACGCCTACCGGATCGAGGATGCGCCGTTGGGAGAGGTTGCTACGGTCGTTGCGCGTGTCGACCGTGTGACGCAGCGTCGTCCGCGCCCGCGCATGACGGTTGTCGAGGTCTCGCTTGTCGACGATACGGGAGTTCTTCAGGTCGCCTTCTTCAAACAGCCCTGGATAGCCCAGCAGCTTGAGCCCGGCATGCGGGTAGCGGTGATGGGCAAGGTCGAGTTTGCCTACGGGTTCAAGCAGATGGCGTCTCCCCATTACGAGGTGCTTGACAATGAGGCGTCTGGCACCATCATGCCGGTCCATCCGGTGGGAGAGGGTATCTCCGCCGCTTGGATGCGCCGCATCGTGTCGGTCGCGCTCGAGCGCTCGGTGACGCTCTCCGACTATCTACCTGCGCGCCTGCGCACGAAGCGACGCCTTATGAGTCTCGCTCGCGCGCTTCGCTCCATCCACTTTCCCCATGATATGTCCGAGCGGAACCAGGCGAGGACGCGCCTCGCCTATGATGAGCTCCTGCTGCTGCAGTTGGCGCTTCGCTTGCGCAACGATGCGAACCTGCTCGACGTCGCCCCTTGCGCCCATCGTGTGGGCGAGCACGTCGAGGCGCTCCGCCAAGCTCTTCCTTTCGAGCTTTCCGCAGAGCAGGACGCGGCGGTGCAGGATATCCTCACCGATATGACCGACGCAGGCCACATCATGAACCGCCTGCTGCTCGGCGACGTCGGCACGGGCAAGACGGCTGTCGCGTGCTTTGGCCTCGCTGCTGCGGCTGATAGCGGCACGCAGGCGGCGGTTATGGCCCCCACCGGGGTGCTCGCCCGCCAGTATGCGCAGAAATGCGGACCCCTGCTCGATGCGGCGGGCATAACCTGGACCCTTATCACCGGCGCCACGCCCGCTCCCGAGCGCGAGGAGGCGACCCGGCGCCTGCGCAACGGCGAGATAACGGTTGCCTTTGGCACGCAGGCGCTGCTCTCAGATGACGTGTCGTTCCGCGAGCTGACGCTCGTGGTGATTGACGAGCAGCACCGCTTCGGCGTCGGGCAGCGCAATGCGCTCCGCTCGAAAGGCCCGGGTGCCGACCTCCTTGTTATGACCGCCACACCCATCCCGCGCACGCTTGCGCTTTCGGTTTATGGAGACCTCGATACGAGCGTCATCCGCCATCGGCCCGTACCGGGCGCGGGCGTGGTCACGCGCGTGCTTACCGAAGCGAACCGCGACATCGCCTACGATGCCATTCGGGAGGCGCTCGTGCGCGGCGAGCAGGCGTATGTGATCTGCCCTCTCGTCGAGGCGGGCGACCCCTTGAGCGAGCTCGAAGAGGTGCCGGGCGCGGAGGATATGCTGGATTCGTCTGCGAAGACTAAGGCCGCTCCCGCCCTGCACGACGTCGCTCGTGAGGTGGAGGAGCTCGGGAGGGTCTTTGCGGATGTTCGCGTGGAGGCGCTCACCGGACGGATGCGCGCGGCCGAGAAGGACTCCGTCATCGACGCCTTCCGTCGCAAAGAGGTGCAGGTGCTGGTATCCACCACCGTGGTCGAGGTGGGTGTAGACGTGCCCTCCGCCACGGTCATGGTGATTGAGAACGGGGAGCGCTTTGGTCTGGCGACCCTGCATCAGCTGCGCGGCCGTGTGGGTCGCGGTGACATCTCGGGCAGATGCTTTGTCATGATGCAGACAAAGACCAAGCGAAACTCCACCGCCTACCAGCGCCTCGAGGCGCTGGAGAAGACGGAGGACGGCTTTGCCTTGGCAGAGCTCGACCTGCGCCTTCGCCATGAAGGGGAGATACTGGGCTTTCGCCAGAGCGGCGGGGTGAGCCTTAAGTTCGTCGATCTGGACGAGGACGTGGAGATTATCGAGGCGGCGCAGCGCGACGCAAAGCAGCTGCTCACGTACTCGAGGGATTTGGGGGCGTGCGCGACGGCCCCCTTGCGTCAGGAGGTTATCGTGCGCTACGGCGACGTGTTCAAAGAGGTGAGCGGCGGATGAGAGTCGTTGGAGGAGATTGGCGGGGGAGAAGGATCTTCGAGCCCGAGGGAAGCGACGTCACGCGTCCCACGACGGACCGCGTCCGCGAGGCGATGGCGTCTATGGTGAACTCCGCGCTCGATGAGGGCATTGAGGGTGTGCGCGTACTCGACGCTTTTGCAGGCTCCGGTGCCCTTGGTATCGAGATGCTCTCGCGCGGTGCGGCGTTTTCGCTGTTCGTTGATGCCGATAGAAAAGCGGCGGCGCTTGTCCGCAAAAACCTCGAGAGCTTAGGCGCCGGTGCCGGGCGGTACCGGGTCGTCGTCGGCGACGTCTCCGCGCTCGCGGCGCGGGGGCGCCTTGCGGGCGGTCCCTTCGACCTCATCATGCTCGATCCTCCGTATGCCTTAGGCCCCGAGCCCGTCGAGCGTCTGCTCGACGATCTTGTCGCCGCCGGGCTCGTTGCCCCCGGGGCGCTCGCGGTTGTGGAGCATGCGGCGCGCGATGCCGGCGCGCGACCCGAGGGCTTCGAGGTCCTGCGCGAGAAGCGCTACGGCATCACGGCGGTGGACCTTCTGCGCTACGTCGGCTAGCATACGCATGTGACGCCAATCTGGAGGAGCCCTATGAGCGGAAACATCACCCACGTTCTCGTGCCGGGAACGTTTGACCCCATCACCTACGGACATATCGATGTCGCCCGGCGCGCCCGGCGCATCTGCCCGCACGTCACCGTCGCCGTTGCGGCGTCGCTCGGCAAAAACGGCGTGGGCACGACCTTCTCGCTCGAGGAGCGCGTCGAGCTTGCCAAAGAGGCGCTCGCCGATATCGACGGCATCGAGGTGAGGCCGTTCACGGGCCTGCTCGTCGACTTTGCGCGCGAGATTGGGGCGGAAGCCGTCGTCAAGGGCCTGCGCGCGATGACCGACTTTGAGTACGAGCTCCAGCAGGCGGACCTCAACTACCGGCTCGACCCCGACCTTGAGAGCATCTTTGTTATGAGCAGCCCCGAGTTTGGCTACCTCTCGTCATCGGCCGTCCGCCAGATCGCCTCGTGCGGCGGCGACGTGTCGCTCTTTGTTCCGCCGTGTGTCGCCTGCGCGCTCAAAGACCGGTTCAAATAGCTAAACGAGACGTATGTGGTACTATCAAGACTTGATATGCACCCAATGAAAGGAGACGGGATGCCGGGCGAACCCCTTCCTGGCGAGCGCATCGAGAGCCTCGTGGACGAGCTCGAGGGCATCATCGAGGACGCTAAGCCCCCGTTTGGCAAGAATGCCCAGTTCAAGGTCATCGAGACCGAGGTGTTCTTCAACATTCTCGACGAGATTCGCATGAGCTACCCCGAGGAGTGGCAGAAGTCCCGCCGCATTCTGCGCGAGCGCGACGAGCTCATCTCCTCTGCAACGGCCCAGGCTGATTCCATTGTGGCGGACGCCCAACAGCAGGCGCTCACCATCGCCGGCGAGCAGGAGATCGTGCGCCTGGCCCAGCAGCAGGCCGAGGACATCCGCGCCCGCGCCGACCAGTACGAGCGCGATACCCGCTACGCTGCCGAGGACTATGCCGAGCAGGTCTTCACGCACCTCGAGGAGAACCTGAAGAGCCTGACCGGCACCGTTGCCCGCTGCCGCCAGCAGCTCACCGAGAGCGCGAGCGGCCCCGGCCTCACGAGCGGCTACTAATCATGGCGTTTATCGATTTGCTCATCGTCGAGCTTGCTGACCGGGTTGAGAATCCCGGCGAGAGCTGGCAGACGTCAGGCACGGTCGACGTCGCCGGCTACACGGTGGGGGAGAAGGAGTTCACGCTCAACGGCGGCGTCAGCTACGATGCCGTCTTCACCAACGCCGGTGACGGCATTCTGCTCACGGGCATGGTGCGTGCGAGCGTCACGGGTGCGTGCGACCGCTGCCTCGAGCCCGCTGAGTTCGATGTTGCCGGCGAGCTCCAAGAGTACTACCTCTTCCACGAGCCCGAGGGTGCCGACGAGGACGACGACTACGAGCTCCTCGGCGAGGACCGTAAGATCGACCTTGCGGAGCCCATCTCGGACGCCGTGGTGATGGACACGCCCTTTGTGGTGCTGTGCCGCCCCGACTGCCGCGGCCTCTGCCCGGTCTGCGGCGCCAACCTCAACGAGGAGACCTGCGATTGCGCCGAGAGGGCTGAGGAGGAGCGCGTCATGGGCGACGACAACCCGTTCGCTGCGCTCAAAAACCTCAAGCTCGACGATTAGGTTCATCCATTCGCTGAAGTTTTGCAGCTCGTGTGGTGAGAAAAAGCCTCTTATCAGGGGCGGATATCTGTGCTATTATCGCTACTTGCGCGTATTCGTGCCTGTTAGCTAACCATGTAAGGAAGGTCATCATGCCAGTACCTAAGCAAAAGAAGGGCCGCGGTGCCACTCACTCCCGTCGCTCTGCCAATATGAAGATCAGCGCTCCTTCGCGCTCCGTCTGCCCCCGTTGCCATGCCGTGAAGCTTCCGCATCACGTCTGCCCCAACTGCGGCTACTACAAGGACCGCGAGGTCATCGTCACTGAGTAACCCTTCCGGGTAAGGCTCGATGCGTGAGAGTTGCAATTTGCATGGCCGGCTCGCTGAGTCGGCCATTTCTCTATCGAAAGGGGATGTCATGAAGGTTCGCGTTTGCGTTGACGCCATGGGCGGCGACGAGGAGCCCTCCGTCGTCTTGCAGGGAATTGCCGAGGCGCTCGCTGCCGACAGCGAGCTCGAGGTGCTCGTGGCGGGTCCAGAGGAGGTCATCGGCGAGTTCTGCCGTACGCACGAGCGCGCCGAGGCTCTTGTGGCTCCGGATGTGATCACGATGGAGGACGACCCCATCAAGGCCGTTATGACCAAGCGTAAGTCGAGCATCGTCCTTGCGTGCCGTGCGATCAAGAAGGGCAACGCCCAGGGCTTCTTCTCCGCTGGCTCGACCGGTGCGGTGACGGCCGCGGCGACGGCGTACGTAACGCCGTTTCGCTATGAGCAGGACGGCGAGCGCCGTCCGGTTCGCCCCTGCATCACCACGGCCGTCCCCAACGCCAAAGACGGCCTCACGGTCTTTGCCGACATGGGCGCCAACCCCGATGTAGAGCCCGACGATATCGTCCGCTTTGCCCAGATGGCCTCCGCTTACGCGCGTGTGGTTTGCGGCATCGAAAACCCGAGCGTGGGCTTGCTCTCCAACGGCACCGAGGAGCACAAGGGCTCGCGCTTCACCCAGGCTTGCTTCCCGCTTATGGCCGAGCGCGTTCCCGGATTTGCCGGCAACTGCGAGGGGACCGATCTGCTCTCCGGCCGCCTCGACGTCATCGTATCCGACGGCTTTGCCGGAAACATCGCGCTCAAGGCTACCGAGGGTGCTGCCAAGTATCTGCTCGGCGAGCTCAAGGGCGCCCTCATGGGTTCGGTTAAGGGCAAGCTCGCCGCGCTGTTGGTGAAAGACGCCCTCTATGCCATCAAGGACAAGTTGTCGGGCGATGCCCGTGGCGGCGCGATTCTGCTCGGCCTCAAGGGCGTGGTGCTCATCGGCCACGGCGCGACCTCGGTGGAGGCCGTCAAGAACGGTACCCTCGCCACGGCGAGCGCGGTGCGCGCGGGGCTCGTGGACGCGGTCGCCGGCTCGGTGGACGGCATCGTCGCCTAGCGCCGTCTCCCGGGGCGCTTGCCCGTCCGTCTGCCGCCGACAAGCGCAAGGGTGGCATTGAGCGGCAGGGCTCATCAGGGTAGAATCTATTAGATGGTTTATCTGCGCCGTTACCGGCCGTTTGGAAGGAGTCGCCATGGAGCGCTCAGAGATGCTCGCTAAGGTAGCCGAGGTCGCCGCCGACGTTCTCGGCATCAATGAGGACGAGATCACCGAGGAGACCACCTTCGACGATCTTGATGCCGATTCTCTCGATCGCCTCCAGCTCGTCACCGCCTTTGAGGACGAGTTCGATATCGAGATTCCCGAGGACCGTCTGCTCTCCATCAGCTCGGTAGGCGATGCGCTCGACGCCATCGAGGCGTCGCAGGAGGCATAACGACCCGTGCCTGTATCGGAAAAGCTCGCCCGTGCCGAGAAGATCTGCGGCCACGAGTTCCAGGACAAGCTATTGCTGCGACGGGCCCTCACGCACCCCTCCGCGGTTGAGGGGGAGCCGGTGGGCTCGTCCTACGAGCGCCTCGAGTTCCTCGGCGACTCCATCTTAGGGGCAATCGTTGCCCGTGCGCTGTATGAGGCCTATCCCTCGCTCGACGAGGGCAGGCTGACGCGCCTCAAGGTGTCGCTTGTCGCTGGATTCACGCTGTCCGAGGTCGCCGACGAGCTCGGTATCGGCTCGTGCATCTTCTTTGGCGCCTCGGAGACCGGCACCGGTGCCCGAGGACTTCACTCAGCCTTAGAGAACGTGTACGAGTCTTTGGTAGGTGCCCTTTTCCTCGATGGCGGCTGGGACGTCGCCGAGGCGTTCATCCTGCGTACGCTGAAGCCCCATCTGGCAACCGAGCGCGCCGAGCGACCCGAGAATCCCAAGTCCTACCTTCAGGAGTGCGTACAGAGGGATGGCATGGCCTCTCCCTCCTACAAACTCGTCTCCACCGAGGGGCCGGCGCACGCGCCCACCTTCACCGCTGTTGTGCTCATCGACGGCGCCCGGCAGGGAAGGGGCTCGGGTTCTTCCAAGAAGGAGGCCGAGGCAGCTGCCGCGCTCGACGCTCTTGAGCGCCTGGGCTATACCGAGGACGGCGCCATACCCAAGTCAACCGACGCTGAGGGGAACCCGTGTATCTAAAATCGCTCACCTTAAAAGGGTTCAAGTCCTTCGCCGATCGTGCGCACATGACCTTCGAGCCCGGGCTCACCGTCATCGTCGGCCCTAACGGTTCGGGCAAGTCGAACATCTCCGACGCCATCCTGTGGGTGCTCGGAGAGCAGAGCGCCAAGCAGCTGCGCGGCCAGGCGATGGAGGACGTCATCTTCTCGGGATCCTCCGCGCGCCAGCCCGTGGGCGTCGCCGAGGTGACGCTCGTGCTCGACAACGCCGACCATGTGCTCCCCGTTGACTTCGACGAGGTCGCTATCACGCGCCGCATGTACCGCTCGGGCGAGAGCGAGTACCTCATCAACCAAAGCCCCTGCCGCCTCATGGACATCCAGGACATCCTGCATGACTCCGGTCTGGGCAAGGACACGCATTCCATCATCAGCCAGGGCAAGCTCGACGCCATCCTGCAGAGCCGGCCCGAGGAGCGGCGCACCCTTGTGGAGGAGGCCGCCGGCATCTCAAAGCACAAGCGCCGCAAGGAGCGCGCTGCGCGCAAGATTGCCTCCATGGACGAGCATCTGACCCGTGCGCGCGACATCTCGCGCGAGATCACGCGCCAGCTGCGTCCGCTGGAGCGTCAGGTCGACCGCGCGCGCACCTACAAGGAGCTCTCGTCCCGCGCGAACGAGCTCACGCAGATCCTCGCGGTCGACGAACTCCGCCGTCTCCAGGACCGTTGGCGCGGCGTCGAGACACGCGGCAAGGAGGGCGAGGCCTCGCTCGAGCTCGCCCGCTACCGTCTCTCCGAGAAAGAACGCGAGCTCGAGAAGTTGCAGGTCATGCTCGAGGAGAAGGGCCTGTTTGTAGGGGATTTGGGCGAGCAGCGCCGCCACATGCAAGACGTTGTGGGCCGGATCGGCTCCGACATGCGTCTGCTCGAGGAGAAGGGCCACAACATGGTCGCCCGCCTCTCCGAGATGCGCGGCACGCTCTCAAGCTCCGAGCATCAGCGTCGCCGCGTGGCCGACGAGCTTGAGGGGGCGCGCCGCCAGCTCGATGAGGTGACGGCAGCGCTTGGCGTTGCCGAGGCCGATGTGGAGCGCCTCGAGCCTTCCGCCGACGAGCTGCATGCCCGCCGCGTCGAGCTTGATGGCGAGCAGTCCGACCTCAGCCGTCAGCAGCGCGAGAGCCAACGCGAGGCGGACAACGCCGCGCTTGCGCTCGCCAAGCTCAACGAATCGCTTTCCAACGCGGAGCTCGAGGACGAGATGTTCGCCTCGAGAATCGCCCAGATAGACGAGGGTGCCGAGGAGGTCGCCGCCTCCCTTGAGAGCCGCCGTGCGCGCTCCGAGGAGATTGACGCCCAGATCGTGGAGGCGCAGGCCGCGCTCTCGTCTGCCGCAGACTCCATCCAGACCGCCGAGGCCGCCCTTGCCGATCGCCGTGCCAAGGAGGCCGAGGCTCGTGACCGCCTCTCCGAGGTGCGCTCCGAGCTTCAGAGCCTCTCGCGCCTTGACGAGCGCCTCTCCGACTCGTCGCCCCTCGTTGCCCGTATCGTGGGAGAGCTCAAAGACGGGGTAACGGGCCGTCTTGGCGACATCATCGAGGTGCCCGAGGAGCTCGAGGGTCTCGTCGAGACCCTGCTTGCGGGCGACATCGACGGCATCATCCTCGAGGGTGCCAAGGATCTTGCCCAGGCAGCCGAGCTCGCGCTCGCCCAGCAGAGTGTCTCCGGCGAGGCGTTGCTTGCGGGCAAGGCGCTTCAGGCTCCCGCGCCCGCGGCGGGTGCCGCCGGCTACCGCTTGGTGGACCGACTCGCTGTCCGTGAGGGGTTCGCCGGGGTCGTGGGAGCGCTCCTCGGCCATATCTACGTTGTTGATTCACTTGAGGATGCGCTTGCGGCGCCGGAGATCCCCGGTGTGGTGTATGTGACCCCCCGCGGCGCCCGCGTCACCTCGGGCGGCATCGTCCGCGTCGGTGCACCCACCGACGCCGCTGCGGGCGCGCTTGAGCGCAAGCGTCGTATTCGCGAGCTCGAGGCCCTGGAGCCCGATCTGAGCTCGGTGTTCGAGCATGCCCAGGAGCTCGTGCGTGAGGCCGAGGAGGCCGCCTCTGTCGCCCGCGCCGAGCAGAGTGACGCCCGGGGCGAGATCGCTCGCCTGGAGGGTGAGCGCCGCTCACTGCTTTCTGAGATCGGGCGCCTCGAGCAGTCGCTCTCCTCTGCCCAGGCAGAGCGCCAGCAGATTTTGCAGCGTCGTGAGCGCGCCGCCGTGCAGGTGCGCGAGGCTCGTCCGCGCGTCGAGGAGCTCACGCGCACCCGCGACGAGGCACGCGCCCGCATAGGCGAGCTCGCGGAGAAGATCGCCGAGGTTGCCGACGAGCTCGACCGCGTCCGTCGCGACGACGCCGAGGCCGCCCGTGCCCTCGGCGAGGCCAAGGTGCGCCGCGCCCAGGCCGAGGAGCGCGCCCGCAGCCTCTCTGCGCGCGTGCCAGAGCTCGAGCACCGTCTCGAGGGCATCGACCGTCGCATTCGCGGTACGCGTCAGGCCTCCCGTTCGTTGGAGGTCCTGCGCTTGCGCGTCGACCCCCTCCACGATCGCTACATGGCGCTTTCCGAGCGCGCGATGGATTGGGCGGCGCGCTTGCGCGATCAGGCATCGCTTGAGGAGGCGGACTCCGCCTCACTCAAGAAGACCATCGAGGACGCCAAGGCAGAGGTCGCCTCCGCCAAGGATGAGGTGGAGCGCGCGCAGGCCGAGCTCAACGAGGTCAAGGTTGAGCGCGGCAAGCTCGAGGTCCAGGTGGAAAACGCCGTCCAGGCCATCACCGCTGATGGCACCACCACGCTCGAGCAGGCGCTGACCCTGCCCGAGCCCGAGGATCGCGACGCCGCCGAGCGAGAGCTCCGCACGCTCGTCACCAAGATCAATAACCTGGGTCCTGTGAACCAGGTCGCCATGGAGGAGTACGAGCGCCTGCGCGAGCGCGCCGACTACATCGAGGCGCAGCTCGCCGACCTCGAGAGCGCGCGCAAAGCGCTCACCAAGATCACGGCAGCCATCGACCGCAAGATGCGCCGGGCGTTCCTCACCACCTTTGAGAAGGTCGATGAGAACTTCCGCGAGATCTTCGCCATGCTCTTCCCGGGCGGTCAGGCGCACCTCGAGATGACCGATCCGGAGCACCCCTCCGAGACGGGCATCGAGGTTATCGCACAGCCGCGGGGCAAGCGCATCACCAAGATGATGCTCATGAGCGGCGGCGAGAAGAGCCTGACGGCCCTGGCTTTGCTCTTTGCGGTCTACAAGACGCGCACGGTGCCGTTTTACGTGCTCGACGAGGTCGAGGCGGCACTCGACGACTCGAACCTCTCCAAACTCCTCGACGCCATCGACGTGCTGCGTCATCGCACGCAGCTCCTCGTGGTGTCGCACCAGCGCCGCACGATGGAGGACGCCGACGTCCTCTACGGCGTCTCCATGCAGGCAGACGGAGTGAGCCGTGTGGTGAGCCAGCGGCTCGACCGCGCGACGGGAAAGGTCGTGAACGCATAAGATGGGTTTGTTTGAGAAACTGCAACAGGGTCTCGAGCGTAGCCGCGAGGCCATCAACGAGATCTTCTACTTTGGCGGCGAGGTGGACGAGAGCTTCTGGGAGGATCTTGAGGACACGCTCGTCATGGGGGACATGGGTGCTGACATCGCCATGCAGGTGACCGATGACTTGCGTGACCTCGCGGCGCGCAAGAACCTAAAGACCGCCGCTCAGCTGCGCGGCGCCCTTGCCGACCGCCTGGCAGAGATCTTTGTCGAGCCTGAGCGCGACCCGTTTACGTCCACGCCCTCTTGCGTGCTCTTTGTGGGCATCAACGGTGCCGGCAAGACGACGACGGTCGGAAAGATCGCGAGCGCAGCGCACGCGGCGGGCAAGCGCGTGGTCATCGGCTCGGCGGACACCTTCCGTGCCGCTGCCATCGAGCAGCTCGACGTCTGGGGCGAGCGCGCCGGCGTGCCGGTTGTCAAGCGCGATCGCGGCTCCGACCCGGCGAGCGTCTGCTACGACGTGCTCGACGAGGCCGACCGCACGGCGGCCGACCTTGTACTCATCGATACGGCGGGACGCCTTCACACCTCGCCCGAGCTCATGCGCGAGCTCGCCAAGGTCGTGAACGTGACGCGCAAGCGCGCGAGCAAGATGCGCGCCGGCGCCATGGACGTCTACGTGGTGCTCGTCATCGATGCTGCAACGGGTCAGAACGGCCTCACGCAGGCGAGCGAGTTCAACGAGGCCCTCGGCCTCGACGGCATCATCATGACCAAGCTCGACGGCACCGCCAAGGGTGGCATCGCACTCGCCGTGGCGCAGCGCCTTCAGCTTCCCATCTACCGTGTTGGCGTGGGCGAGCACGTCGAGGATCTGCAGACATTCGATGCGCGCAATTTCTGCCGCGCCCTTGTTGGTGAGGAGTAGCACCCCATGTTCAATAGTCTTTCCGATCGCCTGAACGACACTTTTGACCGCCTGCGCGGCAAGGGCAAGCTCACCGAGGCCGACATCACGAGCGCGATGCGCGATATCCGCATGGCGCTTCTGGAGGCGGACGTCAACTTCAAGGTCGTCAAGGACTTTGTCGCTAAGACGCGTGAGCGCTGCATGACCGCCGAGGTCTTGGAGTCGCTCACCCCGGCGCAAAACGTCGTCAAGATCGTACTCGACGAGCTCATAGAGCTCCTCGGCTCCACCGAGAGCAAGCTTGTCCTCTCGAGCCGCATCCCCAACGTCATCATGCTCGTGGGTCTTCAGGGCTCGGGTAAGACCACTGCGGCGGTGAAGCTCGCCTACCTGCTCAAGAAGCAGGGGAGAAGTCCGCTTCTGGCGGCGTGCGACGTCTACCGCCCCGCTGCAGCCGACCAGCTCGCCACGCTCGGCGGCGAGATCGGCGTGCCGGTCTTCCGCGGTGATGGCGCGCACCCGGTCGAGATCGCCCAGGGCGCCATCCGCGTGGCCGTCGACAAGCTGCGCGACGTGGTCATCGTCGACACCGCTGGACGCCTGCAGATCGACGAGCAGATGATGCAGGAGGCCGTCGACATCAAGCGTGCGGTCAAGCCTGATCAGGTGCTCATGGTCGTGGACGCCATGACCGGCCAGGACATCGTCAACGTGGTCTCGACCTTTGCCGAGCGCACCGACTTCGACGGCGTCATCATCTCCAAGCTCGACGGCGACGCCCGCGGCGGCGGCGCGCTGTCGGTCCGTGCCGTGACCGGCAAGCCCATCAAGTTCGTCTCCATGGGCGAGAAGCCCGAGTCCCTCGAGGTCTTCAGCCCGGATCGCATGGCCAAGCGCATCCTCGGCATGGGTGACGTGGTGGGCATCATCGAGAAGGCCCAGGAAGCCGCCACGGCCGAGCAGATGGAGTCCGCCGAGCGGATGCTCCGCGAGGGCCTCACCATGGACGACATGCTCGAGCAGATGCGCGCCGTCCGTAAGATGGGTGGTATGAAGGGCATCCTCGGCATGCTCCCCGGCGGCCAGCGCGCGCTCAACCAGATGGGCGGCAACCTCGACGAGACCATCCTCGACAAGAACGAGGCCATGATCCAATCCATGACGCGCGAGGAGCGCCTGAACCCTAAGTGCATCAACGGCCAGCGCCGCGCCCGCATCGCCCGTGGCTCCGGCACCACGCCTACCGACGTCAACAACCTCATGAAGCAGTGGGGTGAGATGAACAAGATGATGGGCAAGATGCGCGCCATGACCCAGCAGATGCAGGGTGGCAAAAAGGGCAAGAAGGGTAAGAAGGGCAAGAAGATGCGCGTCCCCGGCATGGCGGGCATGCCCAACATGGCCAACCTCATGGGCGGCGGTGGCAACCCCTTTGGCGGTATGGGCGCTGGTGGATCCGACATGGACATGCTGCGTGCCATGGAGCAGCAGATGAAGGGGCGCAAGTTCTAACGCCTCTAGCTTGACGTTTTAGATTGTCGTTTCGAGGAGTTGGTCGATATGGGATGCGACCGAGATATCGATAGGGCGGCTGAGGCCTGGGCGTTCCTTCGCGCAGGCGATGCGGAGCGCGCCGCGGATCTTGTGGGGCGCTGGCAGGAGCCCGAGGACGGCGATCTTTCCGGTGTTCCCGCGCCCGATGTCTGCCTCGCGCAGGCGCATATCGCGCTTGCCGAGGGCACCTATGCGAGCGCCATCTCCTGTGCTATGACCGTGCTCGGCATCATGGGTGCCGCTGCGGACGGCTCAGATGACGGGCGCGACGAGCTCGCCCGGTCCTTCCAGCTCGTGATTGCCGCTGCCGGCGACGGGGCGGCGGGCCTTGCAGGCAAGCGCCTTGCCTCCTTTGCGACCCCCGATGACGCCAAGCGCGCAAGCGGTACCTATTCAGGCCTCTCGACCCGCCTGTACCTCATGCGGCCCATCCCTCCCGCGTGGAAGGCGGACCTCATCAAGCACTTCGCCCTCTGCGCAGTCGCCTGCGACACCGCGCTTATGGAGATGTGCAAGAAGCACGGGTCGGTTTTCTCGCGGTTGCGCCGCAAGAAAGACGAGACCGAGCGCGCGTCTGTCGCTCAGCCTCTGCCGCACTTTGAGGTTACGGGCCCGGTGCGAGAGAGCCGCTGGGAAGAGCTCGCCGGGCGCTGAGACCGGCTTCGATTGAGATAGGGAGGCGCTTTGGCATGAGCAAGGCCGACGTCCAGTTTGTGAAGATGTGCCGCGACATCCTCGACCACGGCACCACCACAGAAGGTGAGAAGGTCCGTCCCCATTGGGAGGACGGAACGCCCGCCTACACCATTAAGAACTTTGGTGTGACGGCGCGCTACGACCTGCGTGAGGAGTTTCCGGCACTCACGCTTCGTCGCACGGCACTTAAGTCCGCTATGGACGAGATCCTCTGGATCTACCAGAAGAAGTCGAACAACATCCACGACCTCAAGAGCCATATCTGGGACGAGTGGGCGGATGAAACCGGTTCCATCGGCAAGGCGTACGGTTACCAGATCGCCCAGAAGAGTCACTATCCCGAGGGCGACTTCGACCAGATGGACCGCGTGCTCTACGACCTTGCGCACACGCCGTTCTCGCGCCGCATCATGACCAACATGTACACCTTTGCCGACCTCTCGGAGATGCACCTGTACCCCTGCGCCTACAGCGTGACGTACAACGTGACACATGCTGAAGGAGACGAGAAGCCGACCCTCAACATGTGCCTCATGCAGCGCAGCCAGGACATCCTCGCGGCTAACAACTGGAACGTCTGCCAGTACGCGATCCTGCTCATGATGGTAGCGCAGGTCTCGGGCATGGTGGCGGGCGAGCTTCTGCACGTCATCGTCGACGCGCACATCTACGACCGGCACGTGCCCATCATCCGCGAGCTCATCGAGCGCCCGCAGTATCCGGCGCCCAAAGTCTCGCTCAATCCCGCTGTCACCAACTTCTACGACTTCACGACCGACGACCTCATTGTCGAGGGGTACGAGACCGGCCCCCAGGTGAAAGGAATCCCCATTGCCGTCTAAGAACGAGCCGAAGCCTCTGGATAACCTCAGCGCCATCGTCGCGGTGTGCGACGACTGGGGTATCGGCCGCGCGGGCGATATGGTCGTCGCCAACCGTGCGGACATGCGTCATTTCGTGCGCTGCACCAAGGGGCACACGGTCATTATGGGCCGTAAGACCCTGGAGAGCTTCCCGGGCGCGCGGCCGCTCAAGGACCGGCGGAACATCGTGCTCACGCGCCACGCCTCTTTTGAGCGCGAGGGCATCGAGGTCGTGCATTCGGTCGAAGAGGCGCTTGCGCTTCTCGCGCCCGACGAGGAGGCGTGGGTCATCGGTGGCGCAGAGGTGTACCGCCAGATGCTGCCGCTGTGCTCGCGCGCGATCGTGACTAAGAACCATTGCATCCGCCCCGCGGACGCCTATTTTCCCGACCTCGATCACGATGCCTCTTGGCGCGTCGCGGCAACCGACGGTGGCTATACAATTGCGCAGGGGGAGGGCGATGCCGGCATCGCCTACGATTTTGTGACCTACGAGCGTGCGGAGCGCAAAGAGGACACGGTTGCCTCGGCGGTCATCGACGCCGCTATCGATCTGGGCGCAGAGGTCGTGGAGCGCATCGTGGATGCGGTCTTCTAGCATGGCGGACATCCTTCACATAGATGACCTGACTGACCCGAGGCTCGACGCCTACACGCGCCTTACCGAGCGTGAGCTCAGAAGCGTCCTCGAGCCCGAGAAGGGCATCTTTATCGCCGAGAGCGCCAAGGTAATCGAGCGCGCGCTCGACGCCGGACTCACCCCGGTGAGCTTTCTTATGGGCGAGCGCTGGCTGGAGCAGCTCGAGCCGCTGCTCGCTACCATCGCAGAAGATGTCCCGGTGTTCGTTGCCCCTATGGAGCTTATGGAGCAGCTGACCGGATTTAGCGTCACGCGTGGTGCGCTCGCCGCGTTCCGCCGTCCTCCGCTTGTGGACCCGGCGACGTTTCTCGAGGGCGTTTGCGAGGCAGCCGGTGAGCGCCCGGTGCGCGTGTGCGTTCTCGAGGGCATTGTGGACCACACCAACGTCGGCGCGATTTTCCGCTCCGCGGCCGCGCTCAACGTCGACGGCATCCTGGTGAGTCCCACGTGCTGCGACCCGCTGTATCGTCGCGCGGTTCGGGTGAGCATGGGGACGGTCTTTCAAGTGTCCTGGACCCGCATAGGGGAGACCGCGCGCACTTGGCCAGCTGACGGGCTTGAGGTGCTCCATCGTGCCGGTTTCACCTGCGCCGCTATGGCGCTCACCGACGATTCGCTCTCGCTCGACGACCCCGTGCTTCTCGACATCGACCGGCTCGCCATCTTCATGGGCACCGAGGGAACGGGCCTGACCGCGCGCACGGTCTCCGGCTGCGACGTTGCCGTGCGCATCCCTATGGCCCACGGGGTCGATTCGCTTAACGTCGCCGCTGCCTCCGCCGTGGCGTTCTGGCAGCTCTGCCCCCATGCGAGCAACAGCTACCACTACCGACCCGGCATGTTCTCGTAAGGGTGCGTTGCTGCCACCGTCTCCGGTGACACCTGGGTGGCGGCACCTCGCCGGCTCAGCTGCGGGTGGCTGCCGCGCATGGTCTTGCGCCCGGGACGTTTCCGGCAAGAATCGAAGTAATGAATTCGCGCCTGTATTTCAGGCGAAAATCGAAGTAATGAACCCAGTAATGCGCGATTTGCCCCTTTTCGACGCCTCGGGTTCATTACTTCGGTTTTTGCAGGCTCTCTACCTGCACCTCTTCAGCGAGCGTTTTCCCGGGTTCATTGCCGGGCTCACCACTTCGGTTTTCGCCTGACGCGCGCAGCCTTAGATCTCCACCACGCGACGCTCGCCGGATTCGCCTTTGAGTTTGGCGGCACGCGCCTCGGCATGGCGAAGCCAATGCCCCCAGTGGTGGTAGGCGACAAAGAGAATCGCCGTCAGAATCCAGGTCACCGGGTAGACGAGGAGCATCGTCTCGATGGTGTGGTGGAGCGGCACGACGGCGAGGAGCCAGATGACGCGGAAGACAACGGTGCCCAAGATGGTGAGGAGCATCGGGCGAAAGCTCTCGCCCGAGCCGCGTATCGCGCCGGAGGTGTTGTCGACGATCGAGTAGAACAGGTAGAACGGTGCGATGAAGTGAATCATCGTGGTTGTGTAGGCGGTCACATGTGCGTCGTCGATGAAGATGCGAGAGAGCGGTCCCACAAACGCGACGAGGAGTGCTGACAGACCACCCACGAGGGCAACGGTGATTACAAGCGAGGTGTGGTAGCCGCGCCGCATGCGTTCGTAGTTGCGGGCGCCGAAGTTCTGGGCGGCAAACGTTGTCATGGAGACGCCGAGGGCCTCGGTTACCATCCACACGATTGCATCGAGGCGGCTCGAGAGGCCCCAACCGGTCACAGCGTCGGTGCCAAAGGTGTTGACCGTGGATTGCAGGATGATGTTCGACACCGAGTAGACCGAGGACTGGATGCCCAACGGAAGGCCTGTTGCGAGCATGCTTGCGCAGATGCGCCTGTCGATACCGAGGTGGCTGGGGATGAGGCGCCAGGCGCCGGGGGCGCGCATAAGGCGAGCGCAGATGAGCGCGGCGTTGATGAAGAGCGTCGTTGCGGTCGCGATGCCGCAGCCCATGGCCTCGAGGCCGAGCAGGGCGACCAAGATGTAGTCGAGGACGGCGTTGATGACGCAGCCGCTTGCGATGATGAGGGCGGGGGTGCGGGTGTCTCCGACCGAACGCAGTAGCGCCGAACCCATATTGAGTACAAGCGAGAAGACCATGCCTGCCGCGTAGCAGCGTGCGTAGGGCACCGCCTCTGCCATGAGCTCGTCGGGCGTCCCCATGAGCTCGAGCACGTGCGGGATAAAGATGACGCCGGCAACGGATAGCGTAAGGCCGAGCGCGAGCGCCACGGTCATAGCGGTGTGAATGGCGCGCGAGAGGCGCTCGTCGTCATGGCTGCCAAAGAATTGGCCCGAGATTACGGCGCATCCAGCACCCACGCCAACCGAGAAGCCAACGGCGAGCTCAAATAGCGATGCGGTTGCCTGCACGCCGCCCAAGGCGAGCTTTCCGCCAAACTGACCCAAGATAAACGTGTTGATGAGGGCGTGCGCCTGCTGGAAGAACGAGCTGAAGAAGATGGGGACGCAGAGTAGCAGGAGTTGCTGCCAGATGATGCCCTGGGTGACATCGAGAGACTGCCGTGACTTGGTTTGCTTCGTCTGTGCCATGCGATACCCCTGCTGCCTTTACGGGACGCTCATCCCGCACGTTCCCCAAACCGGTCTATCATACAAACCACGCGGGCGCGACTCAATAGTGTTGCGGGCCAGCCGTCATGCGGGCGGTCGTTCCTATGGGGCCGGGGAGTGCCCAGCAGCTCGGTTTACGGAGCGAGGACTTGGGTATCCTCAAATCATTGCACCAACCCGATGGGAGACACTTCTATGGAAATGGATGACCATAAGCGTAGACGCAACATGATCCTCTACGTGATCCTTGCGATGGCTGTCTATCTTGTGTTGAGCACGCTGCTGTTCCCCAACCTCGGTCAGCGCGTCCAGATCAACCAGGTGAGTTACACCCAGTTCTTGCAGGATCTGGACGACAAAAAGGTTGCAAGCGTCGACTACAACACCGGTGACGCGACCGCAGTCTACACCCTCAAGAAGGACGTGAAGGACGACGGCACGGTTGAGGCGGCATACGAGACGACGGTCATGCCGAGCGACTCGGACCTAACCAACCGCATCGTCGATGCCGGGGCGACGCTCGATGTGACCATTCCGAGTAACGACGGTAACGCCTGGATCTACTTCCTCATCTACTTCAGCCCCATCATCATCTTCCTGCTCTTTGGTTGGTGGTTGAACCGTCGTATGAAGAAGGCGATGGGGGATGACGGCCCATCGATGAACTTTGGATCCGGCGGGTTTGGCGGCATGGGCGGCGGCCTCGGTAAGAGCGGCGCACGTATCGTCGCTTCCAAGGACGTCGGTGTGACCTTTAAGGACGTCGCCGGTCAGGAGGAGGCCAAGGAGTCTCTGAAGGAGGTTGTCGACTTCCTCGAGAACCCCAAGCGCTACGAGGACATCGGCGCTCGCCTGCCGAGGGGCGCTCTGCTCGTAGGCCCTCCGGGCACGGGTAAGACCCTTCTGGCCAAAGCTGTTGCCGGCGAGGCGGGCGTGCCGTTCTTCTCTATCTCGGGTTCCGAGTTTGTCGAGATGTTCGTGGGCCGCGGCGCCGCCAAGGTGCGCGACCTCTTCAAGCAGGCCAAGGAGAAGGCGCCCTGCATCGTCTTCATCGACGAGATCGACGCCGTGGGCAAGCGCCGCGATGCGGGCCTCTCCACCAACGACGAGCGCGAGCAGACGCTGAACCAGCTGCTGACCGAGATGGACGGTTTCGACAACCATAAGGGCATCGTCGTACTTGCTGCCACGAACCGTCCCGACTCGCTCGATCCGGCGCTTCTGCGTCCCGGGCGCTTTGACCGCCGTGTTCCCGTCGAGCTTCCCGACCTTGCCGGCCGCAAGGCGATTCTCGAGCTCCATGCCAAGGACGTGAAGACCCAGCCGCCTATCGACCTTTCCGCTATCGCTCGTGCCACGCCGGGTGCCTCGGGCGCAGACCTCTCCAACATCATCAACGAAGGCGCGCTCCGTGCCGTGCGCCAGGGCCGTGCCCGCGCCACGCAGGAGGATTTTGAGGAATCGGTCGAGGTCGTCATTGCCGGTCAGCAGCGTAAATCTACGGTGCTCTCCGACCATGAGAAGCAGGTCGTTTCTTACCACGAGATCGGGCACGCCATCGTTGCCGCCAACATGAAGGAAGGCGCTCCGGTCACCAAGATCACCATCGTGCCGCGAACCTCTGGTGCCTTGGGCTACACCATGCAGGTGGAGGAGGACGAGAAGTTCCTTACCACTAAGCAGGAGGTCCTCGACAAGCTCGCCGTCTACTGCGGTGGCCGTGCAGCCGAGGAGCTCATCTTTGGCGAGATGACAACCGGCGCCGCCAACGATATCGAACAGGCGACCAAGCTTGCCCGCAACATGATCACGCGGTTTGGCATGTCGGACGAGTTTGGCATGATGGCGCTCGGTACCGTGCAGAACGCCTATCTCAACCAGGACACGTCGCTCACCTGCGCGCCGGGTACCGCCGAGCGCGTCGACGATGCGGTTCAGAAGGTTATCGAGGCTGCGCACGCCCGAGCCCTTCAGGTGCTCAAGGAGAACAAGTTCAAGCTCCACGAGCTGGCGCGCTACCTCTACAAGAAGGAGACCATCACGGGCGATGAGTTCATGACGCTGCTCAAGCGCGAGAACCCACTCATGCCGCCTAAGCCTCAAGCGTAGGCGATCAACCGATAGGTTGGCCGCCCCTCCCCGGTGCAACCGTCTGTGCTCAGACAGTCCTCGAAAGCCCCGTTTCGGCGGGGCTTTCTGCGGAACTGCGCCAGACGGTTGCACCGGCGAGGGGCGGCCTCTTGGGTTGAGACCCTAGCCTAGAGTTCCTGTGGGCTTGACGTGCTGGTTGTGCGCGCAGGGTACCATGGGAGTAATCCTGTGTTTCAGAAAGGCTGGAAACGTGTCTGACAACGACCTTCGGTTCGCGATCCTTATCGATGCGGATAACATCGCGCCCAAATACATCAAAATCATTCTCGACGAGGTGGCAAACTCTGGTGTCGCCACGTACAAGCGCATTTACGGCGATTGGACGAGTCAAAGGCTCACCTCGTGGAAGGACTGCCTGCTCGAGAACTCGATCATTCCCATGCAGCAGTACAGCTACACCGCGGGCAAGAACGCGACCGACTCTGCGATGATCATCGATGCTATGGACATCCTCTATTCCGGAAATGTTGACGGGTTTGCCATCGTGAGCTCGGACTCCGACTTTACGCGCCTCGTTGCGCGCTTGCGTGAGAGCGGCATGCAGGTTATCGGCATGGGGGAGCAGAAGACCCCCGAGCCCTTCATCTCTGCCTGCAACCAGTTTAAATACCTCGACCTGCTCTACGCCTCCCGTGCGGACGAAGGTGAGGACGAAGCAGACGTCTCTGACTCAGGCGCGACCGAGCGCCGCACCCGTCGCCACCCCGGCGATGCGGGTGGAGCGCGTGCCGCGGGTGCGGGCAACAGTGGCGATGCTGCGGGGGATACGGTGAACTTTGCCGAGATGAGCCGGGCCGCACGCCGCAACCACATGAAGAAGATCCGCCAGACCATCAACGCCATCATCGATAAGTTCTCCGATGACGACGGCTGGGTCGCGCTGGGGCGCGTGGGGGACGAGCTCGCCAAGCGCCTGCCCGACTTCGACGTGCGCAACTACGGATTCAAGAAGCTGCGCCCGTTTTTGAAGTCGCTCGGGGTCTACGAGTTCGATGAGCCCGAGAACGGCTCTGGTCAGCATCAGATCTATCTGCGCCTGCGCGAGCAGGAGAACTAGGGGGGGGGTAGCGCGATGCGCGTTGTGGTGAGCGCCTGCCTCTTGGGCGAGCGGTGTAAGTACAACGGCGGTTCGAACGAGAATCTTGCTCTTATCGAGCGCTTGCGCGCGGAGGGTCATGAGGTGGTGCCCGTTTGCCCCGAGGTCGCCGGTGGGCTTCCCACGCCGCGTCCACGGTCGGAGGTATTTGAGGGCACCGTGGTGAACGAGTTTGGCGAGAGCGTGGACGAGGAGTTCCGCGCCGGCGCAAAGCATGAGCTTGAACGCGCCCTCTCGGGCGGTCCCATCGACCTGGCGATTCTGCAGCCGCGCAGCCCCTCGTGCGGCGTGGATGAGATCTACGATGGCACCTTCTCTGGTGTCCTCGTACCTGGCGACGGCGTTTTTGCGCGTCTTCTGCGCGTGCGCGGCGTTTCGTGTGTTACGCCGGCGCAATATATGGAATAGCGTCCGTGCCCATGCTACAATACCGCCCACAGGCTGTGATGGGGAGGAGTAGCCGGTCCCCGCGCAGATGAGAGAGCGGACCCGAGGCGCCGAGTGCCTTGGTTGAGAGGTTCGCCTGCGCGCCCGCGTGAAAATCACCCCGGAGCTGCGGCCCGAACGGGGCTGGTTGGACGGTTGCACGTTTTGAACCCGTTCCCAACCATGCATCCCAGTAGGCGTCGCCGGGACGACCGTCGTTATGTGGTCGGCCGAGTACGGGTGCGAATGAGCACCTAAGCTGGGTGGTATAGCGAAGAGCTTCACGCGGGCAAGACCCGTTTCATGAGCGCTTCGTCCCAGCTTGCAGGGACGGGCGCTTTTTTGCGCCTGAGGGAGGCCGCAGCAGGCCGCCCGAACGACCGGGGCGCAGACGCCAGGTGTCTCGGCGGATACAAAGGAGGGCACATGGCGAAGAAGGAAAAGAGCGTCTACCAAGAGACCATGCACCTGCCCAAGACGGGGTTCCCCATGCGTGCAGGCCTCTCCAAGAGCGAGCCCGCGCGTTTGGCACGCTGGAACGAGAACCATCTCTACGAGCAGCTTCAGAAGAAG
>CAUGVQ010000023.1 GCA_959602875.1 uncultured Collinsella sp. | reverse complement strand
GTATCAAATTCGGCTGGCGGAGAGCTGGGGATTCGAACCCCAGATTCCCTTTGGGGGAATACTCGCTTAGCAGGCGAGCACCTTCGGCCTCTCGGTCAGCTCTCCGTTAGCAGCATCACATAATACCGTACTTGCGCGCCGCTGCACAAGTTGCAAGCGGAACTTTCGCAAACACGTCTGGCATTCAGGCGGAACCGAACGGGCGAGACACGCAACTGTGCCAGAGCACGTCGCAATCCCTACGCCTCGGCCAGAAGGCGCGCGAGCTGCTCGCCGTCTGGCTTATAGGGCTCGCGCACGCCACGGCGCAGCATAAAGGCGTCGTTGCCCTTGCCGGTCACCACCACAACGGCCGGGCGCTTTGCACCTTCCACAGCGCGCACGATAGCCTGGGGGCGGTCGAGCACGATCTCCCACCTGTCATGACCTTGCGCGCTCACCGCGCGGGCGATAGCGTCGCAGATGACCGCCGGGTCCTCGGGGCCGGGATCGTCCTCGGTGATGATGATGCGGTCGGCGAGCTTACCGGCAGCCTCGCCCATCGTGTCGCGCCGGTCGACGCCCTTGCCGCCGGTGGCACCAAAGACAACGGTAAGCTCGCGGTCGGGATAGCTCTCCCGCATCTCGCTGAGCAGCGCGGTCAAGCTCATGCCGTTGTGCGCGTAATCGACCACGCCCACAATCTCGCCCGACGCACTCGGGTAGACCTCCATACGGCCAGAGACGCGCACCTCGGCAAAACCTTGGACGATGTCCTCGGCATCCACACCGAGCGCCTCCGCGCACGAGATGGCACCAAGCGCGTTGGCAAGGTTGAAATGAGCGGGCGTGGGAAGATAGACGTCGCAGGTAAACCGCGGCGTGCGAACCGTAAAGGAGATGCCCGAGCCCGCGCGCTCCCAGTGCGTAAGCACCACATCGGCGGCATCGTTCTCAAGCGAATAGGTCAGCACGCGCTCGCAGGACTGCGCCGCCTCGAGCACCTGCGGCGCCACCTGCATGTCGAGGTTCACTACAGCGGTACGGCAGTTGCGGAAGAGCATGAGCTTGCTTGCGAGGTAATCCTCGACCGTGGGATGCTCGATGGGCGAGATATGGTCCTCGCCAAAGTTGGTGAACGCACCCACGGCAAACTCCACACCAAGCGTGCGGTGAAGCTTGAGGGCCTGGCTCGACGCCTCCATCACAAAGATGTCGCGGTCTGCAAAGACCGCGTTGGCGAGGCGCCGCTCGAGCTCGGGCGCCTCGGGCGTGGTGAGCACGCTCTCGCCGCACTCCGCGCCGTCGTCGTACTCCACGCCGGTGATGAACGCGGCCTCGGACGCACCCGTGCGCTTTGCACGCGCCGCGAGGATGCTCCGCAGGTAGTACACGCTCGTGGTCTTGCCCTTGGTGCCCGTGAACGCACAGACCTTGATGCGGCCCGAGGGATGGTCCCACGCCGTGTCGGAGAGGATGCCGAGGGCGCGCCTGATATCGCACGCGTGAATGAAGGGGATATTGACCCCATAGTCGATCTCGGAGATGTAGGCCACCGCGCCCGCTTCGATGGCATCAAGCAAGTACTCGCGCATAAAGGAGGCACCCTTGCAGATAAAAAGCGTGCCGGGCTTTACCGCGCGGGAATCGCACGAGACCCAGCGGATAGGCAGATCGGCGAGGATCGGGCCCGCCGGGGGCTCTGCCACCAGCGCGTCGTGTGCGCGGAGGATCTTTAGGTAATCACGCAGCGAGCGGACTCTCTGAGATGCGGGCACAGCGGCTCTCCCCTCTTGCCTGCCGGCGATACGCCGCAGCCGTTGCGGCCGCGCAGCGTCTGGCACCGCAGCTATTGTGCGGCGCGTAGGCGGCCTGAAACTCCTTCGCGAGTTACCTTACCCCCGTAGAATCTCGCGAGCAAGGCTCAAATCGCTTTTTACCTCAGGATAGCTGTCGCCGCGGTGCTGGCGCGTCTCGTCCCCCTTGGCAAGCAGCAGCACAACCGAGGGCCGCTCGCCGGCAAGAGCCGTGCGCAGAGCGCGGGCAACGGCAGCCTCGCGGTCGGGAATCACCTCGTAGGCAACACCCGCCGGCGTATTTGCCGCAAGCTCGGCGCAGATGTCCTCCACCGCCTCGTGCGCCGGATCCTCCTCGGTGTATATAAGCAGATCAGCATAGGCGCCGGCAACGCGTGGCAAGGTGCCCCGGCGCTCTTGGGCCTTGTCGCCCGGCGCGCCAAAGACCGCAATAATCTGGCGGTCCGGATACTGGCGCTTGACCGACGAGAACAGCGCGTCAAAAGAAAGCTCGTTATGCGCGTAATCGACGATGGCAAGCACATGCCCGTCGCCCGAGCTGACGAGCTCCATGCGCCCGGGGACGCGCACGTGCGCAAGGCCGCGGGCGATGGCATCGTAGTCAAACCCCATAAGGCGGGCGATGGCGCAGGCGGCAAGGGCGTTGTCGACGTTAAAGAAGCCCGTCATGCCGAGCACGATGGCGTGGCGCACCGTACCTGTAGCGCCGCGCTCCGCCACCGTGAAAGCGATTCCCCCATCGACCGCCTCGATATCGGTTGCGCAAAAGTCGGTAGCACGGTTGCACACGGACGCCGCCGAGCCCTCGGTCGAGGCTGCGGGCGCATGTTCGGTATGCAGTGTTACCAGCCGCTTTGCCGAGGCCGCCGCAGCTAGAACCTCCTCCGCGCGCTCGGTATCGAGGTTCACCACAGCGGTCTCGCACTGCTCAAAGATGCGGAGTTTGCTCTGGAAGTAGTCCTCAAACGTGGGATGCTCGATGGGCGAGATATGGTCACGCCCGATGTTCAGGAAGCAGGCGATTGCAAAGGGGACGCCGAGCACGCGGTCGTACTTGAGACCTTGGCTCGACACCTCCATAAGCATCACGTCTCGCCCGGCATCCACGGTGTTGCGCAGATGAAGCCATAGGTCGGGCGCCTCGGGCGTGGTGTTATGGCTCTCAAACGCGCGCATGCCGTCGTCCGTCTCAATCGATCCCAGGATGGACGGCGTCACGCCCGCCGCACGCAGGATGGAGCGCAGCATGTAGGCAACGGTCGACTTTCCCTTGGTGCCCGTGATACCCACAATGGTGAGATCATGCTCGGGATGCGCGTAGATGAGCGGTGCCACGAGCGCCATGGCACGACGAACCCCTCCCCGACGCACTGTTAAGCGGGGCACGTCCGGCGCCTGTGCGGAGAGCTCTTCGAGCCGCCCGTCGTCCTCACAGAGATACGCAGCGGCGCCACGGCGCACGGCATCCGCAAGAAATGCAGGGCGAAACGCCGCACCCTTGCAAACAAAGAGGTTACCCGGGCGGACCTCACGCGAGTCGATGGCCATCCCGTGCACCTCGGTGCCCTCGTCGCCAAAAACGCGCGCCTCTACGCCTCCCTCACCAAGAAGAAGAGCGGCCGCGCGCAGTGAGACGGCGGGAAAACGATCGGTATCAGGCAGATGCTCACCCATGGTAGCCTCCAGATGGCTGTTGACCATGAAACGCGGCCAAAACGCGACCTCGCCCTACATAGAAGTATGCGGCCGGAAGTGTGTCCCGACCGCATGAATAGCATCCCTACATTGATTGTTCCGCGCATCACCACATTCCGCACATCGCGGAACGCAGAGCATGATTACTCGTCAATGAAGTAGCGCTTATACCAGATGAGGAACGTGAGCGCGGTATAGATCTTGCGCTGGTTGAGCGCGCGACCCTCAAAGTGATCGTCGAGCATCTGCATGAGCTTGCCCGTATCGAAGAACTCCGACGCCCAGGGAGCCGTGAAGTACTCCTTCACGTAGTCGTAGTACTTCTGCTCGCGCAGCCAGAACTTGAGCGGCACGGGGAAGCCCTTCTTGGGGCGCGTTGCCCACTCGTCGGGAAGACAGCGGTTTGCCGCGTGGCGAAGCACCTGCTTGTTGCCGTTCTCGTTCACGCGGAAGCGCGCCGGCACGTGCTCGGCAAACTCCATGACCTTCTTGTCGAGGAAAGGCACGCGCAGCTCGAGCGAGTGCGCCATGCACATCTTGTCCGCCTTGAGCAGGATGTCGCCCGGCAGCCACATGTTCATGTCGAGGTACTGCTGCTTAGAGAGGGCACAGAAGTTCTTCACGCGTCCGTAGACCGGCGCGCAGAGCTCAAAGGCGTCCGGGCCCTTGGCGTACGCGGGCTTGAGAACGTCGTTTGCCTCGTCCTCGCGGTAGACAAATGCCTGGCCCACAAACCACTTCTCGGGCATCTCGGCGCCCTTGAGCAGGAAGTTCCTACCTTTGAAGTAGTGCTTGTTCTCCACAAAGCGACCCAGCGCGCGGCGGATGGCGCGCGGCACGATGCGCTTGTAGCGCGCGACCTCGCGAGTATCCTCGTACCAGGCGTAGCCCGCAAAGAGCTCGTCGGCACCCTCGCCCGAGAGCACAACCGTGACGTCCTTGGCGGCAAGCTCAGCCAAGAACCACAGAGGCACGCTCGAGAGGTTCGACTGCGGCTCATCCATGTGGTACTGGATCTTAGGAAGCACGTCAAAGAACTCGTCTGCGGTGATCATCTTGCGGACGTTCTTGATACCGAGTTTGTCGGAAAGCTCGGCGGCGTAGTTGGTCTCGTTGAAGTCCTTGTAGTCGAAACCGACGGAGAACGTGGTATCGGGCATGAGGCAAGCAGCGATGTAGCTCGAGTCGACGCCGCCGGAGAGGAACGAGCCCACCTTCACGTCGGCGATGCGGTGCGCGGCCACGCTCTCGTGGACCACCTCGTCGCACGCCTCGACGTACTCCTCAAAGGTCTTGGAGTTGTCGTCCGAGAAATCGGCATCCCAGTAGCGGCGGATGTCGATGGAGCCGGTCGTGAGGTCGTAGGTGAAGCAGTGGGCCGCAGGCAGCTTGTAGACGCCGGCGAAGAACGTCTCGTCGGTGGCGGGGAACTGCAGCGTGAGGTAGGGGCGCAGCGCCTGGGGGTTCACGGCCTTCACGAAATCGGGGTGCTCGAGGAAGCTCTTGATCTCACTACCGAAGAGGAAGGCGCCCGTGTTGGGGCGGCCGTCGCAGCCATCGGCGCGATAGTAATAGAAGGGCTTGATGCCAAAGATATCGCGCGCGCCAAAGAGCTTGTGGTTGCGGCTGTCGTGAATGACAAAGCCGTACATGCCGCGCAGGCGGTCGACGAGCTTCTCGCCCCACTCCTCATAGCCGTGGACGAGGACCTCGGTGTCCGCGTGGCAGTGGAAGGTGTGGCCGGCCGCCTCGAGCTCGGCGCGCAGCTCCTGGAAGTTGTAGATCTCTCCGTTGAACGTCACAAAGACGCTGCCGTCCTCGTTGCCCATGGGTTGGGCGCCCGCCTCAGAGAGGTCCAAGATGGAGAGGCGGCGGAAACCCAGAGCCACCTCGTCGGTAAGGTGACTGCCACCCATATCGGGACCGCGATGGACGATGCGGTCCATCATGGCGTCAAGAACCTGCTGTCTGTTATCTATCTGGCCGGTAAAGCCAACGAATCCGCACATAGAGACGTTCCTTTCATGCGGTGTGCTCGCGCAAAATCGCTATCTGGGTAAGCGTACCACGCATCGCAGCATGCTTCTTAAGGTGCATGTAATCTCCGTGCCATACCGCAGCTATGTGTCCAAACGATAATGGCGCGCCGCCGGCTTTTGTACCGGCGGCGCGCCTTACACGCGCTCTATCACAGGGCAGCCGAGACTACTCGGCATCCTTCTTGGCGCGGGCCTCGAGGGCGGCGCGCACCTTGGCGGCCTTCTCGGGGTCCATGGCGGCAAGCTTGGCATCCATCTTGGCCTTGCGCTCGGCCTCCGCCGGGTCAACGTCAGCGGCAGGAGCCTCAGCGGGCTTCTCTGCCTCAGCGGGAGCCTCGCCGGCCTCGGCAGCCTTCGCGGCCTTCTTGGCGGCGGCAGCCTTCTTGGCAGCCTCGACGCGCGCCTGCTGCTCGGGCGTGAGCTCCTTCTTGGGCTTCGCGGCGACAGCGGCACCGGCCTTGGCGGCGGGCTTGGCCGGCATGTCCTTGTGCAGCGTGATGGTCGTGAGCTCCTCGGCAGGTTCCGTCGGCCAGAGGCCCATCGTCAGGCAGTTCTTGGGGCACTCGTGCGTGCAGCTCGCGCAGGCGATGCACATATACGGGTCAAGCACCCAGTCGCCAGCTTTGCGGTCGACCGTGATGGCGCCCACCGGGCAGGCGCGCTGGCACATGCCGCAGAGGATGCAGGCGTCGATATCGTTCTCAAGATGTCCGCGCATGCTCGGGAAGAGGTTCTCGATGTCGCGCTTCTCATAGGGGTAGCGCACCGTCACCGGTTTGTGGAACAGCGAGCGGAGCGTCATTTTGCCCAGTTTGAAAGTTCCCATGCCGGCCTACCTTTCCGTGCAGCTGATGCACGGGTCGATCGTAAGGATGATCATCGGGACGTCGGCAAGGTCGACGCCCTGCAGCGCCTTCACCAGGCCGCCCAGGTTCTGCGAGGTGGGCGTGCGCAGGCGGAAGCGGTCGAGGTACTTGGTGCCGTTGCCGCGAACGTAGTAGAACGCCTCGCCGCGCGGCTGCTCGATGAGCACGTGGCTCTGGCCCTCGGGGACGACCTTGGCCTTGGACTTCTGGCCAATGCCATCGTGCGGAATCTTGGAGACGAGCTCCTTGATGATGTCGATGGACTGGATGACCTCCTCGGCGCGGACCTTGCAGCGCGCGTAGCAGTCGCACTCGTTGGAGATGATGGGCTCGAAGTGGTCGAGGTCGCCATAGGCACCGTAACCGGTCGAACGCATATCGTGCTCGATGCCGGAGCCCTTGGCAAAGGGACCGACCATCGAGAGCTCCATAGCGTCCTCAAAGCTGATGACGCCCACGCCGCACAGACGGCTCTTGACCGAGACGTCGTTCATCATGGTGTCCATGATCTCGAGGTAATCGCGCTTGATGTCGTCGAGCTTATCGCAGATGGCCTTGAGGTCGGCGTCGTCGATGTCGTGCGCCAAGCCGCCCACCACAAGGATGGAGAGGATGATGCGGCCACCGCAGGTACGCTGGAAGATGTCGAGGATGGTCTCGCGCAGGCGCCAGCAGTGGTTGAAGAGAGCCTCAAAGCCAAAGGCGTCGGCAAGAAGGCCGAGCCACAGCAGGTGCGAGTGAAGGCGCGTGAGCTCCTCCAGGATGTCGCGGATGTAGACGACGCGGCGCGGGACCTCGATTCCGAGGAGCTTCTCGGTGGCGCTCACGTAGCCATAGCCATGACCGTGGCTGCAGATGCCGCAGGTACGCTCGGCAACGTAGACAAACTGGTTGTAGTCACGCTTCTGCGTGAGCTTCTCGAGGCCGCGGTGGATGAAGCCGATCTGGGGGATGGCCTCGACGACCTTCTCATCCTCGACGACAAGGTCGAGGTGAATGGGCTCCGGCAGCACGGGGTGCTGCGGGCCAAACGGAATGACAGAACGGGTTGCCATGCTTACTCACCATCCTTTTGCGCGGCCTTGGCAGCAAGCGCGGCGCGAACCTTAGCGGCTTTCTCGGGGTCCATGGCGGCGAGCTTCGCCTCCATCTTGGCGGCGCGCTCGGCCTCCTTGGCGGCAGCGTCGGTGGCAGCGGCAGCCGGGTCGGCCTTGTCCGCAACGGCACCAGCGCTCTTGCCGGCCTCGACGGCAGCGACCTTGGCGTCGGCAGCGGCGTCGGCCTCGGCGGCCTGCTTCTCCTCCGCGGCCTTGCGGGCCTTGGCGGCAGCGGCGGCGCGCTGCTTGGCGAGCTTGTCGCGCTCGGCCTTCATCTCGGGCGTGATGATCGTCATAGGAGCCTCTTCGGCGACGTTGAAGAAGTTGCCGCCAAAGTCAAGCTTCATGTTGGTGAAGTGCACGCCAAACAGGTCGTGCGTCTCGTTCTCGTAGCTAAACGCGGCGAAGTAGAGCTCCTGGATCGAGGGAACCTCGCTCTTTTCGTCGATACCGTAGACGCAGAGGTTGTAGGCGTTGTCGACCGTCTCGTCGTAGAACGTGTACAGCAGGTCGATGCCGGCCTCGGTGGTCTCGGCGCACATCTGAACAAAGCGGAAGCCCTGGTGCTTGAGCGTCTGCACGCGGTAGAGCAGCTCGCCCAGCGGGACGTCAACGAACTCGGTGGTATACATCCGCGCCCTCCTTAACGGTTCTTCTCGGAGGCGCCCATCTTGGCGGCCTTCTCGTCGAGGATCTTCACGGCCTTGAGCACCGCGTCGATGATGGTCTCGGGACGCACGGCGCAGCCGGGGGCGTACACGTCGACAGGAATCGCCTTGTCGGCGCCACCGATGACGTTGTAGGCCTCCTTAAAGACGCCGCCCGTGCAGGCGCAGATGCCGCAGGCCACAACGACCTTGGGCTCGAGCATCTGCTCGTAGATGTGCTTCACCACGTTGACGTTCTGATGGTTGATGGCGCCCGTGATGAGGAAGATGTCGGCATGCTTGGGGTTACCCGTGTTGATGATGCCAAAGCGCTCCACGTCGTAGAGCGGCATCATCGAGTCGAGCACCTCGATGTCGCATCCGTTGCAGCTCGACCCATCGTAATGGATGAGCCACGGTGACTTAGATGAATAGCTCATAGCTGCGCTCCCTTAGATGAACGGGGTGATGAGGACGTAGAACAGGTTCACGACGCCCACCACGAGCGCCACGAGCCACGCGCCGGAGAGGCAGTTCTGCCACTTCATACGCGCGAAGTTGTTGTCGATGAAGACCTCGAAGAACCACGCTGCGAGCGCCGCCACAATGGCGATCACGATCGAGATGGGGTTGTCCCAGACAAAGAACATGCCGACCCACATAAGGAAGAGCACGCTCTCGCACCAGTGCATGATCTCGACCTTGGCAAGCGTGCGGCCGGTCATCTCGGTGGTGACGCCCTTGACGATCTCCTGATGCGCATGGTGGCTGTAGGAGAGGTCAAACGGCGACTTGCGGAGCTTGATGGTCAAGATGAACATCAAGCCGAGGAAGATCGGGAGCAGCGGGATGATGATGGGCGACTCGATCTGGAAGAGGCGCGCCACATCGAAGGACTGCGTTGCGGTAAAGAAGCCCACGGTCATGATCATGAGCATCGGCTCGTAGGACATAACCTGCAGGCACTCGCGGTCGGCACCGGTATCGGCGTAGGGGCTGCGCGCCGAGTAGGCGGCGATGACCATGAAGAGCGTGGCGAGCGTTACGAGGAAGACACACAGCAGCAGGTTCGAGCCGGAGATGAACATGCCGCCCGCGAGGATAGCGAAGATGAGTGCGCAGGTGACGTAGGCCTCGTCGACCGCGTTCACGCTCGCGTCCTCCTTACCGAGGAGCTTGCGCACATCGTAGTAGGGCTGGAGGATGCGCGGACCCACGCGGCCCTGCATGTGAGCGGAGATCTTGCGGTCACAACCATCGAGCAGGCAGCCCAGGATGGGGGCGACGACGGCAAAGACCACGACGCCGATGAGGATGCCGATGAGGTTGGGGCCGACGAGCAGCACCGTGCGCTCCACAAAGAACGAGCCGCCCACGAGGAAGGGCACGGAGAGAATGAAGCACGCGGCGAACGCCATGATGATGATGCTCGTGCAGAGGATGATGCCGAGCGGGGTCAGGCGGGACTCCGGGAAGACATCAGCCATGTACCAGTTGCGCTTGGACGAGGTCATGGTGCGGCCCATGGAACCGTGGTACTGGCGACCGTCGGGGTCGGTGCAGGTGCCGCCGAGGTAGACCGAAACGCGGCGCTTGTCGGTGGCGCGGCCCCACGGGGTCAGAAGCACGATGGCGATGAAGACCACGATAGCGGCCATGATGAGCAGGTTGTCGACGCCGATGAGCTGCGGCACCACCCGGTACACGCCCTCGAGGTACGGGCCGACAACGACCTGGGAGATAACCGGGAGCAGCACGCAGCAGGCGAGCAGCAGCACGGAGATGAAGCCGATGGCGGCCCACTCGCTCTTGTGCACGCCACCCTCGACGTTCTCGGCCTTCTGCGCCACGCCGGCGAGCTTGCCGAGCCACTTGGCCCAGAAGAAGAAGGTCGCAGCGGAGCCGAAGGCGAGCAGGATCAGGAACAGGATGTTGCCGGTCTCGGCGAAGGAGACGAGCGTCGCCCACTTGGAGATGAGCATGCCGAAGGGCGCCACGAACATGCCCATGATGCCGAGCATCATGAAGCGCGTGAGGCGCGGCAGGCGGCTGAAGAGACCGTCCATGTCCTCGATGTTACGGCTGCCGATGCGGTGCTCGACCGTACCGACGCACAGGAACAAGACGGACTTGGACACGGTGTGGAAGATGATGAGGAAGATGGCAGCCCAGACCGCCTCGGCGGTGCCCACGCCCGCGCAGGCGGAGATGAGGCCGAGGTTGGCGATCGTGGAGTAGGCGAGCACGCGCTTGGCGTTGCTCTGGGTGATAGCCATGAACGAGCAGAGCGCGAAGGTGACGCCGCCGATGGAGACGACCATGGCGGACGCGGCCGGGTAGACGAGGTACAGCGGCGCGAGCTTCACGAGCAGGAAGACGCCCGCCTTGACCATCGTGGAGGAGTGGAGCAGAGCCGAGGTGGGCGTGGGCGCGACCATAGCGCCGAGCAGCCAGCTGTGGAACGGCATCTGCGCAGCCTTGGTGAGGCCGGCGATGGAGAGCAGCATGATGGGCAGCACGAGGGTCGGCGAGAGGTAGGAGTTCGCGACCGTGGCGAGCGAGGCGAGCGACAGCGGCAGGCCCCAGATCTGGATGATGAGGAGCGCCACGAGGAACGCGATGCCGCCGATCATGTTCAGGATGATCTGACGGAAAGAGTTCTTGATGGCCTCGGGCGTGCGGGTGTAGCCGATCATGAGGAAGGAGCACACCGTGGTGATCTCCCAGCCCGTGAACATCCACTCGAGATTATCGGAGAGGACGATGACAAACATCGCGGACAGGAACAGGAACATAAGGGCCGCGAAGAAGTGGCGGCGATCAGGGGCGCCTGCCGGCTCATGATGCTGGAAGTCCTTCATGTAGCCCAGCGCATACACGCAGATGGCGCTGCCGACAAGGCCGACGATAAGCACCATGATGACCGAAAGCTGGTCAAAGTAGATGGGCGTGGTGAGCATGTGCTCGGCGCCGTGCGGGAGCGTGAGGTTGGCGAAGTAGATGACGCCGACCGTCTGCACGAGGCCGATAACAAGCGCGAGCTTGTTCTTGTAGCGGATCGAGAACCAGAGGATCACCGCGCAGAGCACGATGTCGACCGCCGTCATCACAAGCGTGATGATGAAGCTCGTCTCCTGCGGGAGCTCGTACACGGTGTAACCGCCGAGCAGGTGCTGGAATGCGAAGATCGCGGACGCAACGCCCGTGATGCCCGCAGCCGCGATGGTGATGACAGCGCGCTGGCTCTCGCTCCTAAAGAGCATGAGAGCAACCGCGGCCACCAGAGGTGCGGCGACGAGAAATGCGATGAGACCCATAGCTTTTCCCCTCTTGACCTGAGATTCGAGCGCCTCTACGCTCGAGCCAATATCCGCATTATTGTAGCGGATATGCACACACACTTCGCCCACAAATGGCTGCTTCCGGGCGAGGGAGAACCCCGCGGCGAATGCGCGCCTCCCTGTTAACAACCGATAGACAGGTATTGCACTTTAGTTTGGTAAAGAGTATGCTGCTGTCGTTTCGTAATTCACTTTAGTTTAGTAAAGTACTTTCTGGAAGGATAGCTCATGAAGACCATCTCCACTCTCTCCCTCAACCGTCGCGCGTTCCTCGGCCTCGGCGCCGCCGCCCTGGGGTCCGTCGCCTTCCTCGCCGGCTGCTCGGCGGGCGGCACAGCCGCGGGCTCTGCCGGCGCCGGGTCCGCGCCGGCCTCTGGCGACGACACGAGCGCCGTTGCCACCGGTACGTTGATTGTTGGCTTTGACCAGTCCTATCCGCCCTACGGCTTTGTGGGCGACGACGGCGAGTATACCGGTTTTGACCTCGACCTCGCCCAGGCCGTTGCCGACCGCGAGGGCTGGGACGTCCAACTTGAGGCCATCGACTGGGATGCCAAGGACGCCCTCTTGGGCTCTGGCGCCATCAACTGCATCTGGAACGGCTTCACGATGGAGGGACGCGAGGACGACTACACGTTCTCCGAGCCCTACATGCTAAACGGCCAGGTCGTGGTCGTGCGCGCCGACAGTGGCATCGCGAGCCTTGACGACCTTGCCGGCAAGACCGTCATCACCCAGGTTGACTCCGCCGCGCTCGACGTGCTCGAGGGCGACCAGGCGAGCCTTGCCGCAACCTTTGCCTCGCTCGAGACCATCGGCGAGTACAACACCGCATTCATGCAGCTCGAGAGCGGTGCGGTCGACGCGGTGGCGTGCGACCTCTCCATCGCCGAGTACCAGATGGCGGCGAACGCCGGCGCCTACACCCAGCTGCCCGAGATGCTTTCTGAGGAGCACTACGCCGTCGGCTTCAAGAAGGGCGACGACGCCACCGCGGCGACCGTCAACGAGGCGCTGCGCGCGCTCGTTGAGGACGGCACGGTGCAGGAGCTCTGCGACAAGTACGCCGAGTACGGCCTCTCCTTTGAGAACTGGGTCCTCGAGTAGACCCTCCCCCACCGCGCACGATACACTCATTCTTTGCGGCGCCCGCCTAAGTGGCACGGGCGCCGCTCAGCGCAAAGCCGCGTCTTGATGCACCCGAAAGGCCGCGTATGTCCTTCTCCGTCATGCTGACGATGCTCACCGAGGGCTTCCTCGTGAGCCTCCAGATATTTCTCTTCACGCTCCTCGGCGCCGTGCCGCTCGGCGTGGCCGTGGCGCTTGCGCGTATGGACCGCATCGCGCCCGTGCGCTGGATCGTGCGCGTCTACATCTCCATCATGCGCGGCACGCCCCTCATGCTCCAGATGTTTGCCATCTACTTTGCACCGTACTACGTCTTTGGCATCCAGCTCACGCCCGACTCCAAGTGGCAGGCGACTATCGTGGCGTTCATCGTGAACTACGCCGCCTACTTTGCCGAGATCTACCGCTCTGGCCTGCAGTCGATCCCGCGCGGTCAGATCGAAGCGGCCGAGGTACTCGGCTACACTCGCGCGCAGACCTTCTGCTACATCGTGCTGCCGCAGGTGGTGAAGCGGATCCTCCCCGCCATGGGTAACGAGATCATCACGCTCGTGAAGGACACCTCGCTCGCCTTCTCCATCGGCGTGGCCGAGATGTTCTCCACCGCCAAGGCGCTCGTCGCCTCGCAGGTGAGCATGGTGCCCTTTGCCATCGCCGCCGCGTTCTATTGGGTGTTCAACTTCCTCGTCGAGATCGTGCTCGGCGCGGTCGAGAAGAGGCTGGATTACTACCATGACTGAGTACGTAATGTCGCTTACCGGCGCCCGCAAGGCGTTTGGCACAAACGAAGTCCTGCGCGGCGTCACCCTCGAGGTGAGCCCGGGCGAGGTCGTGGCCATCATCGGCCCCTCTGGCGGTGGCAAGTCAACACTGTTGCGCTGTGCCACCCTGCTTGAGACCCTCGACGGGGGCAGCCTCGCATTCGGCGACCTCACGGTGGCGCGCGACGAGGCGGGCCGTACGGTATATGCCAAAGGTGATGCCCTCAAGGCCGCACGCAGCCGCTTTGGCCTCGTGTTCCAGAACTACAACCTCTTCCCGCACCGCACGGTTGTGCAAAACATCGCCGACGCCCCGCGCCGCGTGCAGAAGCGCGACCGCACCGAGGCGGAGCGCGAGGCGCGCGAGCTCATAGCCAAGATGGGACTTGCCGGCTGCGAGGACAAGGTGCCCTGCCAGCTTTCCGGCGGCCAGCAGCAGCGCGTGAGCATCGCGCGCGCCCTCGCCCTCCATCCCGAGGTCCTCTTCTTTGACGAGCCCACGAGCGCCCTCGACCCCGAGCTCACCGCCGAGGTGTTGCGCGTCATCAAGAGCCTTGCCGCCGAGCACATGACCATGGTCATCGTGACCCACGAGATGTCGTTTGCCCGCGAGGTGGCCGACCGGGTCGTCTTTCTCGACGGCGGCCAGATTGTAGAAGAAGGCCCCGCCGAGCAGGTCATCGACCGCCCGCGCGAGGCCCGTACCAAGGCATTTCTCTCCCGCATCGCCGATTAAGCGGGGTGCTGCGGCGTCACCTCGGGCATGAGCTCCTCGGACATGACGGTGAGCATCTCCTCGAGCTTGTCGAGCTCCTCGGGTGAGAAGCGCTCCTTGATGCGCTCGATCACCTCGTGCACGTACGAGGCGCTCACGTTGTAGTAGTCCAGATACTTTTGCGTAGGGCGCAGGTGATACTCGCGCCCGTCGCTTTCCGACTGCACCTTCTCGACGTAGCCCTTGCGAATGAGGCTGCCGATCTTGTAGGCGGCGTTCGATGAGGATATGCGCATGAAGTCCGCAAACTCATGGATCGTGGGCGCGCCGAGCGCGTAGATGGCCTCCATGGCGAAGGACTCGACCGTGGTGAGGCTCGCCTCGCGATTCTGAAAACGCGCGAACGTCTCACGGTAGAAATGCAGTTTGAACTTGCTGTACACCTCGTTGAACCGATCTTCGAGCATATAACCCCCTAGGTGCGCGGTCGCGCCTAGTGTACACCCTCGCCGGAACCGAGCGCGAGCGTGAGCTCGGCCGTGGCCGCGACCTTGCCGTCGACGCGTGCCTCGGCGTCGATAAAGGCAAACGCGCCGCGGGTGCGGGTCACGCGCGCCTCAAGCTCGAGCACGTCACCGGGGCGCACCTGCTGTTTGAAACGGGCGTCTTTGATCTGGGCAAAGAAGCCGAGCTTACCGGCGTTCTCGGGAAGCGAGAGCATGGCCACGGCCGCGGTCTGGGCGAGGGCCTCGACGATGAGCACGCCGGGAAGCACGTGGTACTGCGGGAAGTGGCCGCAGAATACCGGGCTCGAGGTGCTCACGCAGAGGCGCCCCCGTGCCCACGCGCCCGCCTCGCCGTCGGTGATGCGGTCGACGAGCGCAAAGGGATAGCGGTGCGGCAGGATCTGGGCGATCTGGTTGGAGTCGAGCGCGAGGCGCTGCGCGCCCGTCTCGGTAGCAGTATCGATATCAGCCATGGGTTAGCCCTCCCATTTCTTGAGGAGCAGGCACGCGTTGTGTCCGCCAAAGCCGAGCGAGTTGGAAAGCGCGTAAGCAATGTCTGCCGCGCGGCCCTCGTTAGGCACGTAGTCGAGGTCGCAGTCCGGGTCCGCCTCGGCGTAGCCGATAGTGGCGGGCAGGTACTGGTCGCGCAGCGCCAGCGCCGTGAAGATGGCCTCGACCGCGCCCGCGGCACCGAGCATGTGGCCTGTCATAGACTTGGTGGACGACACGGCGAGCTCGTGGGCGTGATCGCCGAAAACCGTCTTGATGGCCGCCGTCTCGCTGCGGTCGTTCAGCGGCGTCGAGGTGCCGTGGGCGTTGATGTAGCCCACCGCCTCGGGCGCAACGTGGCCGGCGTCCTCGAGCGCCTGCGCCATCGCGCGGGCGCCGCCCTCGCCGCCGGGCGCAGGCGCGGTGATGTGATGCGCGTCACAGGTAACGCCGTAGCCCACGACCTCGGCAATAATCTGAGCCCCGCGGGCGCGTGCATGCTCGAGCTCCTCCAGCACCAGCATGCCGGCGCCCTCGCCCATCACAAAGCCCGAGCGGCGCGCGTCGAAGGGGATGGACGCCGCGGCGGGGTCGTCGCCCGTGTGGAGGGCACGCATGGTGGTGAAGCCGCCGATGGAAAGCGGGGTGATGGCGGCCTCGGAACCACCGGCGAGCATGACCTCGGCATACCCGTCGCGAATGTGACGGAAGGCGTCGCCCACCGCGTTGGAACCGCCCGCGCAGGCGGTCACCGGGCAGGTGCACATGCCCTTGAAGCCCATCTCGATGGCGACCTCGCCGGCCGCCATGTTGGAGATGCCGGAGGGGATGTAGAAGGGCGAGCAGCGGTCGAACCCGCGCTTCAAACAGCTCGTCTGCTGGTCCTCGGTCTCCTCGACGCCACCGATGCCGGAGGACACGATCACGCCGGCGCGCGTGGCGTCGATGGCCTCGATGTTAAGGGCGGCCTGGGCGACGGCCTCGCGGGCGGCGATAAGGGCGAACTGGGTAAAGCGCGCGAGGTGTTTGGCGCGCTGCTTGCCCAGAAGCTCGGCCGCGTCCCAATCCTTCACCTCAGCGGCAAGCGTCACCTTGCGGTCGGTGGGGTCATAGCGGGTGATACGGCCGATGCCGCAGGTGCCGGCGCGGACGGCGTCCCAGCTCTCGGCAACGGTGTGGCCGATGGGGGTCACCGCGCCCATGCCGGTGATGACCACGCGGCGCTTCTCTGTGCTCATAGGAAACTCCTTTCAGGAGGAAACGAATCAAGAGGAACCACCGGACAAGTGAAACGTGCCGGTGAAGCGGGTTGCCCTGGTGCCGTAGGTTGCCCTGAAAGAGGAGGGCATAGGCCTTAAGGGCCATGCCCGACGATTGAAGGGCAGGATGCGGCGCCAGGGTAAGCCGTTACATGGACATGCCGCCGTCGATGGCCAAAACTTGTCCCGTGATGTAGGCGGACTCGTCGGAGACGAGGAACGCGACGGCATGCGCCACGTCCTCGGGCTCGCCGAGGTGGCCCGCCGGGATCTGGGCGAGGGTCGCGGTGCGCGCAGCCTCGGGCATGGCGTCGGTCATGTCGGTCGCGATGAAGCCGGGGGCGACCGCGTTCACACGGATGCCGGCCGCGGCGACCTCGCGGGCGACGGACTTGGTCATGCCAATAAGGCCCGCCTTGCTTGCAGCGTAGTTAGCCTGACCGGCGTTGCCGCGCAGGCCCACGACCGAGCTCAGGTTGACGATGGCGCCGGCGCGGGCGCGCATCATCGGGCGGAGGACCGCCTTGGTCATGAGGAAAGCGCCCGTGAGGTTGGTGGCGATGACCGCTTCGAAGTCCTCGGCGCTCATGCGCGCCGCGAGCTTGTCGCGCGTGATGCCGGCGTTGTTGACGAGGATATCCACCCCGCCGAGCTCCTTGGCCGCATCCACCAAGGCACCCGCCGCCTCCGGGTCGGTCGCGTTTGCCTGAATAGCGCGGACCTCGACACCGAGCGCCGCAACATCTGTGCGGGTCTTCTCTGCGGCTGCGGCGTTGCCCGCGTAGCTAAAGACGATGTTTGCCCCGCGCGCCGCAAGCTCGAGCGCGACAGCGCGGCCGATGCCGCGGCTGCCACCGGTGATGATGGCGCACCTACCGGCAAGGTTCTTGGGATAGTCCTGCATGGCAATCCTTTCTTGCACGGGGCTGGCAAGCCGCCCCGCCCCTTTAGTCACCGTTGGTTACTACGCGAGGGCCTCGACGTCTGCCACCGTCTCAACAGGCGTGCAGGTAATGCCGGGCTCCGTCTTGCGCACAAGGCCCGAGAGCACCTTGCCCGGACCGATCTCGATCACGCGGTCGACGCCGAGCTCGGCCAGGCGATGGATCGTCTCCTCCATACGCACGGCGCTTTGCACCTGGCGGATGAGGAGGTCGGGCACGGCCTCGGCCGTGCTGCCGGTGAGCGATGCGGCGTCGAGCTCGGCCTCGCCCATCTCGCGGCCGAGCGTGTTGAAGAGTACCGGCACGCGCATGGCGCCAAAGCTCTCGGTTGCAAAGCGCTCGCGGAGCGCCTCGCCCGCGGGGGCTAGAAGCGAGGTGTGGAAGGGGCCGGAGACCTTGAGTGGGATGCAGCGGCGCGCGCCCGCCTCCTTGGCGCGAGCGGCGGCGTCGGCCACGGGCGCCGCGTCACCGGCGATAACCGTCTGACCAGGGCAGTTGTAGTTAGAGACCTCAACGACCTCGCCCGCCGCGGCAGCCGCCTGGGCCGCCTCGACCGCCTGCTCCACCTGGGCGCGGTCCGCACCCAAGATGGAGATCATCGCGGTGTCGCGCCCCGCGGCGGCGTCGGCCATCGCGCGCCCGCGGAAGGCCGCAAGCGCCACGGCCTGCGCCGGCTCGAACACGCCCGCGTAGGCAAGGGCGGAGTACTCGCCCAGCGAAAGGCCGGCGGCAAAGTCGGCCTCGATGCCGTGCTCCGCCAGCACCGCCGCCATGCCGCAGGCAAAGGCAACCATCGCCGGCTGGGTGTAGGCGGTGTCTGAAATCTTGCCCTCGGGGTCCTCGAACATAAGGGTCTTGAGGTCAAAGTCGAGCGCCTCGTCCGCCGCGTCAATCACGCGGGCAAACGTCGGGTAGGCCTCGTACAGGTCGCGGCCCATGCCCGCATGCTGCGAGCCCTGGCCAGCAAACAGAAATGCAAGCGCCATGTCGCCTACGCCTCCAATCCGGCGATGACCGAGCGGCAGCCGGCCATCATGTCCTCCAGAATGGCGCGAACGGGGCGCACCTCATGCACCATGCCCGCCACCTGACCGCACATGAAGCTGCCGGTATCCACGTCGCCGTCAAACACGGCGCGACGGAGGCTGCCGAGGGTGAGGGCCTCGAGCTCGTCGCGCTTGGTGTCGGTGCGCTCGAGCTCCAGATACTTCTTGGTCATCTTGTTCTTGAGGCAGCGTACGGGAGCACCCGCCGGACGGCCTGTGACCACGGTGTCGTTCACGCCCGCGGAGACAACCTTCTCCTTATAGTTCTGGTGGATGGGGCACTCCTCGCTCGCGAGCAGGCACGTGCCGATCTGCACACCGCAGGCGCCGAGCGCAAAGGCAGCCGCCATGCCGCGACCGTCGGCAATGCCGCCCGCCGCGATGACAGGAAGCTCCGGCACGGCGTCGACCACCGCGGGAACGAGCGCCATCGTGGTGGCCTCGCCCACGTGCCCGCCGGACTCGGTACCCTCGGCAATAATGCCGTCGATGGGCAGGCGCGCGAGGCGCTTGGCAAGAATGGGTGCGGCAACCACGGGGAACACCTTGATGCCGGCCGCCTTCCACGCCTCGATATACTTGGCAGGGTTGCCGGCGCCGGTGGTGATGACCTTAACGCCCTCCTCGATAACGACCTGAGCGCACTCGTCGATGTGCGGGTTCATGAGCATGAGGTTCACGCCAAAGGGCTTGTCCGTCGCGGCGCGGGCAGCGCGGATCTCTTTGCGCAGGCTCTCGCCGTCGAGGCCGCCGCCGGCTACAAGGCCAAGCGCACCGGCGTTGGAGCACGCGGCCGCAAACGCGCCGGTGGCGATGTTGGCCATGCCTCCCTGGATGATGGGAAACTCGGTCCCCAGAATCTCGTTCAGCTTCTTCATAGGTAGTCGCAACCCTTTCTATCGTTTTGCCGCCGCCCGTTTGGAGACGGGGTCGTTTTGCTCATGCCTTGCTGTCACGCTGGGGGCAGGCCGCTTCATTGGCAAAACGACCCCGTCCCCAAATGAGCGTTTATGCGAGCTCGGCCAAGCAGCCCGCCCAGGTGAGGCCGGCGCCAAAGCCTGCGAGCACCACGCGGTCGCCCGAGCTGAGCGCGCCCTCGCGCACGAGCTCGTCAAGCAGTATCGGCACGCTCGCCGCGCTCGTGTTGCCCGTGTGGTCGATGTTGCCGGCGCACTTGGCGGGATCGAGCCCGAGCTTTCTCACGGCAACGTCCACGATGCGCTTGTTTGCCTGGTGGAACACGTAGCGGTCGACGTCGGTGGCCGAGGCGCCCGCGCGCTCGAGCACCTCCGCGCAGCAGCGCGGCAGCACCTCGGTCGCAAAGCGAAAGACCGCCCGGCCGTCCATGGTGAGGTATGACGGGCACACCGCACCTTCCTCGTTACGCACGGCGTTCACGCCCGGCGCGGCAAGCGCCTCACCGTTGCCGCGCGAGCCCCAGACCGCGTGCAGGGCGGGATAGCCCTCCGCAGCCTCGAGCACACACGCACCGGCACCGTCGCCAAAGAGCACGCAGGTGGTGCGGTCGGACATATCCATCACGCGGCTGAGCTCCTCGGCACCCACCACTAGGGCGTAGCGCTTATCCCCGCGGGCAAGCAGACTCTCGGCCACCGCGAGCGCGTAGACAAAGCCCGCGCACGCCGCGTTGACGTCCAGACAGAAGGCATCTTCGGCAAGACCCAGGTCACGCTGGATAAGGCAGGCCGCGGACGGCGTCGCCGCGCTCGCCGTGAAGGTTGCCACGAGGCACACCCCCACCTCGTCGGGCGCGACACCGGCGGCTTCAAGCGCGCGCTTTGCGGCATCGCGGGCAAGCGTGTACTGGCTCTCGCCCGCGGCGCACCAGCAGCGCGAACGGATGCCCGTGCGGGTAGAGATCCACTCGTCGGAGGTATCGACCATCTGCGCCATGTCGTCGTTGGTGACAACACGGCTCGGCAGCGCCGACCCCGTGCCAATAATCTTCACGCCCCTCATGCGCGCCCCCTCTTGACGGCGGCGGCGCCCATGGCGCGGAACTTGCGGTAGCGATCCTCGGCCACCGCGGCGCGGCTCATCTTGGACACGCGCGCAAGCTCGCGGGTGAGATAGGTGTCGAGCACCTGGTAGAGCGCCTCGGGATTCTCGTGCGCGCCGCCCTCGGGCTCGGGCACCACGGCGTCGATCACGCCGAGGGAGAGGAGGTCTGCCGCGGTGAGCTTCATGACCTCCGAGGCCTCGTCCGCGCGGCTCGCGTCCTTCCACAGGATGCTTGCGAAACCCTCGGGCGAGAGCACCGAGTAGACGGCATTCTCGAGCATGAGCACGCGGTTGCCCACGGCGAGCGCGAGCGCTCCGCCCGAACCGCCCTCGCCGGTGATGACGGCGATAGTGGGGACGGTGAGCGCGCTCATGAGCTCGATGGTGCGGGCGATGGCCTCGCCCTGACCGTGCTCCTCGGCCTCGAGGCCCGGGTAGGCACCGGGCGTGTCAACAAAGGTGATGATGGGGCGGCCGAACTTCTCGGCGGCGCGCATGATACGCTGCGCCTTGCGGTAGCCCTCGGGCGAGGGCATGCCAAAGTTCATCTCGACGCGCTCCTCGATGTTGGAGCCCTTGCGGTGGCCGAGCACCGTGACGGGGACCCCGTGAAAAAGGGCGATGCCGCCCAGGATACTCGGGTCGTCGGTAGAAGCGCGGTCGCCCTTCTGCTCGAAGAAGTCGCTGAAGAGGGCCTCCACGATCTCGGCCGTGCCGGGGCGACCGGGGTGGCGCGCCAAGGCCACGCGCTCCGCCGCGGTAGGCGCGCCCGTGGCGATTGCCGTGCGGGGCGCGCCGGCGCTTGCGGTCGTATCGGTGCTCACAGCCGTGACCCCCTGCGCACTCTCGCTGGTGCTGTTAGCGGACATATTCGGCACCTCCCTTACCGTGAAGTGCAAGCAGGCGGATGAGCGTGCGGCGTATGCGCGCCCGCGGAACCACGGCGTCGATAAAGCCGTGCGCCATCTGGAACTCGGCACTCTGGAAGCCGTCGGGGAGCTTCTCGCCAATGGTCTGCTCAATCACGCGCGGGCCGGCAAAGCCCACGAGCGCGCCGGGCTCGGCGAGCATGATGTCGCCCAAGCTCGCAAAGCTCGCGGTCACGCCGCCCGTGGTGGGGTGCGTGAGCACCGAGATGAACAGGCCACCGCGCGTGGAGAAGCGCTCAATGGCAGCGGAGGTCTTGGCCATCTGCATGAGCGAGATGATGCCCTCCTGCATGCGCGCGCCGCCCGAAGCGGAAAACACGATGAGCGGCAGGTGCTGGCGCGATGCGCGCTCAATCAGACGGGTGAGTTTCTCGCCCACCACAGCACCCATGCTGCCCATAAGGAAGCGCGTGTCGAGCGCGGCCACGGCCACGCGCACGCCGCCGATCTTGCCCGTCGCGGTGACGAGAGTGTCGGCGAGGTCCGTACTTGCCTGCAGGTCGCGCAGCTTCTCGGGGTAGCCGGGGAAGTCGAGCGGGTTTTTGGAGACGAGGCTGCGATCGAGCTCGCGGAAGCTCCCATCGTCCAGCACGAGCGCGAGGCGCTCGCGCGCGGGCATGGCAAAGTGGAAGCCGCAGTAGGGGCAGACACGCTGGTTAGCGACGAGCTCCTCTTCAACCAATGGCCGCCCGCAGCCCGGGCAGGTGCGGCGCTCGGCCTCTACCGCAGGCGCGCCGCCGCGGAGCTTCTTGAGCGCGAGCAGACGGCGCCGGCGCTCGGCAAGGATTCCGGACATCAGGCCTCACGCTCCTTTGCAGAATCGGTTGCAACGGCGTCCTCGGCCAGCTCCTCGTCCACGCCCGCGCTCCAGGCAAGGAGCGTGTCGAGATTGGCGTCGATAAACGACGTGTCGTAGGTGCCGCGCACAAACTGGGGGTGATACATGATCTGGTGCAAAAGGTCTATGTTGGTGGTGAGGCCGTCGACAATGGTCTCTTCCAACGCGCGGCGCATCCGGCGGATGGCCTCGAGGCGCGTCGGCGCCCACACGATGAGCTTGGCGATGAGCGAGTCGTAATACGGCGGCAGCTCACAGCCTGCGTAGAGGCCCGAATCCACACGCACGCCCGCGCCGCCCGGCAGGTGCAGAAAGCCCACGCGCCCGGGGACGGGCAGGAAGTTGCGGGCGGGATCCTCGGCATTGATACGGCACTCGATGGCGTGGCCGCGCGGGCGAACGTCGTCCTGCGTGAAGCTGAGCGTAAGGCCCGCGGCCACTCGGATCTGCTCGCGCACGAGGTCGGTCGCCGTCACAATCTCGGTGATGGGATGCTCGACCTGGATGCGCGTGTTCATCTCGATGAAGTAGAACGCGCCCGAGGGGTCGAGCACGAACTCGATGGTGCCCGCGTTCACGTAACCGGCTGCGCGCGCCGCGCGGACGGCCGCCTCGCCCATCTGCGCACGGAGCTCGGGCGTGAGCTGGCGCGAAGGGGTCTCCTCGATCATCTTCTGGCCGCGGCGCTGGATGGAGCAGTCGCGCTCGCCCAGCTCAACCACGTTGCCGTGGGCGTCGGCCATAATCTGGAACTCGATGTGATGCGGGTTCAAGACGAGCTTCTCGAGGTACATCTCGTCGTCGTTGAAGCACGCGCGCGACTCGGCGCGGGCTTCCTCAAAAAGGTCCTCGAACTGCGCGGGGTCAAAGACGCGGCGCATACCGCGGCCGCCGCCGCCCGCCGCGGCCTTGATGAGGACGGGGTAGCCGATCTCCTCGGCAATCTTGGCGCCTGTTTTGGCGTCCGGCACGCTGCCGTCGGAGCCGGGAACCACGGGCACGCCCGCGCTCTTCATGAGCTCGCGCGCGGCCGCCTTGTTGCCCATCTGCTCGATGACCTCGGCGGAGGGGCCTATGAAGGCAATGCCCTCGGCCGCACAGCGGCGGGCAAAATCGGCGTTCTCGGAAAGGAAACCGTAACCGGGGTGGATGGCGTCGCAGTGGGCCGCCTTGGCAACGGTAAGGATTGCGTCGACGTTGAGGTAGCTCTCTGCGGAGGGCGCCGGGCCAATGCAGTAGGCGTGTTCCGCAAGCTGCACGTGCAGCGCCTCGCGGTCCGCCTCGGAGCACACCACCACGGGCTCGATATCGAGCTCGCGGCACGCGCGGAAGATGCGGACGGCGATCTCCCCGCGGTTTGCGATCAAAATGCGCTTGAACATGGCTACCCCGTTAGTCCTCGCGGTAGCGGATGAGCGCCGCGCCAAACTCCACGAGCTCGCCGTCGGCGACGAGCACCTCCTCGATCGTGCAATCGCAGGGGGCCTCGACCTCGCTCATCATCTTCATGGCTTCGAGCAGGCAGACCGTGTCGCCCTTCTTCACATGGTCACCCGGCTGAACGTAGGGGTCCTTGTCGGGCGCGGGCGCGGCGTAGAACACGCCCACGAGCGGGGCGGTAATGACGCCCGCGTCGCTTGCAGCCGGCGCGGGCGCGGCCTCGGCGGGCGCCGGAGCTGCAGGCACGGCGGCCGGGGCGGCAACGGGCGCGCTCACCGCGGCGCCTGGCATGGCCGGCACGGCGACCGGCATGATCTGCGGCGCCACGGGAGCGGCCGCCCCGCCCTTCTCGAGCTCGAGCTCGACACCATCCCAGTTGAGCTTGAGACGCGTGGCGCTTGCCGCCTCAAAGCGGTCCATCAGATCGTAGATGT
>CAUGVQ010000022.1 GCA_959602875.1 uncultured Collinsella sp. | reverse complement strand
TCGGTTGTGGGCGCCGGCAGCGTGGTCGTGCGTGACATCCCCGCTGGCGTGGTCGCGGTGGGCAACCCCTGCCGTGTGCTGCGCAAGATCGACGAGGCCGACGAGCGCTTCTTTGACTACGGGAAGCCGGTCGATCCGTTCTGGCTCGAGGACTAGGTGCACAATGGGCGGATGGGAGCTGGATGCGCTTCATGCCATACAAGGGCTGCACGCCCCGATGCTCGATGCGCTCATGGTTGCGGCGTCGGCGCTCGGCTCTCGCGCACTGATATGGCTTGTTGTGGCAGCGGCTCTTTTGGTGCCCCGACGGACGCGTGCCGCGGGGGCAGCGATTCTTATTGCCGTTGTAGCTGCCGAGCTCGCTGTGCCTGCAATCAAGGCCGTCGTCATGCGCCCGCGACCCTATATGGTTGATGCTGCCGTTGCGCTCATCGCGCGCACGCCGGGTGGCTGGTCGTTTCCCTCGGGTCATACCACCTGCGCCTTTGCCTGCGCTGCCGCCATGGCGGTGTCGCTTGGACGCGGGCGCTGGAGGCTCTGGCTGCCCGTTTGCGCACTCGCGGCGACCGTTTCCTTCTCGCGGCTCTACCTGTTTGTCCATTGGCCTACCGATGTTGCCGCGGGCGTGGTCCTCGGCGTAGCGCTCGGCGCCGCGTCTGCCCTGTTGGTATCATCATGGGTAAAGGCACGGCAAAGTAGGAGAGGGGAGCGCGCGTGACGGAACAGAGCCTCGTGCTGCCGGAAGGACTCGAGCTTCATCAAATGTCCGCGGGCCTCGCTCTCGTTGGCGACGGCATGACGCTCGTGCCTGATTTTGCCGATATGCTCCCGCGCGTGCGTGCTGGGGTGCTTGCGCGCGAGCTCCTCGTGCGCGCGGCAAAGATCAAGGTTCCCACGGGTACGATGCCCCTTGCCGTGGACGCGACGGCAGGCCTTGGCGAGGATTCCTTCCTGCTGGCGGCCGCGGGCTTTGAGGTGCTGCTCTTTGAGCGGGATCCCGTTATCGCCGCCCTTCTTGCTGACGCACTCGAGCGTGCCCGTCGCGCGCCCGCGACGGCAGAGATTGCCGTCCGCATGACGCTTGCGGGCTCTGACAGCACAGAAGGGCTCCGTCACCTCGGCCGCACCCCTGACGTGGTCTACCTCGACCCGATGTTTCCCGAGCGACGCAAGAGCGCTGCGGTAAAGAAAAAGTTCCAACTTCTGCACCATCTCGAGCGTCCCTGCGACGACGCGGACGCACTTATGGACGCTGCGCTCGCTGCCCACCCCAAAAAGATTGTGGTGAAGCGCCCTGTTAAGGGACCACATCTTGCCGGGGTCAAGCCGAGCTACAGCCTTGCGGGCAAGGCCGTGCGCTACGACGTCATCGTGCCTGCGATTCCAAAGAATCGTTGATGCCGCGTTGCTCTCCATTTTGCGGCGCAGCTACGCGGTACCATGGAACATCCTGTTGTTCTGTTGCATCCCTTTGGTAAGGAGATCTTTTGAGAGAGCCCATGCGCAAGCGTAGCTTTGCCCTTGTCGTCACGCTGTTGTTGGCCGTCCTTCTGAGCGTCACCGGCTGCTCGGACACTGAGAGCAAGACCGACCAGACGGTTGCCTCCGTCCAACAGAGCGCGGGAACCTATGCGCAGCAGATTACGGTCGACGATGCCTCCTTCACCGACGAGGAAATCGCCTATGCCGAGGATAACCTGGGCTACGAGCGCTATAGCGACCTCGACGCACTTGGCCGCTGCGGCGAGGCTATGGCTTGCCTCGGGCCCGAGACGCTGCCCGCCCGCGGTGAGGAGCGCGAGAGCATCAGCGAGGTGCACCCCACGGGTTGGCATTCCATCCGTTACGACTTTGTGGACGGCGGCTCGCTCTACAACCGCAGCCACCTCATCGGCTGGGCTCTCTCGGCAGAGAACGCTAACGAGCGCAACCTCGTGACGGGCACACGCTGGATGAACGCCGACGTGATGCGTCCGTTTGAGGAGGATGTGGCGGATTACATCTACAAGACGGACAACCATGTCCTCTACCGTTCGACGCCGGTGTTCGAGGGCGACGAGCTGGTATGTCGCGGTATCCGCGTAGAGGCTCTGTCGCTTGAGGACGGCGGCCGCGAGATCAACTTCGACGTGTGGTGCCCGAACCTCCAACCCGGAGTCACCATCGATTATGCGACGGGCGATGCCTGGATCGATGAGGAGACGATCGATGATGTGGTTGAGGACGCTCCCTCGCAGGGTGACGATGCCATGAATCGCGATGCAGAGGGCACCTTTATCCTCAACACGAGTTCCAAGAAGATTCACAAGCCCGATTGCGAGGGCGTGCAGGATATGTCGCCGCGCAACCGCGAGGAGTTCACCGGTTCTATTGCCGAGGCTGAGCGCCTGGGCTACAACCTCTGCCCGCAGTGCCTGGGTTAACGGGTTTTTCGACGTCTAGCCGACGGCAAGCGCGGCGCCGATAGGCAAAGTTAGTCCCACGGATGCGAGGTGAGGTGCCAGCCGCCGCAGTAACTGCACTTGTAGCAGGTAAGGCCGCGTCTGCCGTGCTCGGCGCACGCCTCTATGGCGAGGAGCGCCTCGCCCTTGGTGGAGTAGCGCTTCTTGGAGGCGCAGGCCTTCTCGTAGCGTGCCTGCTCGCGGCGCTCTGCCAGCTCATCGCGGCGTTGTTCCTCGCGCGCAAAGATATCGTCGAAGCCGCCGAGCTCCTCACGGAACTGTTCGATGCGCTTGGCGCGCGCCGATGGTTTTCGACTCGACATGCTCCTCCGTCCTTCAGCGTCAAAAATGAACCGCCCGCCGTCCCGCGATGAAAAACGTTTCCAATGGCTGGAAAACGTTTCCGGCGAATCCGTCCGTCGGCGGCTCTTGCCCTTGGGTAGTACGATGCCAGAAGGGGCCCTCTTGTGAGGGGTGAAGAGACAAGGAGCACAACATGAGCACGTGGTTGGACGACGGCGTTTTCTACGAGATCTACCCGCAGAGCTTCAACGATACCAACGATGACGGCATCGGCGATATCCCCGGCATCATCGAAAAGCTCGACTACATCAAGGAACTCGGTGCGAACGCCCTGTGGCTGAACCCCTGCTTTGTCTCGCCCTTTGGAGACGCCGGCTACGACGTTGCCGATTACTGCCAGGTGGCGCCGCGCTATGGCACGAACGACGACCTCATCCGTCTGTTTGATGAGTGCCATGCGCGCGGTATGCACGTCCTGCTCGATCTGGTGCCCGGCCATACCTCCATCGAGCATCCGTGGTTCCGCGAGTCCTGCAAGGCTGCCGAGAACGAGTACACCGGTCGCTACGTGTGGAACGACAGCGTCTGGGCGCCTATGGATATCAAGGGCATCAATGGCGTGCTGCGCGGTATCTCGGAGCGCAACGGCGCTGTGGGCGTGAACTTCTTTGCCTTTCAGCCGGCGCTCAACTACGGCTTTGCCGAACGTGATCAGCCGTGGCAGAGCGCGGTCGATAGCCCCGAGGCCCTCGCCACGCGCCAGGCCATGAAGGACGTCATGGCGTTTTGGCTCGAGCGCGGCTGCGACGGCTTCCGCGTGGACATGGCGGGGTCGCTCGTCAAAAACGACCCGGGTCAGGAGGCGACCATCGCGCTTTGGCAGGACATGCGCGCCTACCTCGACGCCAACTATCCCGATGCCGTCCTCATCTCCGAGTGGGGCGAGCCGGACAAGACCATCCGCGCCGGCTTCCACATGGACTTCTTGCTGCAGTTTGGCACGTCGCACTACATGGACTTGTTCCGTCGTCCGGAGCATAGCACCATCACGCCGCATCCGTTCTTCAGCCGTGAGGGCGCGGGCGACGCGAGCGAGTTTGTGGCCACCTACAAGCGCAACCTCGACCTCACCGACGGTCGCGGTCTCATGTGCATCCCCTCGGGCAACCATGATATGGAGCGCCTGCGCCGCTATCTCGACCCCGAGGAGATGAAGATGGCCTTTGCCTTCATCCTCTCTATGCCGGGTTGCCCCTTCATCTACTATGGCGACGAGATTGGCATGCGTCACTTGGACGTCACCTCCGTTGAGGGTGGCTACATGCGCACGGGTGCCCGCTCACCCATGCAGTGGGACGAGGGCAAGAACTTTGGGTTCTCGGGCGCCTCGGCTGAGGACCTCTATATCTCGCAGGATCCCGCGGACGACGCTCCGACGGTCGCGGCCGAGATGGCAGATGACACCTCGCTGTGGCATGAGGTGCAAAAGCTCATCGCTCTGCGCAAGGCTACGCCGGCGCTCGGTGTGAATGCCGCCATCGAGTTTGTGTATTGCGAGAAGGACGCCTATCCGCTCGTGTACCTGCGCTCCGAGCGCACCGAGGGCGGACAGCGCGTGCTGGTTGCGCTGAATCCTGCTGACCGTCCCGCTACTTGCCCGTGCCCCTACGAGGCGGACGAGGTCATCTACACCTTGGGCGGCACCTCGGAGCTTGCAGACGGAACGCTCACCATGCCCGCGGCAAGCGCCACGTTCTTTACGGTCCGCTAGCGCTCTCGGCAGAGGCGGGATGGCGGCCATGCGGTAGTGCCGCCTACGGGCTAGCGCCCTCTGCTAGTTAGAACCCGCTACAAGCCAGCGCTCTTTGCAAGTCAGCGCCCTCTACAGGAAACCAAGTTTGCACGCAGTTTCAGCTCCTCTTCCGCGTGTAAACTTGGTTTCTTTCCGTTAGAGGGCAAAGGAAGCCAAGTTTACAACTGAGAAGGATGAAGTCTGCACGCAAGACGGTGTGCCCCGGGGCGTGTCGCCTCAGACGCAAAGGGGGAGCCGGTCCGCACCGAGAGGATGAGGCGGTCGATCGCCTCGGAGACGGGACGGCGGAACATGCCCATGCGCGGGCTGCGGGTAAGTCGCGGGAGCACCTCGGCGCTCGCGACGGCAAGATAGCCTGACCAGGTGAGATCATCCCGACGGCACACTTGCGCGAGCGCGCCGAAGGCCTCATCAATGCCGTACCGCTCTGTGCCGCCGACCGCCGCCGCGTCCGTCAGGGCTCCCACGGCGTAGACGCGGGCGCCCGGCACGACCATGCGGCTTAGTTCGGGCACGTGGGGGCATTCCGCGGCGAAGCCAATGACAGCAGCATCGAAGTGGTTCGTCTCGTCGAGAGTGCCCTGAGCGCTGGCAGACATATCTGGTAGAGAGATTCGCTGCAGCACGGGTACAGACGCCGCGCCGCCGTGTTCTGCCGCGGAAAGACGGGCGTATACGGCAAAGGCCTCGGCAAAATCATCCAGCATGAAGCCGGCAGCCCGGTCGAGCTCCTGGAGGGACGCGGACGCGCCCGTCGGAGCCTTGGCGTGCACAAGAAGGATGCGTTGCGGAGCCCCCATGGCCGCCTCTACGCGTCGATAGGATGGAAGACGGGCTCCCAGCCCTCAAACGTGCAGTATTCGGTGTAGCCGAGCGCGGCGAGTCGCCGCTTGACGAGGGCAAGGTACGCCCCCAGATGCACCGGCTCGTGCGAGTCGCTGCCGACGGTGATGATGCGACCGCCGAGGTCACGGTAGAGGCGAAGGATCTCGGTGCAGGGCTGAAGGTCGGGAAGGCCGTAGCGGAAGCTTGAGGTGTTGACCTCGATACCCTTGCCGTCGGCGATGGCGCGGGTGAGAATCTCGGCAATCACGTCGCGGCTGTTCTCAAAGGGGTAGATGCCTGCGTCGTCGTAGCGCTTGATAAGGTCGAGGTGGCCGAGCACGCTGTAGCCCGTAAAGTTCGTGACGACCTTGAGCATCTCCTCGTAGTACGCGTCGTTGTACTCCTTCTGGGTGCGGCCGCGTTGGAAGTCGCCGGTCCAGAACTCGGCATCGCCCACCTGATGGATGGAGAGAATGGCAAAGTCCATCTCCTTCCCCCAGCGCGAGAGAAGCTGCTCGTAGCGGTCGATCGTGTGCGTCTGCACACCGAGCTCAAGGCCGCGCTTCACGGCGAGGTCGCGCGCGTAGCGGTCGCGCGCCTCGGCAAGGGTGGGGAAGTAGCTCCCGTAGTCGACGTTGAGGGCCGGCTCGCCATCGAACACCGGGGCGAGCTCGGGGTGGTCGATGTCGGGCTTGATACCGTAGTCCACGTGATCGGTAAAGCAGATCTCGGAGAGATTCAGCCGGATGGCGTCACGACAGATATCGTCGACGGCGTAGACGGAGTCATCGCTGAACTCAGAGTGAACGTGGTAGTCGGCGAGCATGGACCCTCCCTAAGCGAAGAATCGGCACTTAGTCGAGCTTGATATGCTCGATATCCTTGCGGCTGCTCGCGCGGTAGAGGGAGAAGCGGCGGCCGATGACCTGGACGACTTCGGCGTCGAGCGCCTGAGCGAGGTCGTCTGCCGCCTCGCGTGCGGTGAGCATGGAGCTGTCGAGGACCGAGCACTTGATGAGCTCGTGCGCCTCGAGGCTGTCGCTTGCCTGAGCGATGATGCCGTCGCTGATGTCGCCCTTGCCGATCATGACAACGGGGTCGAGGTGATGCGCGAGGCTGCGCAGCTGTCTGACTTGGCGTCCGGTGAGTGCCATTATCGTCTCTCTTTCTGCGGCGCGGGGCGCCGATAGGGTTTCAAGTCCTCCCACGATACCGCATATACCTCGCGCAGGACAACGCAAATACCGATTGTGCAGCAGAAAGGTCAGGCAGCACACGATTTTCTCCGTATGCCGATACGTCCCCACACGAGCTGCTCGCCTTGGATACTATGGTGGGAGCAAACGACAGTCGACGGCAGGAAGCAGGCCGCTATGGATACGAACGATAAGACAAACGAGACGGTAAACGAGCTCGAGGTGTTCCCGGGTGCTCCGGCAGAGGAGGAGCCGTCTGCGGCAGACGAGACTCCAGCCGTCCCCGAAGCGGCTGAGCGCTTTGCGGAGGGCTCTGGGTCCGAGGCGTCTTCGCCTGCGGCCGAGGTACCCGACCACAGCGCGCAGGCAGCTCCCGCCACCCCAAAGGAGCCCGAGGTCAACCCGTGGAACGGCCCGGTGGACTCCGACTATGGGAAGGAACCTGAGGTCAACCCGTGGAACGGTCCGGTGGATCCCTCGTATGGGGAGAGCGCGGCGTCCGCCACGGGCCGGCGCGGCATTGGGATGGGTGTCGTGGTGGCCCTTGGAGTCGCTGCCGTGGTGCTCGCCGTTGCGATTGCCTTTGTAGGGCCGCACCTCTTGAAGCCGGCGGAGCCTGCCCGGGGAGATGACCCGGTGTTTGAGGGGATTGACCCGCTTGATCACGACACGTTTGACGATGATTTTGCCGACGACCTCTTTGACGAGGATGCCGAGGACATCGAGAACTACCTCAACGAGGGCGAGGACCTCACCTATAGCGGGGCCGTTTCACCCGAGGAGCTCGACGAACAGGAGCGCGCCATCTACGACGTTGCCGACGAGCGCTTGGCGGCACTTGTCGCGGCAGATCCGGTGGAGACCTCGCTCATCGCAGCGCTGGTGTCGGAGGGCTTTGCCGACCAGATGGAGATCTTCACCCTCTCTGACTGCGGCGTCGACGCGGAGGAGTACGCCCGTGTCATGCTGGAGGATATGAGCTACACCATCAACGACGTCTATGCGAACTACGAGAACGATGCCGCGCTTGTGCGCGCGACCGTGACCTGCCGCGACGTCTTTTCGGTTATCGACGAGTTCAATACGCTGATGGATGTCTACAAGAGCTCCGAGGAGTACGCGGTCTCGAGCTATGAGGAGGACATCGAGCGCGTGGGCATCATGTTCATGGAGGCTGCGCGTCGCGCACCCCTAAACGATGGCTATGCGATGGACCTTGTCCTGCGCAACGTCGATGGCGCGTGGAAGATCGACGAGGAAAGCTGGGAGGCCGATCTCGACTACCTCTTCGACGTCGAGTAGGGGATTGCTTGCGCGCTGGCGAAGGGCGCGCAACAAAATCAGGCGACGCTTCGCGTAAAAGATGAAGGACAACAATACGGCACACTACATGTTGTAGCGCCCGTCGCACGTACAGGTTCGGCGGGCGCCGTTTTTCGGTGAGCGGCGAGCGAGATGTTGAAGGGGCCGTTGAGGCGACGCGCAGGAGTGCAGGTCGAGAAAAGATACCTAAGAGAGACTATATATAGTGAGTCCATTCGCCTAATACCCTACATCTTGTATGTATATTGACGTTCAAGTTGCTAGACTTTTATCGGCTGGCTCTATCGCGGACGTTTAGTGCGCGTCATTTCTCTGTCCGCACGGGCCGCCATACTGTTCGCAAGCATCCGGGAGCGCGGGGCGGGGCCCGGGCCGGTGAGAGAGCGAGGGACCATGGCTACGACCGTTGATGAGCTTATCGTGAGGCGCTTCACACAAGCGCTGGATGCACCCAAGAACGCGGGGAAGACGGTGTACGACCTGTTCGAGTGGTCGGAGCGGTCGGTGCACCTTGCCGACTACAAGACGGGCAAGACCCTCTGCGACATGGAGGGGCTCGAGTTTCCGGCAAACTACTCGCAAAACGCCGTCGACATCATCGCATCTAAGTACTTCCGCCGCGCGGGGGTGCCCGGTGGCGGCAGCGAGACCTCCATGCGCCAGGTGGCGCATCGCATGGTCGATTTTTGGGTGGCGGCATTGGTGGACGAGGGCCTTGTGGACGAGGGCGACGAGGCGCAGATTCTCTACGACGAGCTCGTCTACATGATCTTGGACCAGAGGTTCGCCCCCAACTCGCCGCAGTGGTTCAACACCGGCCTCAAACGCGCGTATGGTATCGCCGGCGAGCCGCAGGGCATGTACTATGTCGAGCCCACCACCGGTGAGGTGGTCGAGGCGCTGGACCAGTACACGCGCACACAGGCATCTGCGTGCTTTATCGTGAGCGTCGAGGACAAGCTGCTCGGCGAGCACTCCATCTCCGATGAGTTTGTGACCGAGACCAAGCTCTTTAAGGGCGGCTCGGGTACGGGCTCCAACTTCAGCGCGTTGCGCGCCGAGGGCGAGCGCCTCTCGGGCGGCGGCGTGTCGAGTGGTGTCATGAGCTTTTTGCGCGGCCTCGACCGTAATGCGGACGCCATCAAGAGCGGCGGCACCACGCGCCGTGCCGCCAAGATGGTCTGCCTTGATATCGATCACCCCGATATCGAGAAGTTCATCACGTGGAAAGCCAAAGAGGAGGACAAGGCCCTCGCCCTCATGAAGATGGGCTACGACGGAGACATTAACGGTGAGGCCTACGCCACCGTGTCCGGCCAGAACTCCAACAACTCCCTGCGTATCGACAACGAGTTCATGGCAAAGGTCGCCGCGCTCGACGAGGATCCGGATGCCACCTACCTGCTGCGCGGCCGCGTGGACCGCGCCCTCGACCGCGAGGTGTCGGTCGCGCACATCTGGGACGAGTTCAACGAGTGCGCCTGGCGCTGCGCCGACCCGGCGCCGCAGTTCTCGGACACCTTTAACGAGTGGCACACCTGCCCGGGCGGCGAGGACGGTGTTGTGGGGGCGAGCTATAACCGGCTGAACTCGACAAACCCGTGCGGCGAGTACGCGTTCCTCGATGACTCGAGCTGCAATCTCGCCTCCATTAACGTCTACCGCTTCTTCGACCCTGCGACGGGCACCTTTGACGTCGAGGGCTACGAGCATGCCATCGACCTTATCCAGCTGGCGCTCGAGGCCTCCATCGCGTGGGGGCAGTTCCCCACAAAGGACATCGCGCGCAAGACCTACCGGTTCCGCGCGACGGGCCTTGGCATCTCCAACCTCGCGAGCCTGCTCATGGCAAAGGGCATGCCCTACGATTCGCCCGAGGCGCGCGCCCTCGCCTCCGCGCTCGTGGGAACGCTTACCGGCCGCAGCTATGCGGCATCGGCGATCATGGCGCGCAAGGTGGGGCCGTTTGACTGCTTCGATATCAACAAGCACCATATGATGCGCGTCATCCGCAACCACGCGCGTGTGGCGGGCGCCAGAAACGACCCGTTCGAGGAGCTCACCATCGAGCCGCCCGTCGTCGACTTCGACCTGCTCGTTCAAGCGGGGGAGGGCGAGCTCGCGCAGGCGCTCATCGAGAGTTGGACGTTTGCCGAGGAGCTCGGCGAGCGTTACGGGTATCGCAACGCGCAGGTGAGCGTACTGGCGCCTACGGGCACCATCTCGTTTGCCATGGACTGCGGCGCCACCTCCATCGAGCCGTTCTTCAGCCACATGATGTACAAGAAGCTCTCCGGCGGCGGCTTCATGACGCTTGCGAACCCCGTCATCGGCGATGCCCTGGCACACTTGGGGTATTCCGACGAGGAGGTGGCGGACATTCTCTCCTACGTCCAGGCGACTGACGATGACGGCATGATCGTCGACGGCAAGATCGAGGGCGCGCCGCACCTCAAGCCCGAGCATCTACCCATCTTCGATACCGCCAACACCTGCGGCACCGGCGAGCGCTATATCGATCCCAGGGGCCACGTCCTTATGGTCGCTGCGCTCACGCCGCTTGTCTCGGGCGCCATTTCCAAGACGGTGAACCTGCCCCATTCCGCCACGGTCGACGACTTCAAGGACGTCATCATGCTCTCGTGGCAGACGGGGTGCAAAGGCATCACGCTCTACCGCGATGGGTCCAAGAACGCCCAGCCGCTCAACAACTCGCTGGTGGACGACGATGCCGACCGCGACCTCGGCGACCTCTCCTATGCGGATCTCCTCGCCTATGCGCGCTCGGCAAAGGAGCAGATCGTGCGCGATGCCCCGGCACGCGCCGCGGAGCGCCGTCGCATCATCGGTATCCGCAACGGCCATACCCATCTGGCACAGATTGACGGCGTCAAGATCTACACCACGGTCAACCGCAACGAGGACGGCGAGATTGCCGAGCTCTTTGTGACGACCGACCGCGAGGGCACTACCATCATGGGCCTGCTGAACTCGCTCTCCAAGACCATCTCGGTCATGCTCCAGTACGGCATTCCTGCCGAGCGCATCTCCAAGATGCTCCGCGGTCAGATGTACGAGCCCTACGGCTTTGTTCAGAGCCATCCCAACATCAAGTACGTGACGTCCATCTCAGACCTCATCTCCAAGGTGATCGATATCGAGCTTGGCGATTACTCGCGTGTGCAGGTAAAGCCTGAGGGTTGGGGGCAGATTGCCGGAGCCACGCCGGCGCCAGCGACCGCGCCCGTTGCCGTGGAGCCCGCCTTTGACGAGGAGCCCGTTGCGACGGAGGAGGAGCTGAGCCGCCTTACGGCCGTTAAGGAGCAGGAGCTCGAGGAGGAGACCGGCCAGGTCGATACCAAGGACTTCTTCACGGCGGCATTTGTGAGCGAGGCGGTGCACGACACGGCGATTCACGGCGAGCGCCTCTACGACGGCAGCGTCTGCCCTAACTGCGGCAGCTCTCGTATGGTGCAGAACGGGACCTGCAAGGTCTGCATGGACTGCGGGACCACGACCGGCTGCAGCTGATTGCCCTAGGCGCCGAGTTCTAGGGTGTAGATGCGTCCGCCCTCCTCGGTGAGGCGAAGCTCGGAGTCCTGGAGCTCTATCCCGGTGACGGTGCCTTCCTCCTGCGTTGGCTCAGAGGGGACGGATCCGTCACCGGGGATGAAGCTTTGCAGGTAGAAGCTGCCATCGAGGTTGGATACGACGTAGATGACGCCGTTATAGGTGGCCATGCCCACCGGTTTTCCGGTCACGAGAAAGACCGTCAGCGGATCGGCGCTAGAGCCGATGTTTTGCCGGGCGAGGGCATAGTCGCCCTCGGGTGTCAGCTCAAACGAGTAGGTGAAGCCGATAACATCGAGCGTCCCCGAAGCGTCGGTGGTGGCGGATGTTGTGGTATCGGCTTCGTCTGCAGCTGCGGCCTCGTCCGCCGCGACGATCTCGTCTGCGGTGGGCTCCGCCATGAAGGCGCGCAGGACCGCGCCGCCCACAAACCAGATGAGCGCGCAGGCGAGCGCGATGCCTATGACCGCGCCCGCTATCGCGGCGGCATGACCGTTCGACTTCGCGCGCCCTAGTTCTTCAGCCCGTGCACGACCGACGCCGGCGGCAGCCTGGCGCTGGCGCGTACGCTCTCTCGGATCGACGGTGCGCGCGGCGCGGTGGGCGGCTTCGGCGGCATTGATGGGCGCGTGCGCGCCCCGCGGCGCCGCAGCGCGGTGCGGAGCGGTCTTCTTTGCGTGCTTGGCTTCGGCCACGGTGTACTCCCAAACGGTTTTAGGCACCTCGTCTGTCAGTCAGGTGCTCCTAAGGATCGAAACGCTCCTAGGAATCAAAACGCTCCGCCGCCTCTTGCAGAAGCTCGATGATGGGGAGGTGCTGCGGGCAGACGCCCTCGCACTGGCCGCAGACGATGCAGTCGCTCGCGCGCCCGCTTCCTGCGTCGACGATGCGCTGATAAAGGCTCTTAGGGCTGCTGTCCTTGGGGTAGCGCCGCGCGATGTTGAGGGCGCGGAACACCTCGGGGATGTTGATGTGCTGCGGGCAGCCATCGGTGCAGTAGCGGCACGCCGTGCAGGCGACCTGGGGCATATCGAGCATCTTCTTGACGACCTCGGCAAGAACGGCTCGCTCGTCTGCGGTGAGTTCCGCGAAGTGCGAGAAGGTCTCGATGTTCTCCGTCATCTGCTCGGGCGTCGACATGCCCGACAGAATGGTCATGACGCCGTCAAGCGAGCCCACGTAGCGCAGCGCCCATGAGGCGGGCGACGCGCCGGGACGCGCGGCATCGAGCATGGAGGCAAGCTCGGGGTCGATGTCGGCGAGCTTGCCACCCTTGACGGGTTCCATCACGATGATGGGAATCTGCCGCTCGCGCAGGATCTCGTACAGGCGCCTCGACTGAACGAGCGGGTTCTCCCAGTCGGCGTAATTCAGCTGAATCTGGACGAACTCCACCTCGGGGTGACGGTCGAGCACCTCCTCGAGCAGCTCGGGCGTGCCGTGGAACGAGAAGCCAAAGTGACGGATGAGGCCGGCGGCCTTCTTCTCGAGTGCCCAGGTAAAGCAGTCAAAGCGCTCGTACGTGTCGTAGTTCTTGCCGTTTTCCACACTATGGAGCAGATAGAAGTCAAAGTACCCGGCACCGGTGCGCTCGAGCTGCTCGTTAAAGATGCGGTCACGGTCCTCGGCGCTCTCCATTGCCCAAGCGGGGAGCTTGGTTGCAAGCATAAAGGCGTCGCGCGGGTAGCGCTCCACGAGCACCTGCTTGACGGCGTTCTCGGACGTGCCGCTATGGTAGACGTAGGCGGTGTCGAAGTAGTTGAAGCCCGCGGCAATGGAGGCATCGACCATGCCCTTGACGGTTTCGATATCGATGGCGCCGTCCTTCTCGGGTAGACGCATGAGCCCAAATCCCAGCTTGGGCATCTGCGCGATCTCGGTTGCGTTCATGGAGACTCCCCTCTCTTGTGCTACGTATCCGATGGTACCCCGCAAACGGCGGGAGCATCGCGTCACGATGCGGACGTGTCCCAAGCGATAAACGCCCAGCGCATGATGCGCTCATGGTCGAGCATGAAGCGGCCCTGCGGCTTGCCCTTTTGGCCGGGCTTGCCTGCGTTTGGGTTCTCGACCATGTGCGCGGCCAGGTAGCTCCTGAGCTCGTCGACGCGCTCCTCGTTTCCTCCCTCGAGCATGCGCGAGAAATCTTGCACACCGTCTTCAAGAGAGTCGAAGGTGTCGCGTCTTGGCGAGGTGATGTAGTGCACCTCGGGATAGCGGCCGAGGCCCACGAGGATGTTGAAGGCGTAGACGTAGTCGCGGCTCTCGGTCACCGAGGCGCCAATCGCGGCCATGATGGTGGTGTCGACGCGCGGGCTCGCACCGGTCACGAGTGTGATGCAGCAGCGACGTCGCGCGACCCGGTCGAGCTTGGTGAGCGCATCAGCAAGATCGCGCGTGGCGATAGAGCGGCTCGCAAAAGCCACATCGACCGACTTTGGCGCGATGCCCGCCGCCTGCCAGTCCTCGTCCCAGGCGATGAGATGCTCCTCCACAAGGTCTCCCACCCCGTAGTAGGCGCAGCCCTCGGCAAGGGCGTCGAGCATGGCGCGCGAGAAGTCGCAGGCAACAACGGGATGCCCCGCCTGAGCGAGCGGGATGGCGAGCGTGCCGCCGCCGCAGCCCATGTCGAGCACGCGCTCGCCGGGGCGAAGCGCGGCGAGGGCGAGGAAATCCCGGGCGTAGGGGTGCGTCTCACGCGGGCGGAAGTGCTTTGCACGGCCGTCCCACCAGCTCGGGTCGTCGGGGGAGCGTCGCATCGTTTGAAGCGCCTTCCACTCCTCGTTCCAGTCGGTGGTGATGAGGGTAGCCTCGGGGCGCGGAGCGGCGTTGGCCCCTTGTGTCTCGTTCTGCTTGTGAAGCGGCATGAAACGCACTACCTCCCTGAGGTTGCCACGGTACAATAACCCCGATTATAAATCGCGAGCGAAAGCGAGCCGCATCATGGCTATCACCCCGCAAGAGATCGCCGAGACCCGTGGCATGGTTGCCGAGCAGAACCTCGACATCCGCACCATCACCATGGGCATCTCGCTCATGGGCTGCGCCGACGAGAACCTCGAGCGCATGGCCACCAAGGTCTACGACCACGTGACGTCGACGGCCGAGCACCTAGTTGAGACGGCGGAGGACCTCCAGCACGAGTACGGCATCCCCATCGTGAACAAGCGCGTGTCGGTCACCCCCGTCGCCCAGATCGCTGCGGCGTGCAAGGACGAGGACCTGACGCCGCTTGCGCATGCGCTTGACCGTGCGGCTGAGACCCTCGGCATCGACTACCTCGGCGGCTACTCCGCGCTCGTGCACAAGGGTATCGGCGACGCCGACCGTCGCCTCATGAACTGCATCCCCGAGGCGCTTGCGGCCACGAGCCGCGTCTGCTCGAGCGTGAACGTGGCGAGCCTGCGCGCGGGCATCAACATGGACGCGGTGCTCAAGGTCGCCGAGATCGTCCGCCGCTCCGCCGAGCTCACCGCCGATGCCGAGTCCGTTGGCGCCTCCAAGTTTGTGGTCTTTGCCAACATGGTGGAGGACTCGCCCTTCATGGCGGGCGCCGTGCACGGTTCCGGCGAGGCCGACGCGGTCATCAACGTGGGCGTTTCCGGCCCCGGTGTCATGGCTGCCGCGCTCGAGGAGCTTCCCGAGAGCGCGAGCATGATGGAGGTCGCCGAGAAGATCAAGCAGACCGCGTTCAAGATCACCCGCGCGGGCGAGCTTATGAGCCGCGAGGCCGCGCGCCGTCTGGGCGTGGAGAAGGGCATCGTCGACCTGTCGCTTGCGCCCACGCCTGCCATCGGCGACTCGGTCGCGCGCATCTTGGAGATCATCGGTGTCGGTACCTGCGGCGGCCCGGGCACCACGGCGGCGCTTGCCCTCTTGAATGACTGCGTTAAGAAGGGCGGCGTTATGGCCACCTCGAGCGTCGGCGGTCTTTCGGGTGCCTTCATTCCCGTGTCTGAGGATGCTGGCATGATCGCCGCTGCCGAGGCCGGTGCGCTCACGCTCGAGAAGCTCGAGGCCATGACCTGCGTCTGCTCGGTTGGCCTCGACATGATCGCCATCCCCGGCGACACGAGCGTGGAGACCATCGCCGGCATCATCGCCGACGAGATGGCAATTGGTGTCATCAACAACAAGACCACCGCGGTGCGCATCATCCCGGCAATCGGCAAGGGTGTGGGCGAGTCCGTTGAGTACGGCGGCCTCTTTGGGCGCGCACCCATCATGCCGGTCAACAGCCATGCGGGCACCGTGTTTGCCCATCGTGGTGGCCGCTTCCCGGCTCCGCTGAACTCGCTCAAGAACTAGGGACTCTGTCCGGGAGCGGTGCGCTGCAAGCGTTGCCGGGGTTGAGCTTATTCCGTATCGAACGGCCGCCTTGAAAGAGGCGGCCGTTTCCTTATGCGCGCGAGGTCTTGCCCACAGCACCAAGCATGGCGCGTCTCTTCGATGTTGGGGTTGGCCATCTTGGCAAAAGTGAATGCGGTTGGCTCGTGGTGTTCGCCAGTGGGATTATTTATGTTAGATAGAATATGAAAATAAATAATGAAAAACATTAAATAGTTGCTATAATCAAATCTGAACATGGGCGGAAGGAGGAGTCATGACGACGAGCAACCTATTCGGGACCATGCATGTTGAGGAAGAGGTGCGCAAACGCGTGCTTGTGCGCATTCGTCAGGCCTCGCGTATTGCAGCTGTGGTATGCACAGCAGGGGCAGTTATCTGCTGCATGAGAGTCCTGCTGCCGGTTGTGAAGATGGCGCAGGCATTGTTGACCTCTTCAGGTGTTTCACTCGATGGGACGACGGGCGGAAACCGCGTCATCTTTATCGCCTCTCCTGTGATTGAGATATGGGATACGAACGGGCTTCTCGTTGGTGCCCTCCATATCCCCGACTCGCTAGAGGCTTTGCTCGCAACGGCTGGATTGATTATCGCAGCTCTCCTGTTTAAGGACATTTCTCGCACTGGTAGACCGTTTGAGAACAAGGCGGCGCGAAGGCTGAGGCTCGTCGGCATCATCTGCCTTCTGGTGGCGATTGTGCCCCCTGTAGCTGGTGGATTGTATATCACGCTAAATTACGGGCAATTCGATTTGGGTCTTCTGATAGCAATGGGCGCCATACCGCGGGCTCAGAATTTTGCCATCGGTGTATTGGGTATCTTGATTCTTACCTTTGCGCCTATCATTACGTACGGACAGATTCTGCAGCGGCAGGACGACACCTTACTGTAGGGGACAACCATGATTGTTATGAGACTCGATCGCATGCTCGCAGACCGCAAAGTGTCGTCTAAAGAGCTCGCGGAACGCATCGGGATATCGCCCGTGAACATATCACGTATCAAGACGGGAAAGATCAACGCAATCCGGTTCTCGACGCTCGAGGCAATTTGCGAGGTGCTTCGCTGCCAGCCGGGGGACCTGCTCGAGTTTATCCCCGACGCCGAGGTTGCCAGTGTGCTCGGTATCGCAGCGCCTCACACGAAGGCGGCGCGCGTTCAAGCAACCGGACTTGTGGTAGAAGGACCTGTGGCGGAGGGCTCCGCCTCAGGCGCTGTCCACGGTGATGCGGCAGAACCTTCTGCCGACATCGGTCTTGCAGGGGCATAAGCGCGAGAGGAGCGCGCTAGTCCACGGTGATGAACTGGTCCGCGATGTTGCGGTCCGACTGCTGATTGCAGCGAGACCGAACCCACGTGAGGACGCCTGCCTGCGAGAGGACACGTTCGCTCTCCGACGTGTCGGCGATGCTTGCTATCGCCTTGTCTACAAGCGGCAGGAACTCCCAATCGACAAGGGCGACGTGGCGTTTGAGGTGCTTATCGCGAATCGTGCTCTTTACCAGCGATTTGACAGCGCCACCGTCGTTCGGGTCGCCGCCCTCGTGGAGGTAGGCGCGGTACGCCGTCGCAAAGTCTTGAGCCAGGTCGTCCCACGACCGCGTGATGTAGCCCGAGGTCACCATGTATGCGTTCCAACGAAGATGCTCGAGCTGGCCAACGAGGTCCCGCAGGACGGCACGGTCCTCGTCGGTGAGCACGTCACGCCCGCTGCGGGCGGCAAGAGCATGTGCCTGCTCGTTCCAGAATAGGCGCTCCGCACCAATGAAGTCGGCGGTGGCACGGCTCGATTCGCGGTCGTAGAGGGTGAGCGCGGGGTCGTCCCAGGCGTCTTGCGCGCGCGAAAGATAAGGCTCGTTGGCGGCGTCGTCGAACAGATCGGGCTTAGCGGAGCTATCCGCGTAACGGAGGTTCACCATCATGGCACGGCGGTCGATGGAGCGGTGGAGCACCAGACTCGATTGCATGCAGTCGGCGGTGCTTCCGTAGATGAGAACACGCTTGAGGTCCTCGGCATGCGCGCGCTCGCGCCCGCCGTAGCTGTTCTCCCACACAAAGCCGGGGCGTTCCGACTCGTCAAACTGCACGTATACCGGTCTTATGGCCGGGCAGCGCCGCTCGAGCGTGCGGTGCCAGACCTCGCGCTGCGAGGGTGCGCGCCCTTCGTCCGGCTCGGTGTTGATCACCAGTGTGACGCCGTCGGCATCAAGCGGTGTCTGCTCGATCATGTCGAGCTTGCTGGAGAAGAACGCAAGCGTGGCTGGTGGCGTGAGGCGCGCCAGTCGTTCAGTGGATTCGCTCGAGACGGTGGCAGCATCAAGGCTATCGGGGAAGAGCGCGGGGTACGCGCGCCTGAGGCGGCGCTCGATGCGGCCAGCCTTGGCGCTCGCGATGGTGATATGGGGCTGACGGGGTTGTGCGGTGAGGTCGTCGCCCACCAAAAGCGCCTGACCGTTGCGTACCAGATAGACGATGGTGAGCACCATGCGCTCGACATCGTTGCCCATGACCATAGCCGTGAGAGGGCGAGTGCCGATGCCAATATCGGCGCCCTGCGGTGGCAGGAGCTGGCGGACGAGCTGTCGCACCCTGATTTCCTCGACGCTATAGGAATAGAGGTCAGAGGGGTTGTCGATGCCGCTCGGACTGCTGGGCGCATCGCTCGCGGGTTCCGCGCCGTCAAGGGCGCGCTCCCAGTCCTCGTCGCGCCAAGAGGCGGCACGGTCGGGACGATAGAGCGCAACGGTGACGCGTCCATTGCGAAAAACGGCGATGTATATCGACCGCTCACGCCCGCGCTTCTGCGTCTTGCCGGGCGCTTTACCAAGATGACGTGCGATGGAGGCGAGTTCTTGCAAGGCGCGCTCGCGATCAGTTGCCTCGGTATGGCCAGCGGCGGAGATGCGCCAGGTCGCGTGGGAGGAGTCGTCCCCGCTTAAGCGGAAGATGATGGCGGGCGGGACGGACGTTGCGCTCTCGCTAGCGCCGTTGATAAAGCGTTCGGCATGTACCGCCATGGGTTCACTCGCGTGCACGATGAGGACGTCTCCAAAGTGCCCCTGCGTAAGGCTCAGGTGCGTCGAGAAGCCGGTGAACAGCGTGAGCGCGAATTCCGCGGTAAGGGCGAGCGACAGGAGGTTGCCGAGCTCAAAAAGGGCGTGCAAGGCAAAATGCCCCGGGTTGGCGGCAATCCAGGCGAGGCCAGCGGCGTCCCCTGCCGCATCGGGAAAGAGGGCAAAGCCGTTTCCGCCCAGAAACGCCGCCCCCGCCATGCCGAGCGAGGTGAGCGCGGCGGTTGCCGAGGTGGCAAACGAGGAGAGGAGGCTGGCGCCGGCGGCATCGGTCTCAAACAGGAGCTGCTTGGCAAAGCAGATGAGGGCGACGGCGATGAACGTGGCGACAAACACCCGCGGCCGCCTGCCGTGATCGAGTCGGTCATGCAAGAGATACACCGCTCCGGCAACTATCGCGAGCGCCGCTGCCGTGCCTAATACGGTCCCGATGATTGGCAGATTACCCATATCAAACCTCCGTCCCAGCAAGATACGGTTGCACCGAGGTCGCGCAGCGCATTGCGGCACCGTTTCCGCTAGACAGCTTTATCTTACGCGCTTGTCTACCGACTGTCCGCTATGCGATGCAGATAGCAAAGCGCCCGCTCACCAAGAAGGCGACCGGGCGCTGAACGTCGAGGGTGCCCCCAGCGGGATTCGAACCCGCGATATCCACCTTGAAAGGGTGGCGTCCTAGGCCGCTAGACGATGGGGACAGGAAATCTGAGTATACCAGAGCGTGCGAACAGGGCAAGCGCGGCGATCGAACCTACGCGTTCGCCTCACCGAGGGCGGCGGCGATGCGGGCCGCATGGCGCTCGGCGGGGGAGAGCCGCTGGCGTGCCGAGAGGATGGTGTGCGTGCGGCAGTAATCGGCGCAGAGGTCGCAGCCGGCGCAAGCGTCTGCATCGATGGTGCAGGTAGGCGGCGTGAACGAGAGCGCCGGGCATCCGGTTATCTGGTTGCAGCGTTGGCAACCCATGCAGGCAAAGGTGTTCACCTCGGCGGGCTCAAAGGCGTCGCGCATGAGCTGGGCGCAGGGCGAGGCGAAGATGAGGGCATGCACGCCGGGCGTATCGAGCGCCTCAAACACAGCGCCCGAGCTCGCAAGCGTGTCAAAGGGATCGAGCGCACGCACGTCGGTGCAGCCGAGTGAGCGGGCGCGGTCGGCGAGGGTGGCGAGCGCGCCCTCGGCAAGCGAGGCCTTGCTCGAGGCGAGCACCGCAAGCAGTACCGTCTCGCCCTCACGAGCCAAATGATCGAGCGACGTGGCGGCGTCGTCTGTCAAAAGCGCGCGGTCGGTCACAAAGTGCGCGCAAACGCGAGCGGGCGTATCTTCGTCGCCAGTGGGAACCTGCTGGCGGTAGCGGGGAAGCAGCGCCGCCTCGCCCCCGGGGCAGGTGGTTGCAGCCGGGTGCAGAGGACCCACGGCGGCGCAACCGGCGTCTCCACAGAACACGCGCCCCCGCCCGCGGCCAACGGCGTCTTTCACCACAACAAAGGCCGCACGATGGGGACATCCTGGGCAGGCAATGCCCGTCTGGGGCTTATGCATGGGGGTCGTCCTTTCCGTCAACGGGCTCGCGCGAGATGAGCTCGAGGTCAAAGATGAGCTTGCAGCCGGCCATGGGGTGGTTGAAGTCAAACACGGTCTCGCCGTCATCCTGAACGCGCACGACGCGGGCAAGCCGCTGCTCGCCTTCGCCGTTCATGAGGTAGATGAGCTGGCCCACCACAAGGTCATCGTAGTTGGGAATCTCGACCGTCGGCATGGTGTAGAGGAGCTCAGGCCGACGCTCTCCGTAGGCCTCGCGCGGCTCAAGCGTGACTGTCTTCTTCTCGCCGGGCATCATGCCGGCGACGGCAGCCTCAAAGCCGGGGACGACCTCGTGGGCGCCTTCGATATAGGTGAGCGGCGTGCGGCCCTCGGTGGTGTCAAAGACCCCGCCGTCCTCAAACCGCCCGGTGTAGTGGACGGTCACTTTGTTGGTAAGGGAGAAGTTCGCCATCGTGCTCCTCGGTTGCAAATCAGTGTCGGTAACCCATTCACTATAGCCCAAAGCAGGGCTTCTCTGCGCGAGGACCGGGGCATCGCGCCGCATGAGGTGGGGCCGCGGTGTGCGACGGACGAGGTTGCACTAGAAGCCGTTGCGTGCGGCGAAGGACTCCGAGCTGTCAAAGATGCCCTCGACGCCCTCTGCCCACGCGGCAAAATCCGGCGTGTCCGCGATGATGCCATCTGCCTCCCAAACGGCTTGGTGAGTGAGGTCCCACGAAGTGGTGGGCGCGGGGCGCACGGGCAGGTACGGGTCGAGGTAGGTGGGGTTGAGCAAAAAGAACGCCCCACCGTCGCAGCGTGCGGCAAAATCGCGCAGCGCACGTTTGGCGGCGCGCTGTTTATCGAGCTTGTAGAGCAGGATCGTGCGCGCAAGGAGGTACCAGGGCGAGTCGTCAACCGCAAGGCCATCGGCCGCCGGCCCCGCCCCCTCGAGCTCGTGCACAAAGGAGAAGAAGCCCTCTTCGTCCTCAAGGCGGGCGAGGGCGAGCAAGATCGTGCCCTCGGCATGGTTGGGATAGCCTGTTGCCGCGCGCACCATGCGCGCATAGGAGAGCGCCACGCGGTAGCGCGCGCTTGCAAGGCAAAGGCTCGAGAGCGCCTCGAGCGTATGCAGCCAGCCCACGACCTCCGGCTCGCTTGCCGTGCGCTCCGCAGCGCTCATGCCGAGCTCCTCAAGTGAGGCCGCCGACCAGTAGTGCGGGGCCTCGAGGTCAAAGCCCCGGACGTTAGCGGCAAGGTGTGCGCGCACCGTGCCCTCGAGCTTGAGGAGGTCCGCAAGGGCGCTGTCCAGGGGCACGTCGGCGAGCATGATGGTGCAGAGCTGCGCGTCGATGCACAGGCGATCGCGCTCGGCAATATGGGCAAACGCGATGCGCGACTCGCCAAAGAGCTGGGCGCGCCGGCGCTCAAACTCCTCGTCGGGCAGGTCCTCCATATCTGCCATGTGCTTTCGCATGCGTTCGTGCGTCTGCATGTAGGCAAGCAGCGCCTGTGCATGGGGCTCGGTTGCGTACTTCTCGGGCCGAGCGGCGATGTCGTCGTGGACAAGCGCGCGGGCCGCGGGCGTGAGGTCGGGATGTGCGACAAGATAGCGGCGCTCGAGGTAGGCGCTAAGATAGGCGCGCGGGTCCATCAGTTATCGCCCCCGGGGCGCCCGCGGCGCACCACCCCTGGCGTTGGCACGTCGAGTGAGGAGAGCTCCTCCTGCACGAGCGGGTGAGTGGCGATCCACGTGGCGAGCGAGGCGTTGTCGGGCGCGCCGAGCCCCTCCTGCAGAAGCGGCGTGGCCTCCGAGAGCGCCAAGATCAGCTCGTCCTCGCTGCCGGGCAGCACGTGCACGCGCGCAAAGACGCCCTCGGGAAACTCTGCTTGGTAGTAAAGGGGCTGAGCGCTGCGCGGATACGTCTTCATAAGCGTGCGCAACGACCTTGTTGCGCCAGCAAAGTCGAGGTCGTGGTAGGCGCAGGTGAGCTCGGCGATGATTGACCATGCATCCAGAGTGCGCTCTGGCTTTGCCTGACGGCGCCTAAACGGTATGGGCGGCAGGTAGGCGGCAGCGTGCGTGCGCCTGAATTGGGCGAGCTCCTCGCGCGTTGCCTCGAGTTTGGCGAGGGCGAGCTCGGCGGTGTGGCGCACCTCACCCGGGTCGTCGGGAGCCGCCTTGAGGCAGTCCTCGGCACAGGTAAGTGCGAGGCGGTATTTGCCCGCAATGAGCGCGTGGCTGGCAAGCGCTCCGAGCCAGCGCAGGTAGGGGCGCTGCCCGAGGTCGAGGGCAAACTCGCGGTCGTAGGGGTCGGTCGCCTCGGCGCGCATGCGCGCAAGGTCGCGCTCCACCTCGGGGCGGTGCTCGATCAGGTAGGCGACGTACTCGTCGTTGGACGCCGCGCTAAGGGCGGCGAGCATGCGCTTTGCGTCCCAGTTGCCGGGTTCGAGCTCGCAGGCCTCTTGGAGCTGGTGCTCGGCCTGTACGGTTACGCGCTCGGCCTCCGCGTCGTCGGCAATAAAGGGAGCGCGGTAGTCGACGGCCTCCGTCGCCGCGGCAACCAGATGGAAGGAGCGGTCGCGGTCGTGCACGATGAGCTGTGCGGGGTCGCTATGGTAGGCGTCCATGCAGCGCTGGACAACGGCCTCGTTTTCCAACGGATAGATGTGCTCACGGCGAAGCGTCTCGAGGGTGAGGCGCAGGCAATCTTCTTGTATGGGGTCGAACGCCACGGCGCCTCCCTTCAGATTCGTTTTAGCGGGACACGCAGCAAGGTGCAGCGCGGCTTGGATCCCGTGAATCGGATAGCGTACCACACCAGTGTACGCGCTTCGTGAAGGTTCACGGGAACGGTGCTGCTACATGAGTTGGGCGGCGTCGGATTCGTCCTCTACGACTTCAATCACCATACCGTGGGGCAGACACACGATCTGTTCGCCGGCAGAGGCAATGGGGTCGTGTTCAACACAGACCTGGTTGTTGCAGTCCGCCCGCACAACATCCACCTTGCCTCCCGAGAGGGCTACGTCATTGGTGCCCTCGGAGGTTTCTACGGTATAGGTGACCTCAGCGTTCAAAGGGTCGGCGCGATAGAAGCCCTCGCGTGTCTGGCAGACGACCGTGAGCGTATCTTGCGCAGGCGCGGGTGCGAGCGCGGTTACGGCAAGCCAGGCGAGGGCGCCCGCTGCGGCGAGCGCCGCCACGGCGATGAGCACGCGATCTCCCGGCTTGAGTTTGGCCACGGTTCCTCCCCAAAATGCCTTACCGTCATCAATTTGCTGCCATCCATAGTACCCGTATCAAACCTTAAGCTTCAAAACCGCATAGAGAAGGCGCGCCGACGGTACAATCCCTAACAAAAGCCCTGCGCAGGTGCGGGGCTCGGCAGCGACGGCCCTTGGACGGCCGGCGCGCTACGAGGGATGCCGCGGTTCGGCCGGGCATCGGCAAGGAGGTTCCCATGGGACGTTTTACCAACCCGCGTGACTTGTATTTTGGCGAGGGCGCTCGTCATGAGGTGAAAAACCTCAAAGGCAAGCGTGCCATGATCGTCACCGGCGGCGGCTCCATGCGCCGCGGCGGCTTTTTGCAGGACGTTGAGGCAGACCTCAAAGAGGCTGGGTTTGAGGTCGAGATCTTTGAGGGCGTCGAGTCCGACCCGTCGGTCGACACCGTGATGCGCGGTGCCAAGGCCATGGAGGCCTTCCAGCCCGATTGGATTATCGGCATCGGCGGCGGCAGCCCCATTGACGCCGCTAAGGCGATGTGGCTCTTCTACGAGTACCCGAACGAGACCTTTGAGGAGGCCATCGTTCCGTTCAGCTTCCCGGAGCTCCGCACCAAGGCGCGTTTCTGCGCCATCGCCTCCACCTCCGGCACGGCGACGGAGGTGACGGCGTTCTCCGTCATCACCGATTACGAGAAGGGCATCAAGTACCCGCTCGCCGACTTCAACATCACGCCCGATGTGGCCATCGTCGACCCCGAGCTCACCTACACCATGCCCAAGAAGCTCTGCGCACATACCGGCATGGACGCGCTCACCCACGCTATTGAGGCCTACGTCTCCACCGCGGGCTCCATGTTCACCGACGCCAACGCGCTGCATGCCATCCGCGAGATCGTCGCGTGGCTGCCCAAGTCCTACGAGGGTGATCACGAGGCGCGCCAGCACATGCACGAGGCACAGTGCATCGCCGGCATCGCGTTTTCGAGCGGTCTTCTGGGCATCGTGCACTCCATGGCGCACAAGACCGGCGCCGCCTTTACGGGCGATCACATCATCCACGGTTGCGCCAACGCTATGTACCTCGGCAAGGTCATCCAGTTCAATGCCAAGGATGCGCGCGCCAAAAGCCGCTACGCCTACATCGCGCGCGAGGTGCTGCACCTCGCCGGCGAGACCGAGGACGAGCTCGTGGCCTCCCTTGTCCAGTGCATCCGCGACCTCAATGACAAGCTCGACATCCCGCAGGGCATCAAGAACTACGGCCCCGGCGGCGTGAAGGCAGACGAGTCGGTGATTGACTACGCCGAGTTCGAGGAGAAGCGTGCCCGCGTTGCCGTCGACGCCATTGGCGACGCCTGCACTGGTTCCAACCCGCGTCAACCCACGCCTGAGGAGATGGAGAAGCTCCTCGAGTGCGTCTATAACGACGTGGACGTGGACTTCT
>CAUGVQ010000021.1 GCA_959602875.1 uncultured Collinsella sp. | reverse complement strand
TCGGGATCGTGGTGTTGCGGTCGATCATCTTGGTCATGATGCCGCCCATGGTCTCAACGCCAAGCGACAGCGGGGTAACGTCGAGCAGCAGGATGTCCGAGGGGCCGTCGCCGGCGAGGATGGCGCCCTGAACGGCAGCGCCGCAGGCCACGACCTCGTCCGGGTTCACGGACATGTTGGGCTGCTTGCCCGTCATCTTCTTGACGAGGTCCTGCACGGCGGGCATACGGGTGGAGCCGCCGACGAGGATGACCTCGGTCAGGTCGGACAGACGCAGGTTGGCGTCACGCAGGGCATTGGTGACCGGCTGCTTGCAGCGCTCGAGCAGATCGTGGGTGATGCGCTCGAACTCGGTGCGGGAAAGCGTGTAGTCGAGGTGCTTCGGGCCGGTGGCGTCAGCGGTGATGAAGGGCAGGTTGATGGTAGCCTGCTGAGCGGCGGAGAGCTCCTTCTTGGCGTTCTCGGCGGCCTCCTTCAGGCGCTGCAGGGCCATGGGGTCCTGACGCAGGTCGATACCGTTGTCGGACTGGAACTTGTCGGCCAGCCAGTCGATGACGCGCTGGTCCCAGTCGTCGCCGCCCAGGTGGTTGTCGCCGGAGGTCGAGAGAACCTCAAAGACGCCGTCGGCGAGGTCGAGGATCGAGACGTCGAAGGTGCCGCCGCCAAGGTCGAAGACGAGGATGCGCTGGTCGGTACCCTGCTTGTCAAGACCGTAAGCAAGGGCGGCAGCGGTCGGCTCGTTAACGATACGCTTGACGTTCAGACCGGCAATCTTACCGGCGTCCTTGGTGGCCTGACGCTGAGCGTCGTTGAAGTAAGCCGGGACGGTGATGACGGCGTCGGTCACGGTCTCGCCGAGGTACTTCTCGGCGTCGGTCTTCATCTTCTGCAGGATCATGGCGCTGATCTGCTCGGGCGTGAAGTCCTGGCCGTCGATCGAGGCGACGGCGCGGCCACCCTGGCCCTCCTTGACGGCGTAGGGCACGGTCTTGATCTCAGAGGAGACCTCAGAGAACTTGCGGCCCATGAAGCGCTTGATGGAGAACACGGTGTTCTTGGGGTTGGTCACGGCCTGGTTCTTAGCGGCCTTGCCCACCACGCGGTCACCGTCGGCGCGGAAGCCAACGACGGACGGGGTGGTGCGGTCGCCCTCGGCGTTGACGATAATCGTGGGGTTGCCGCCCTCGAAGACGGCCATAGCCGAGTTGGTGGTACCGAGGTCGATACCGAGGATCTTGTTGCTCATAGGATGTCCCTCCTTTTGCCGGGGGCGGGACGCCCGCCGGTCGCTGCCGCGTGCCGCCGATTCCTTGTCGGCGTGACAGGACGGCTCTTTTTCGTTCGCTCCTATCTTATCCCGCCTAACGCTACCCTATACGCCACGTTTCAGAAAATCTAAGTCAATTCATATAAGATTTTGTAGTCCGCCCACCTGCAGGTTGTTTTAGTCGCCCTCGAGGTGCACAACTGTTCACCATGGCTGACTCGGTGAACGGTATGAATTGGTCGCATTAGGGGCTTGCAAATAGACGATGCCGGGGTATATTGAAGCCACGAGACCCGGCTCATACGCCTGGACGCCGGGCGCTACTAGAGGAGGAAACTACCATGGCCCATCCCGTAATTTCTGCCGACGAGTGCATCTCTTGCGGCGTCTGCGTTGACGACTGCCCCCAGGGCGTCCTCGAGATCCAGGACGTTGCCACCGTGGTTGATGAGGATTCCTGCATCGCCTGCGGCATCTGCCAGGAGAATTGCCCGGCCGGCGCCATCACCGAGATCGCTGAGGACTAGTCCTTATACGACTCACCCGTCGAAGAGGCGTCTTGCCGACGCCTTCGCACGAGCGCAAGCTCACCAAAGAGGCTCCCGCAAGGGAGCCTCTTTTTTTCTCTCATTTATATATCTACGGCGTTTAGGACCGAGCGCTCCGGCAAAACGCCTAGTACGGGGCGCCCGCGGGCGGGAGCTGCTTGAGATAAGCCCACACACGCTGCTTTGCCGCCGGGTCTTGTAATGCCGCCTCAAAGCCTCCGAGGGCGAGCACGCGCCTTCCCAGCACATGCGCCACGAGTCCCGGCTCAAGCATCGCCACCTCAAACTGCTCGATGAGAGACAAAGCGTCTGCATAGGCCTCCCGCATGACGCCCGCTGCGACATCATCGAGAAGCACCACAGCCTCGGGGTCGAGCGCCTCGAGCGCCTCGCGGAACAGCTCGGGCGCCAGGGGCTCGCCCGCGGCAGGCATATCCACCACGGACGGATCGCCCTCCCCTGCAACAGCGGACAGAGCGCAGAAGTCCTCAGGCGCGTACCCGAGCCTGAGCAGCGCCGCTCGCAGGGCGCGACCGTCGTCCCCCGCCAAAAGCGTGCCGCCCGCCTGCTCGGCCTCATTTAGGTCACCCTTGACGAGCACGATGGGCGAGAAGCCGTCGCCATCTATGCGAACGCCCCTTGCGGCAAGGTCTTCGAATTCCTGCTGCACCGCCGCCAAACGGGCGGCGCGCACGTCGCGCGACGAGACGGACACCGGTCCTCCTCTACTCATGATCGTAGCCACGGCCACGGGCATACATCCGTCCACTCATTGTACGCCGGGATGCGCCGGCGTAGCAGCGCAGCGGCGGCATAGACCGGTGCAGCGAGCAACCATCGCAGCCGCAGCATGAACAAAAAAGACAGCGATGCGCCATCATTTGTGAAACACGACGGGCCTTGTGGGTATAACCCCAAACGTAACCAACCGAAGCGCAACCCACGCGCACTCCCCCGAGGAGGAAACATGGCAGATATCACCAACGTCACCGCCGAATCCTTTGGCGCACTCATGAGCGAAGAGCTCCCCGTCCTCATCGACTTCTGGGCTCCGTGGTGCGGCCCCTGCCGCACGCTCTCGCCGATTGTCGACGAGCTTGCCGACGAGCTTGCCGGCCGCCTCAAGGTTGCCAAGTGCAACGTCGATGAGAATCAGGACCTCGCCATGAAGTTCGGCGTCATGTCCATCCCCACGCTCGTGGTGTTCAAGGGCGGTCAGGAGGTTGGCCGCACAGTGGGCGCTATGCCCAAGGCGCGCCTTGCCGCTGAGCTCGAGAACTACCTATAGGCGCTGCAACAGGGCGGGGCAGCGACTCCCCCGCCCTGACCCGCAGCGCACCACGCAGCCCCGGGCACGCTCGCATGAGCTGCCCGGGGCATTTTTTGTGCACCGCTGCATTTCCGCTGACGGTACAATCGACCATAGGCGCGCAGGCTACGACCTGACGCCATACGCCACGATTGAATGCGCCGCAAAGGAGACAGCCCATGCATGACGTTGGAATGAACATGAACCAGCTCGCCATGAGCGTGAAGCAGGTGGACGATACCATCAAGCTCGCTCGGAGCTGGAGCCATGACCTCTACCATGCGACCGAAGCCTTTGACATGGAGCGCATCGAGAACAAGCTCTCCCGCGCCATGAAGGCGCTCGATGAGGCGCGCGCCGCGCTCGAGGGATACGAGGACGCCATCGAGGCTGACCACAACTCCGTCGGCACCGTGCGTCTGGTCTAGCCATGGGCGCGCACCCCGCCGCGGGCGAGCTTGCCCGCTTCTCCATCGCCATTCCCGCCGATCTGTTGGCAGCCTTCGATGCGCAGATCGCGCGCTCGGGAGGTGCGGCAAACCGCTCCGAGGCCATCCGCGACCTTATCCGCGCATCTCTTGTCAAAGACGAGCTGCGCACGCCCGATGCCGAGGTCATAGGCTCGCTCACGATGATTTACGACCATCACACCGGCGACCTCACGCGCAGGCTCGACGCCATCCAGCACGATTACACGCACGAGATCGTCTCGACCATGCACGTGCACCTCGATCATCACAACTGCCTTGAAATCCTCGCCCTGAAGGGTCACGGCGAGCGCGTGTACGAGCTGGCAGACAAGCTTCTGGGTCTTCGCGGCGTGAAGCACGGCGAGCTCACCTGCGCCGCCACCGAGGAGAGTCTCGAGCGCTAACGCCCATCTTGCGCAACGCTGCCGCACCACGCGCCGTCCACCGACAAGATTCGTCCGCTCGGGGGACGGCGCCTGCTGCACAAGGCGCCCCGCCGCAGCATGCAGCTAGACTATCCCTGTCGCAAGAATTGCATAGATTCGCGTGTTCCCGCAGAACCCGGTTTTCCAACCGGGGTTTTTGCATGTCTCGAGGAACCCCGCCGTGCGCACCCTCGAGCCTGCGCAACTGCTCTCTGCATGGGGCGCCAGCCTCAACCCCCGCACCTTAGAAAGGGAACACCATGGGACTCTTCTCCAAGCTCTTCAACAAGGAAGCCGAAACCACCGCACAGACGGAAGCGCCCGCACCGAGCGTGCTCTGCCCCGTCGCCGGCACGCTCGCCGACATCTCGACCGTCGCCGACCAAGCGTTTGCCAGCAAGACCATGGGCGACGGCGTTGCCATCGTCCCCACCGACAGCGCTGTGATCGCTCCGGTCTCGGGCAGCGTTGACGCGCTCTTTCCCACCGGCCATGCCTTTGGCATCACGGGCGACAACGGCATCACCGTCATGGTCCACGTGGGCATCGATACCGTGGAGATGCAGGGTGATGGCTTTACCCTGCACGTAGCGCAGGGCGACCGCGTCGAAGCTGGCCAGAAGCTGCTCGACATCGATATCGACAAGATCCGCGCAGCCGGCTTCGACCCGGTGACCATGTGCCTTGTGGCCGAGCACACCTGCGCAGGCGAGCTTCACAAGCACGCCGACGGCACGGTGACCACGCAGGACACCGCCATCTGGTTCGCATAGCGCGCCGCGCGCCGAGTGCCGCGCGCCGTCACGGACGCGCTCGGGCTATACTTGATAAGCGATAGGCAGGGCGTGACAGCAGGCACAGGGGACGGAGGCTCGGTACACATGCAGAAGCTGACCGATACCGAGCGCGAGATTATCGAGAAGCTCTTTGCGAGCAACGCCGTCCGCGAGGAGATCTCGCTTACCGAACTCGCCGCGTCCTGCCACGTCGCTAAAAGCACCGTCATCAAAACGGTGAAAAAACTCGGGTTCTCGGGCTTCAAGGACTACCTGTACGCCTACCAGACGAGCTCGAACATCCACAGCACGCGCGTGCTGCCCCGGCACGTGACGGAGGGGGACTTCGACTTGGCGGTCGCCATGCTCGCCGATTGCCTCGAGCGCTGCCGCGGCAAGCGCAACATCTGCTACTCGGGAGGCGACCCCGCCATCGGCATCGTTGCCGACTACGTCAACCGCAAGCTCAATATGTTCCGTCTCACGTCGGTGTCCTCGTACGACTACGTGACGTTCGACTCCCTGGCGCCCGAGGCAGGCGTCATGTTCTTCTTTTTGCAGGAAGTCCCCGCCTCAGACAAAAACTACGTCAACGTGCGCCCGGCCTACGAGGGGATTCTCTCCTACACGGCGCAGCATGGCTACACCACCGTGGCGATCATCGACGCGGGCTTTCCCGACGACCTGCCCTATATCGACGTGGCAATCAAACTCGCGCGCACGCCGAGCACGCTAACGCAGATGTTTCCCGTGAAGGTGCTCATGCTCTTTGAGAGCGCGCTCTCCGCGTACTCGGCGCATCGCTCCAACCGCTCACCGCTGCCCGCCAACTACGCCACAGACGAGGGGGCAGGCGCATGAGACACAAGAATCCCTTAGATATCGAGGCGACCGATCGCGCCATCTACCAGGCGGTACGCAACCATCTGCGCGCGGGCGAGAAGCCAACCATAGGCCTTATCGCCGAGGAGCTCGGCGTCTCGAGCTCAGCCGTCTACCGCGCCGCCAAACGCTACGGCTACGCGAGCTGGAGCGATATGGTGGGTCAGCTCGGCCAATATCTCAAAAACAACCGGCGCGTCGTCGAGCATACGGAAGATGACATCAACGGCATCGACCTTCTCGCCCAAGCGTTCATGCGCCATCGCGGCGGACGCGTCCTTCTGCAGGGTACGGGCGACGCCGATATCTGCCGGCGTCTGCTCGTCTACCGCCTGGGCGCTCTCGAGTTCACCGCCATGCCCTATACGCCGCAGATCGCCCGCGCCTGCCTCGAGCAGTCTGAAGACGGCAACGCGGGCCTCGCCCTCATCTTCAACGAGAGCGGTCTCGCCTGCTGGCAGGACGCCCTTGAATGCGTGCAATGCGGCTTTGAGACCGTAGCCGTGACGGCAGACGCCAACACGCCGGTGGCACGCGCGTCCAACCTCGCCATCGCCATCAAAAGCAACAAATCCGCGCTCTCCGCCTACGAGCCAAACTACTTTGCCGCAGGATCCCTCGCCTTGGTGGAGCGCGCGCTCGAGCGCTTCATCTACATGATGGAGCGCGAGAGCCTGAGCGCTCTTTCCTAGCGGAGGCTCAGACGAGAGAAAACAGGGCGAGGGCACTAGGCCGCGAGCATCGCCCCGCCAAACTCAAACAGATAGACCACCACGCTGGCAACCGCGCCGGCAACCGCGCAGAAGCGCCAGATGAGCGCGCTCTTGCGGCGCCACATAACAAGAGCCGCCACAAGACCGATAAGCGGCCATAGATAGGCCACGAGCATCTCGGCAACGCAGAGGCACTTCTTGGGCAGATTCAGCGCCTGAAATTCGAGCGGCGCCTGTACGAGCACACCAGGCATGGCAGTCTCCCACCTGTTCTTTTGAGGTTGCCCCTGTTCGACAACCCCAAGACTCCAAAGAGGGCCGGGGGCTTTTGGCCCCCGACCGCATGTCGCAAGAAATGCGGGATCGCGGTCCCCGCAGACCGTGCCGGCGCGGCGGGAGGTGCCGCGCCGACACAAGGGTGTTTACTTGAGCTCGGGCCAGTAAGCCTTGTTGGCCTCGATGTAGTCATCGAGCAGGGCCTTGGCGGTATCGGTGTCGTTCACGCAGCGGTTGAGCGTGAGCGCATTCCAGGCCTTCTCGTAGGAGCCCTCGAGGCAAGCGTCCACGGTGAGCTTCTCGTAGGCAAACTGGTTCTCGAGCAGGCCCTTCTGGAAGGTCGGAATCTCGCCCACGTTGAGCGCCTCGACGCCGTTGATACCCACGCGGACCGGCACCTCGACCATGGCGCCCTCGGAGAAGTTGGAGATGATGCCGTGGTTCTCGGTCATGCACAGGAAGATGTCCTGCGTGTTGTGCGAGATGGCGTAGGCGAGGTCCACGATGTAGGTGGCGTGGCCGTCGTTGAAGTCCTCCTCGGTCATCTCGTACTTGGTGCCCTTGAGCTTATCGGCAGCGATGACCTCCTCGATCATCTCGAACGTGCGCTTCTCGTGGCCGTCCATAACCTCGTTGGCACGGGTGTAGTCGGGGTTCTCGATCGAGACCATGTGCTTGGGATAGAGGTAGTACTGCAGGTAGGTGTTGGGCATGAACTTGTCGCCGCACTCACGCACCATCTTGGACATGAAGCGGAAGGTCTCGGCCCAGGAGGCGTCGACCTCGTGGCCGGTGTGCTCGTCGTCCTGCATCGGGGTGGCGAACATCTTCTTCAGCTTGGGCAGATAGTCCTCGCCGGTCTCCTTGTCGTAGATGTGGGTGAACCAGCCGTAGTGGTTGAGGCCGAAGTAACGGGGCTCAAGCTGCTTCGACGGGAGGCCGAGGGCCTGGGCGTACATGCCCATGATGCCAACGGGCATGTCGCAGATGTTGATGATGCGGTAGTCGCCCTTGAAGACGCGCTTGGTGGCCTCGGCCACGATCGCCGCGGGGTTGGAGTAATTGAGAATCCAAGCCTCGGGAGCGTACTTGCGGATGTCCTTGATGATGGCGCACACCGCGGGCACGGAGCGCATACCGTAGGCAAAGCCGCCGGCGCCGCAGGTCTCCTGGCCGATGCAGCCGTGCTTGAGGGCGATCTTCTCGTCGGACTCGCGCATCTTCAGACGGCCGGCGCGAATCTGCATGAACGCGAAGTCGATGCCGGTGAAGGCGGTCTCGGGATCGGTGGTGTGGATGATCTCGCACTCAGGGTAGTACTCGCGCAGCAGCACCTTGCCGTAACCGCAGACGCGCTCCTGGCGCTCGGCCTCGTTGTCGTAGAGCACGATGGTCGAGATCGGGAAGCGGTCCTTCTCGGCCACGAGCATCTTCAGGATGCCCGGCGTATAGCGGGAGCCGCCGCCGACGATACAGATGCGGAACTTCTTGTCTTCGTTCATGGTTACTCCTTTTCTATCTGCCGGCTCCTGCCGCCGGCGGGTTACCAATGATTGGGGAAATACCCGCCCGGCCGGACCCCATACTAGGCCGGGCGGGATACCCCATCCTGAGAGGGATGTACTACTCGAGATCGCGGCCGAGGGCCACCATGACCTTCTCGAAGACGTCCTGGACCTTCATGCCCACGATGATCTGGACGTTGTTCTTGCCGCGGACGATGCCGGAGTTCTTGAACTTGTTGACCTCGTCCTCGTTGATGAGGTTCATGTCCTTGAGGTCGATACGCAGACGGGTGAAGCAGTTCATGAGCGACACGATGTTGTCCGGGCCGCCCAGGCCGTCGATGATGTGCTGGACGTTGGTGGCGTCATCGTCCACGACCGCGGTGCCACCGCCGGCAACGGCCACCGCTGCGCCGCCGGCTGCCTTCTGCGCCTCAAACGCCTTGCGGTTCATCTTGGAGAGGTCGATCTCCTCACCCTCGTCCTCACGGCCAGGGGTCTTGAGGTCGAACTTAAGGATGAAGAAGCGGAAGGCCAGGAACCAGATGACGATGGCAGCGGCGCCGACCGGGAAGATCAGATAGAAGTGAGACATATCCCACGGGATGATGATGGCGGTCGTGATAAGGCTGATGAGGTTATCGACCTGCGCCATGTAGCCGACTGCGATGATGAGCGTCTGGAAGATACCATCGAGCAGCGAGTGCACGAGGAACAGCAACGGGGACACAAAGAGGTAGGTGAACTCAAGCGGCTCGGTGATGCCCGCGACCACAGCGGTGATGCAGGACGGGATCAGCAGGGCCTGGGTCTGAGCGCGCTTCTCGGGCTTGGCGGTCGCGATGAAGGCGAGCACGCAGCCGATGGAGCCGAAGACCTTGGAGAAGCCGAAGACGATGTAGCGGACGGACGGATCGATAGAGGTGATGCTTGCGATGTTGGCGATCTCAGCCGTGTAGATGACCGCAGCGCCCTGGTAGGCCTGACCGGCGATCTCAGCAACGCCACCGACGCTCGTGTAGTTGAAGGGCATCCAGACGAGGTGATGGAGACCGGTCGGGATGAGGATGCGGTTCAGGAAGCCGTAAACAAACAGGCCCGCGTAACCGGCGTTCTGCATGAAGCCCTGCAGCATGGAGATGACGTTGGAAACGGGCGGCCAGAAGTAGGTGGCTGCCACGCCGATGGCGGCGGAAACGAGCGCGCAGACGAGGAAGGCGAGCTTGGTGCCGCCGTAGATGCGCACCGCGTCAGGGAACTTCACGTCGCAGAGCTTATTGAAGATCCAGCCGTTGACGCAACCGAGGATGATCGAGATGAACACGCCCATGTCGGTGACCTGGACGCCAAGGACCATTGCCTGACCGGTGCCGTAGAACGCGCCATCGATGGGCTCGGCGAGCGCACCGGTAAGGTTGAGCCAATAGTTATTTGCATAGAGATAGGCAAGGAACGACGCGATGGCGACGACCACCGCATCGGTCTTTTGCTTTTTAGCGAACGCACAGGTAAGACCAACAACGAAGATGACAACCAAGTTGTTGATGAAGCCATTCATGAACAGGTTGTACAAAAAGTCACCGATGCCGATTATGAACGCCGGCATGTAGGTGAGACGGAAGATCGCAGCGAGCGCGAGCATGATACCGGCAACCGCCAGGAACATGACAGGCTGGATCATGGCGCCCGAGAAGCGCTTCATAATACCAGACACATCTACCTTCATTGACCCCACTCCCCTCAATAGATTGGGTCTCAAACAGGACGTTGTTTTGGTAAGAGAAACGCGGCCGCAATCTCGTTCCGATTTGCATTATGCCTGTCGCGTAGAGCTTGTACGGACAAGATAGAAATCCGTGAACGAAACCGCGCCTGAAAAAACGCTTTTCGGCATAAAACCGTTCACGGAAGGTTTTCGACCGCTCACGGTAGGTCGGTGAAAAACGGTGAAATCTGGGGGCTGAAGCGTGCCTCGGACCTTAGATGCAACGCGATGCGATTGCGTTCGTACAGCCTCACTTGGTCAAATTGCCCCGTGAAAGGGCATTTCCGAGCAACGTTTCATGAGAAAGATGGCGCATGCGTCACTCTTTGACGCCGTTGTGCTGAAAATCAAACGCATGTAGAGGCATCCGCTGCACCGAGCATCGTAACCGGGCACCGCAAAATGCCCCCTCACGCACCAATTTGACCATAGCGGTCAACATGAATGTCGCACAGTAGGCAAAAGGCCCGCCCTCGATGGGGCGGGCCTTGCAACGCAACAACACGGTAAGCTTCGCGCGCGAGCCTACGAGCGTTTGTTATGCCTCCTCTAGCAGGAAGGTGATGCGCGAGCCCAGCACGTCGAGCAGGAAGAGCTCCTCGGGCACAATACGGCCGATGTGGTTGCGCTGCCCGTCATTGGGCATGTCCTTGAGCACAACCTGCAGCTCGGCACGGTAGTGCTCGAGGTTATCGTTCACTACCACGATGTCACCACGATGGAACATGGGCTCCGCCCAGGGACGCGGCTCGACAGCCTGTCCGCGGTAGGACATGCGCGTCATACGAGAACGCAGCATATACTCGGTGCCATCGCCGCCGTCGCTATGGCGACGGTAATCAAGCGCAATCGAGCGCTCGACGGCAGAGATATCCCCATCGAGGTCGATATGGAGAAGCGTCCGCTCACCTGCGCCAAAGAGGGCGGCAAGCCCGTCGAACTGACGCGTCGGGTCGTCGGCGGCCCTGTCCTCCTTCTCATCCTCGCCGGAAATCTTGCGCATAAGAGCGCCCACTGCGGCGAGCTCCTCGTCGGTTGCCGGCTCGTTGCCGATCAGAATCTCGTCCACATCGCCGAGCAGCAGCATGTGGCGAATCTGCAGCTCCAGCGGCATGTCGCGGTGGCCTTCCACCGTGGGCAGCCCCTCGCGGACCGGCCAAGGACCGCGCGCCCCCTCGCTCTGGCTACTTACAAAGGCGCCCACCCGCGCGCCGCGCGCCTTCCAGAAGGCGTTCATCTGGCAGTAGGCCTCGACGCTTTCCGCGGTGAAACGCTGCGGATAGAAGTTGTGGCACACCGCAACCTTGGGCATGAGCTCCGCCGGAATGAAGCGGCAGAGCAGATCTTCCATCATGGCGTTGAACTCGATGCCAATGCCGTAGGGATTCTCAATCAGCGCGGCGTTGCGCTCATCAAAAAACGGCATGTCCATGCGCAGGACATCGATGCCCATGCGATGGAAAATCTCGAGGTTATCGGCCGCAGCCCCGATGCGGTCGAAGAGCATGGGGTTCACGTCGACCGAAAGTTCCATACCAAGCTCGTGCACACGAGCCGCGAGCGACCCAAAGCGCTCCACGAGGGCATCCGCTCCCTCGTCGACCGAGAACATGCTGGTAAACACCTTTTTGAAACCGGCTGCCGCTACACGCTCCAGATACGAAGCGAGTTCTTCTGCCGACTCCTGCTCCGGGTAGACCGAGACTCCCAGCTTGACCATAAAACCTCCTGGCTCGAATTGTCTGCACAGCGAATCAACTGTATCGAAGCTACTGCCTTTGTGTCGCAAGCTGACGGCGAACACCGGCGGACGGCACGCACGTATTCGGCGACTGGCCGCCATCTCCGCTGCGCCGCCCACGGTTCGGGCGCATTCGAAACCGGCTACTTGTCACAAGGCCCGCTGATGCACCAACCCATCAACATGCACCTCATCGCGGTCGGCATCGTATAGGTACAACACATCAAAGGGGCTCGCAACCAGCTTCCGCGCACCTTCACCAAAGCGCCGGCGCGCCGCCTCGGGCACATCGGGAGAACCCATCTCTGGCATGTGTTCAAGGTAGGACACAAGCGTAATGATGCGCTGATAAACGCGCTCCGACTGGACGTCTGCCAGCGCATCGACAAACGTATCGGAAAATATCAGGCGCGTCATTAGGCAACTCGCGCACGGCGCGCGGAAACAGCGGACTTCAGGGCGACGACACCCTCCACATAGCGACCCTCTCGAATATCGCTTTCCCCGCGCTCGTACGCCTCAAGGCACTCACGCTCATAAAGAGCCTCCGCTACGGCGCGCTCGATGGTCTGCTCGAGCACTTCCTCCGAGCAGAACACATAGGCAGAGGCCCCGTTTTCCGTAATGCGCAGAAGCTTGCTCTTTGCCGCCTCGCGGACTTCACGCTGATTTTTCTGAAGTGCGCTGATGGGATACACGCTTGCCGGCTCAAAAACCATCGGACCCTCCCCTGGTAATCTTTCTTCCCTAAATTATATAGGTGATTATCTATATGATTAGCATTCTATTGTAGGATCCGGCTCTGAACCACAAAAGATGAGCGGTAGGAATTCACCGCCGAGCGGTAGGTGATAAAGCTTACTTGACAGACCGGCGCCCACGCTCCTACTATGCGGGAGCACAGGGTGTAACCCACGCATTCGCGACGGGGCAGACTGGACGCTAAGAGGCGTACTATGTCTGTTCCGTTTTTTCATGCCGAGGGGAGGCCCCGTGATCGTCGTTAAGCGCATCAACAACAACGCCGTGCTCTGCGTGGACTCCGCTGGCCATCAGGTGGTGGCGCTCGGTCGCGGGCTCGCGCAGGCAACACTCGGCAGCGAGCTCGACCTCGACCTCGTCGACCATACCTTCTACGATGTCGAGCCACGCTACGTCGAGCTCATGCGCGATCTGGACCTTGCCTATCTGGAGGTAAGCGCTCAGATCATCGACATGGCACGCGGCATGCTCACCTATGAGCTCTCGCCCAATATCGAGGTAGCACTTGCCGACCACATTCAATTTGCCGTGCAGCGCATGCGCGAGCATATCTATCTCTCGACGCCGCTTTCCTACGATTTGCAGCAGAACTATCCCCTGGAATACAAGATTGCGCAGTGGGCTCTAAAGCTCGTTAACCAAAACTTTGGCGTGACACTCCCCCGTAACGAGATATCCGGCATTGCCATGTGCCTCATCAACGGTGCATACAGCTCTGCCGGCGCCGTATCCAGCGATTCCGCCGAGACGCAGGACCGTCTGCTGGAAGATATCACGCGCATTGTCGAGGAGACCATGGGCACGGCGGTCGACCGCGAGGGCTTTGGCTTCGCGCGCTTTGCCACGCATGTCCAATACCTCATCCGACGCGTTGCAACAGGCGACGCCATCGCAAGCGAGAACTCAGGCATGTACGCTTTGGCCGCAGCCGACAACCCGCAAGCGTCCACCTGTGTAGAGGCCATCGCTGCACTGCTGAACAGCACGTACCAGCAACAACTTACCGATGAGGAGAAGCTCTACCTCATCCTCCATATCAACCGTATCTGCTCGCATCCAAGCGCAGGAGAGTCTTGATACTCCCGGCGCTCGACGCGAAACGATAACTATCCGGGGTCGGTGCGGCGCGCACGCCGGCCAGGGCATAGGGAACATCAGCGGTCGTCAAACCTAACGACCACCGCCTGCAAGGGCGGACAGAGAAAGGAGCAGCTGTGGCTGACAACAAGCAGATTGCAGCAGACGTGCTCGAGGCTGTAGGAGGCAAGAGCAACGTCAGTTTCGTAACTCACTGCATGACGCGCCTGCGCTTCACGCTGAAGGACCGTACCGTGCCTGATGCCGCCGCCGTCAAAAAAATCAACGGCGTGCTGGGCGCTCAGGAGTCTGGCGGTCAGTTCCAGATCATCATCGGCCAGAACGTGCCGAAGGTGTATGACGAGATTTGTGCCATGGGCGGTTTTGCCAAGCAGGCTGCCATCGACGAGAACCTCGACGGTGAAATCGAGAAGCAGCCGCTTACTCCGGCGCGCGTTGGCAAGGCAATCCTGAATTATCTCGCCGGTTCCATGGTCCCGATGATTCCCGTGCTGCTTGCTGCCGGCCTCTTCAAGACTGTTGGCGTTATCCTCGGGCCCACGATGACAAACGTCCTAGCCGCCGACAGCGACATCGTGCGCTTCATGGACATGATTTATAACGCCGCGTTCTACTTCATGCCCATCTATCTTGGCTACAACGCCGCCAAACAGATCGGCCTCACTCCGGTCATCGGCGCCTTCTTGGGCGGCATGCTCATCGAGCCCAACTTTGCCGCGCTTGCCTCTGAAGGCACATCGTTTAGCGTCTTCGGCATCCCCTGCACGCCCGGCAGCTACGCTCAAACGGTGCTCCCCATCCTGCTCACCATCCCCGTTGCATATGTTCTCGAGCGCTTCCTGCGCAAGCATCTGCCCGATGCGCTGCTTACGGTCTTTGTCCCGTTCCTGACCATCGGCATCACGCTGCCCATCTCACTGTGCCTGCTTGCCCCTATCGGCGGTTGGCTGGGCAATGGGCTCTCCGGCGTCTTCGAGTTCATCGGCACCTCGGGCGGCATCTTTGCCATCATCGGCGGCGGCATCCTTGCAGCCCTTTGGCTTCCCATGGTTATCACCGGCATGCATGTTGCTCTGATGGGTATCGCCCAGGTCGCCTTCCTGCAGGCAGGCTACGATACGTTCATCTTTGTCGCTATTCAAATTAGTCTGTGGGCCGCCTTTGGCGCTGAAATCGCGACTTTCCTTAAGCTCAAACGTGAAAGCGAGAAAAGCGCTTGCTTCGGCTACCTCGTCGCACAGCTTGTCGGTGGCGTGGGCGAGCCCTTCATCTACGGCATGGACTTCCGCTATCCCAAGCTCTTTGCCTGCAGCATGGCGGGTAGCTTCGTAGCCGGCGCCGTCGCCATTGCCCTCGGAACCACCGCCTACGTTGTAGGCGTGCCCTCGAGCGTTCTGTGCATCTTGACATTCGTGGGTGGCAGCACGGGCAATCTTGTCTCTGCCTGCATCGCCGCCGCTGCCGGTTTTGCCGTTTCGTTCATCGTCACGTGGCTCTTTGGCTTCACCAAGGATGAAATCGAGAACGGTCCTGTGAGCGAGCGCGCGTAATTTCGCGCCACAAACGCTACGCGCGACCCCACAATACGTTGACGGCTGCGCGCACCGACCCGTCGCCCGGACGCAGGACTCCCCCTTGCGTCCGGGCGCCTCACAAAGGGACAATTGTTTTCATCCCCTTCTTTCGTTAGAAAGGATCCCCATGCTTATCAGCGAAGTGATTCAGCACATCAAGGACTATTGCAGCGGCTACGACATGATGGGCGACCGCCCCATCGAGGACGCCACGACGCGTGACCAGGTGCTTTACGGCAACGTCGACCAGGAATGCACGGGCATCGTTACCTGCATTTGGGCAACGGCGGACGTCATCCGTCAAGCGCAGGAGCTCGGCGCCAACCTCATCATCCCCCACGAGGCGCTCTTTTGGAACCACGGGGACCATCAGGACGTGGTCGCGGACAACGCCACGTTCCAGGCAAAGCGCGACCTACTGGGCGCCTGGGGCGGCGCGGTATGGCGCTGCCACGACTACATTCACTCCGGTGTGCCGCTGGACGCAGACGGCGCGCTGGCGGACGGCATCTTCTACGGTTTCGCCTGGAAGATGGGCTGGCTTGACGCGCGCACGGGCGACATCGCGCACAGCATGGACTTTGAGATTCCCGAGACTACCGGTCGGGAACTCGCCCGCGACATTGTAAGCAAGCTCGGCCTTGCGGGCGTGCGCCTGGTGGGTGATCCCGATGCGCGCGTGCGCCGCGTGCAGATCCCCATGCATGTCATGGGTGGCCCGCAGGACACGGCGCTCGCCAACGCCACGGACGCCGAGGACGGTCCCGATTGCCTGCTCGGCATGGAGTTTATCGACTTCACGACCTGCGAGTACATCCGCGATGCCGCCCAGCTCGGCCGCGGCAAGTGCGCCATCGTGCTCGGCCACTTCAACTTGGAGGAGCCGGGTATGGAGCACATGGCAACGTGGATCCCCGACGCACTCGGCGCCGACGCACCGCAGGTGAGCTACGTGTCCGACGGCGACACGTACCACTACGTAACCCGCTCGGAAGAATAGCGCCGCCAAGGCCTGCACTCTCGTTGATGAGCAACAGGGGAATCGGCGATAATACAGGCCATGAAAACGCTGGGGATTCATATCACGGGCATCGTGCAGGGCGTGGGCTTTCGGCCCTTCGTCTACCGCGAGGCGGTCGCGCGCGGCCTTTCGGGCTGGGTGCTCAACGCCGGCGACGGAGTGCATATCGAAGCGCAGGGCACCAAAGACGCCCTGCGCTCGTTTGTTCACGCACTGAGCTCGAGCGCACCGGCAGCGGCGCGCGTCGAGCAGGTCACCGTTGAGGAGCTCGAGGCGCCTTCCGCCAAGCTCGCCGTCGAGACCTTTCGCATCATCGCCTCCGACGCCGCAACCGAGCGCACCACGCTCATCTCGCCCGACATCGCCACCTGCCCTGACTGCCTGCGCGAGCTCTTTGACCCCACCGACCGGCGCTACCATTACCCCTTCATCAACTGCACCAACTGCGGACCGCGCTACACCATCATCCGGCAACTCCCCTACGATCGCGCGCAGACATCGATGGCAGATTTCCCCATGTGCCCGGCGTGCGCCGCCGAATACGCCGACCCACTTGACCGGCGCTTCCACGCACAACCCGACGCCTGCTTTCTCTGCGGACCGCACCTCACCTGGCGCTCGCGCGGCGATGCTGAGGCGCTGATAGGAACCGACCTAGCAACCAGCGACGGCATCATCGAGCGGTGCGCCGAGCTCATCGCTGCAGGCGGCATCGTCGCCATCAAGGGACTCGGCGGCTTCCACCTCGCGTGCAACGCTGCGGACGAGGCCGCCGTCACCGAGCTCCGGCGCCGCAAGCGCCGCAGCAACAAGCCGCTCGCCGTCATGGTGCGCGACCTTGCGGCTGCCGAGGCGCTCTGCCATGTTGACGACGCCGAGCGCGAGCTGCTCTCCGGCACCATCCGCCCCATCGTGCTGCTGCGACGCCGCACGGAAAACGCGCCGACCGGCGACTCAAACAGCGCCGCCGCCCTCGCCCCGCAGGTGGCCGGCGACCTGCCCGAACTCGGCATCATGCTCCCCTACACGCCCCTCCAGCATCTCCTGCTCGCCGCCTGCACGGACCGTGGCGTGCACACACTTGTCATGACCAGCGGTAACGTGAGCGAGGAGCCCATCGAGACCGACGACGCGCTCGCCTGGCATCATCTGGTCGAGGGTGGGCTTGCCGATGCGATTCTGGGCAACGACCGAGCCATCCTCGCCCGCTTCGACGATTCCGTGGTGCGCGTGGTAGACGGGACGCAGCAGATCGTGCGTCGCGCCCGCGGCTACGCGCCGCGCCCCGTGGCGCTGCCCGCACTTACAGGCGACGCGCTCGACGCGCCGTTCATCCTCGCCTGCGGGCCCGAGCAGAAGGCAACGCTTGCCCTCACGCGCGAGCATGCCGATGGAAGTGCTGAGTGCCTCATCTCGCAGCATATCGGCGACCTCGAAAATGCCGAGACCTTTGACGCTTGGCAATCGTGCCGCCTCCACATGCAAGGCCTCTTCGACCTCACGCCAGCGGCACTTGCCTGCGACCGGCATCCCGGCTACCTCTCCAGCCAGTGGGCGCGCACGGAGGCGGCCGAGCGGGGCCTGCCGCTGGTCGAGGTGCAGCACCACCACGCCCATATCGCGAGCGTCATCGCCGAGGCGGCAGCACACGGCAAGATTGCGCCCGACGTGCGCGTCATCGGCATCGCGCTCGACGGCACGGGAGCGGGCGACGACGGCGCCGTTTGGGGCGGAGAGATTCTCGTCGCCAGCCTTACCGACTTCACACGCACAGCGCACCTACGCACCTGGCGCCTGCCGGGCGGCGCAGCAGCCGTACGCGACGCGCGGCGCTGCGCCTACGGCCTGCTCCACGCCTACGGGCTGCTCGACCACCCGGGCGTGCAACCCCTGCTCGCCACCATGACCGAGCAAGAACGTACGCTCACGCAGACTATGGTTGAGCGCGGTCTCAACAGCCCGCTCACAAGCAGCATGGGGCGCTTCCTCGATGCGGTTGCCACCCTCCTTGGCATCTGCTCACGCGCTACCTACGAGGGCGAGCCCGCCATCGAGCTCGAGGCCGCCGCGGCACGCGTGGCAGCTGGCCACTCTAGCGATGTCCCCTCCCCCACTACACTCGACAGCGACGCTTTCTTCACGAAACGCGCGGGGCAGGCGGAGCCATCTGTCATCGACTTCACCGATTTGCTCTCCGCCGTGCTCGATGCAACCGCGCGCGGCGAGAATCCGGCATCACTTGCCTGGGACGTGCACAAAATCGTAGCGAGGACCATCTCCGCCCACGCCATGGCGGCAGCACGCGAGAACGAGCTCACGCACATTGCTCTCTCGGGCGGATGCTTCATGAACCGCCTGCTACTCACCCTCATCAAGCACAATCTCGATACAAACGGATTCACCGTGCTCACACCGCACAGCGTCCCCGTTAACGACGGATGCATCGCTTACGGACAGGCCGCCGTCGCGCGTGCCCGCCTTGCCCGGTAACCCCGCCTGCTTGCCAGCGACCGGCCGCGCACACGGTTGCCCAAACGCTACCGGCGCGGTACCATCCATCCCAGTCCATTCGCGGCGCCGTAGCCGCACACAGAAGCGTACACATCGCGCTTCAAAAAGGAGGAGCCATGTGCCTCGCCGTCCCCGGCAAGATTCTCGAGATTCGCGATGGCGCGCAAGCGACCGTCGACATGATGGGCGCCACCCGCGATGCATCGGTGCGTCTGACGCCCGACGCCAAGGTCGGCGACTTCGTGCTCGTGCACGCCGGCTTTGCTATCGAGGTCATCGATGCCGAGCAGGCGCGCGAGACCATCGAGGTCCTGCGCGACCTCGAGGAGCTTGAGGCCGAGGAGCTCGCCGGCGCGGGCACCATGCCCGCCACCACACCCGCCGGCGTGGAGGCCTAGGCGATGGACGTCCTCGACCTCTCCGCCTTTCGCGACCCGCACCTCGTCCGCGTGCTTCTCGACCATATCCGCGAGACCCTGGGAGAGCGCGAAATCAACCTCATGGAGGTCTGCGGCACCCACACCGTGAGCATCGGGCGCTACGGCTTCCGTTCCATCCTGCCCGCCGGGCTCCATCTGCTCTCCGGCCCCGGTTGCCCGGTCTGCGTGACCGCCAATGCCGATATCGACCGTGCCGTCGCGCTCGCGCGGGTGCCGGGCGCCACCATCACCACCTTTGGCGATATGATCCGCGTGCCCGGCTCGACCTCGTCGCTCGCCGCCGAGAAAGCCGCCGGCGCCGACGTGCGCGTAGTCTACTCGCCGCTCGACGCCGTGGAACTCGCCACGGCAAACCCCGAACGCGAGGTCATCTTCATGGGCGTGGGCTTTGAGACCACCGCCCCCGCCATCGCTGCGTGCATACTCGAGGCCGCCGCGCGCGAGCTCACCAATTTCTCCGTCTTCTGCGTGCACAAGACCACGCCCGCGGCGCTCCGCGCCATCGCAAACGATCCCAAAACCGCCATCGACGGCTTCATCCTCCCCGGCCACGTCTCCACCATCACGGGGCTCGACCCGTACCGCTTCCTGGTGGATGAGTTCTCCATCCCCGGCGTTGTCACCGGCTTTGAGCCGGTCGACGTGCTCGAGGGCATCGCGCGACTCGTCGAGCTCATCGTCGCGGGCACCCCCGCCATCGAGAACGCCTACCGCCGCGGCGTCGCCAACAAAGGCAACATCGTCGCGCGGCGTCTGGTCGACCAGGTATTTGAGCCCTGCGATGCCCTGTGGCGCGGCCTGGGCGAGCTCCCCGCGTCGGGCCTCGCCATACGCGATGCGTACGCGCACCTCGATGCGGCGCGGCGCCTCCCCGTCGAGGTCGAGCCCACGCGCGAGCATGCCGGCTGCCGGTGCGGCGATGTCCTGTGTGGCATCATCGCTCCCACCTCCTGCCCGCTCTTCGGGCGCGCCTGCACGCCCGAGAACCCCGTCGGCCCCTGCATGGTGTCGAGCGAGGGCAGCTGCGCGGCGTACTTCCGCTTCCGCGACTAGCCGTCGCGGCCTCTTTGCGGACCGACCCGACCGGCACCGCGACGGCACACCCCGCGCGCGGTACAATAGCTGCCGTTACGCAATACACAAGCGCGTCGGGAGGCCCCATGCCAGCTATGCCAGATACCGTCCTGCTCGGCCACGGCTCGGGCGGTCAGATGATGAAGCGCATCATCGACGAGATCTTCTACGAGGCATTCGGCTCTCCCGAGCTCCTCGCGGGAAACGATGCCGGCGTCGCGGCCCTGCCCGCGACCGGTCGCATCGCCCTTTCCACCGATAGCTTTGTGGTGACGCCCCACTTCTTCCCCGGCGGCGATATCGGACGCCTCGCCGTGTGCGGGACGGTAAACGACGTCGCCACCTCCGGCGCGCACGTCCGCTACCTTTCCTGCGGCTTCATTCTGGAGGAGGGTTTCCCCCTCGCCGACCTGCGCCGCATCTGCGCGAGCATGGCCGAGGCCGCGCGCGAGGCGGGCGTGTCCATCATCACGGGCGACACCAAGGTCGTGGAGCGCGGCGGTGCCGACGGCGTCTACATCAACACGGCAGGCGTGGGCGAGGTACCCGCCGGCGTCGAGCTCTCGGGCGCCAGCTGCAAACCCGGCGACGTCGTCCTGCTCTCGGGTACCCTCGGTGACCACGGCATCGCTATCATGAGCCAGCGCGAGGGCCTGAGCTTTGAGACCACCATCAAAAGCGATGCCGCCCCGCTCAACCACCTCATCGCAGCCGTCCTTAAGGCGGCGCCGCACACGCGCTGCTTCCGCGACCCCACGCGCGGCGGCCTTGCGAGCACGCTCAACGAGTTCGCCGCCGCGAGCAACGTCTCCATCGAGGTCGACGAGGAGGCCGTCCCCGTCTCTCCCGCCGTGCGCGGCGCCTGCGAGATGCTCGGCTACGACGTCTTCCAGGTAGCCAACGAGGGCAAGATGGTCGCCATCGTACCCGCCGAGGAGGCAGGTGCGGCGCTCGCCGCCATGCAGGGTGCCCCGTACGGCGCAAACGCCGCCATCATCGGGCGCGTGGGCGAGCCGCATGAAGGCGCACACGCCCAGGTCCGCGTGCGCACCGCTTGGGGTGCCACCCGCGTGCTCGACATGCTCGTGGGCGAGCAGCTCCCCCGCATCTGCTAGGCGCGCTAAACGCCGATCCGCGACAGTGCCGTCACGGACGGCATCCGACCGCTCGACATCATCTGAAGGACACGCATGCACATCACCCACGTGATCTTTGACCTCGACGGAACGCTCCTCAACACGCTCGAGGACCTCGCTGCCGCCGGAAACCACACGCGCGCCGCTCACGGCTGGCCGACCTTCACGCCCGACCAGTACCGCTATAAGGTGGGCAACGGCCAACCCAAACTTATCGAGCGCATCATCCCGGCCGAGTACGCCGGCGACGGGCGCATGTTCGAGCAGGTCATTAGCGAGTTTCGCGCCTACTACGATGCGCATAAGGAAGATCACACGGCGCCCTACCCCGGCGTGATCGACATGCTCGACGCGCTGCGAGACGCCGGCGTGCACCTGGCTGTCCTGTCAAATAAGGATCATCCGGCTGCCGAGCCCCTTGTGGAGCGCTACTTTGGCGCGCGCTTCGATCTGGTTCAGGGGCGCATCGATGCCTACCCGCCCAAACCTGCCGCGCCCATCACCCGCTACGTGCTCGACCAGCTCGAGGCCGATCCCGCCAAAACGCTCTATGTGGGCGACAGCAACGTCGACGTGGCAACGGGACACAACGCCGGACTTGCCGTCGCGGGGGTATCCTGGGGATTTCGCGGCCGCACGGAGCTCGAGCAAGCAGGCGCCGATTACATTGTCGATACCCCTGCGGAGCTGGAAGCGCTCGTCCTCGACAGCAAGATCTAATAGCGCTGCGGGCAATCGCGGCTACGCGCCAAGGCGCCAGCTCGCAAACGCGCAGATAAGACCAATGGCGAGCACGGCGATCGCGCCCGAAATATCAACAAGAACCCCTGCTAACCCGCGGCGCCGGCGCCACTCCGAGAGCTCTCCGCCGGTCACCGGCCACATGCGCCACAAGATGAGCACCATACCCGCCAAGCCAACGAGATTCTGCAAAAACGCCTCGGCGCAGATGAGGCCGATGATATTACCAAGGGCGTATCCCCCGTCGCCCGCAGCATAGTGGCGGTAGGCAAAGCGCAAGATCCAGGCGGCAAGCGGCTGCGCCATGGCGGCGATAAAGCTCACGGCAAAGGCCGGGTCGCTGCGCATGGCCTCCTCGAGGCCCATGCCCGCGACCGACGAGTAGCCCACAAGCGCAAATGGAAAAATCACCAAGATGACCTGCACGGTCATAACGATACGGTGCGTGAGCTGCTCGCGCTTGGACGAGAGGTTACGCGGGGACGACGTCGCAGCAAGCTCGCGCTCGGCACTATCCCTTCGCGGCGAGCGGCGCGCCGCTGCTGCCTGCGCGCGCGTCATCTTCTTCTTGCCCATGTCATCCCCGCCTCTCGACCCGCGCTGCCATGCCCGAGACAGCCGGATGCGCCTTCCCAGGGGACTTTTTCGTACATCTTGCGCATCAACCCGAGTATCACGCGAACTTACCGAAGCAAAAGCGCTGGTAGGCAGCTCGATGGTTTTTCCTGTAATCGAGCTGCCTCGTAGAAAGTACGAAAAAGTCCCCCATTCTCTAAAATCGAAATCGACAACGGACGCTATCAATCCGTTGCAGCCCGTCTCTCCTAGTGCAGCTCAGGCCAGAAATCCTTGTTGGCCTCGATGAGGTCGTCCAAGATGAGCTTCGCGACCTTGGCAGAGGGCACGGTCTTGGAGAGCGTGAGGGCCTGCCAGAGCTTCTGGTAGCTGCCCTCGACCCAGGCCTCAACCACGAGCTTCTCCACGCTCACCTGCTGCTCCATCATGCCCTTCTGGAACTGCGGGATCTTGCCCTGGCAGATGCGCTCGTAGCCGTTCTTGCCCACGATGCAGGGCACCTCGACCATGGCGGTCTCGTCAAAGTTCAGAACCGCGCCCTCGTTGGGGACGATCAGCAGGAAGCGCTCAAGCGTGTTCTCCGCCAGCGCGCAGGCGAGGTCCACGATGTAGGTCGCGTGCGCGTCGGCCTCAAAGCCGCAGTCCTTGGCCGTACCGGCGTCGATGATGCGCTGGCACTCGCCAAAGACGCGCTTCTCGCGGCCGTCCATGACCTCGTTGGCGCGGGTGTACTCGGGGTTGGACGTCTCCACCACGTAGTCCGGGTACAGGTAGTACTTGAGGTACGTGTTGGGGATGGTCTCCGGATCAACCGCGTAGACGTCACGCGCCTTCTCGAACGTGTGGATCCAGCTCTCCTCAACATGCTGGGCGTGCTCGCCGGTCATCTCGATGCCGTCCATATAGCCGTTCTTGGCCATATGCTCCTTGATCTGGGGCATGAGATCGTTGCCGTCTTTGTCAAAGATCTTGGACCACCAGCCAAAATGGTTGAGCCCGTAGTAGCTGTACTGCAGCTCGCGACGGTCCTTGATACCGCACATGTAGGCCATCTTGTCCATGAGGTCGATGGGCATGTCGCAGATGTTGATGATCTTGGAGTTGGGACGGAGCACGCGGCAGGCCTCGGCCACGATGGCGGCCGGGTTGGAGTAGTTGAGCATCCAGGCGTCGGGCGAGTACTTCTCCATGTAGTCGAGAATCTCGATGACGCCGCCGATGGAGCGCATGCCGTAGGCGATGCCGCCGGGGCCGCAGGTCTCCTGGCCGAGGACGCCGTACTTCAGCGGGATCTTCTCATCCTTCTCGCGCATGGCGTAGAGGCCCACGCGGATGTGGGCGAGGACAAAGTCGGTGCCCGTGAAGGCTACCTCGGGGTCGGTCGTGTAGCTGAACTCGATCTCGGGCGCGTTCTCGCGGAAGTAGATCTCGCAAGCCTTTGCCACGATCTCCTGGCGCTCGGCAAAGTTGTCGTAGAACGTGATCTTGTTGACCGGAAAGCGGTCACGCTCTTCAAGGAGCATGAGCGCGATGCCCGGGGTGAAGGTCGACCCGCCACCGGCAATGGTAACGGCGTACGCTGACTTACCCATGATGTCTCCAATCGTTTTGCCGCATCCATACCTTCGTCGCGGCCGCGGCATACACGCGACGATATGGGACCTAAAGTGCGGTGCGCGAGAGCTCCGTCAGGCGGGGCGCCGCGCACCGGGGCACCCCGCCCAAAAGAGGGCCGTTAGAGCAGCTGCTCAAAGACGTCGCGGACCTTGGGAACCGACAGACCGATGATGACCTGCATGTTCTTGCCGTTCTTGGCAATACCGTGCGTGCCGATGGCCTTGAAGTTGGCCTCCGGGGCAACGAGGGACTCGTCGTGGACGTTCACGCGCAGACGGGTGGCGCAGTTGGTGACGTCGATGACGTTCTCGCGTCCACCAAGCAAATCAAGGATGTTCTCGGCAAGAATCTTGCGCTCCTCAGCCTTGCTGCCGGCAACCTCCTTGGAGGCGGCGGCACCGCTCTGGGCAGCCTTGAATTCGGCCTTGGACTTGAGGGAGACCTCGACGACGTCGTCCTCGCGGCCGGGGGTCTTGAAGTCGAACTTCAGGATGAGGAAGCGGAAGACCACGACCCAGATGGCGCTGAACGCAAGACCGATGGCGATCGAGAGCAGATACTGCAAACCGTAGGTGGCGCCAAGCGGCAGGAAGTCCCAAGATGCCATGGAGATGATGCCACCGTCGAAGATGCCCACGGTGCCCACGAGGTTCTGCACCATGCAGAGCGTCGCGCCGAGGATGGAGTGCACCACGAAGAGCTGCGGAGCGATGAACAGGAACGTGAAGTCGAGGGGCTCGGTGATGCCGCAGAGCATGGCGGTGAGACCGACCGGGATGAGGAGCGTCTTGGTCTCTTTGCGGCGCTCGGGCTTGGCCGTCAGATAGAAGGCAATGCAGACGCCGAGGGAGCCGAAGACCTTGGTCCAACCGGGGCAGGTGTAGGCAGCCCACGGAGCGGCCTCGGCAAGAGGCTCGCCAGACGCGGCAAGCGTGGGCAGGATGGTCGCCCACTGCGGGTAGATGCCGCCGGAGATGGCTGCATCTGCATAGTAGAACGGGGTGTAGATGAAGTGATGGAGACCGGTGGGGATGAGGATGCGCTCGAGGAACGCAAAGACCCACACGCCCGCGGCGCCCGTGGAGAGGATGAAGCCCTGGAAGAGCTGGATGCCGTGCTGAATCGGCGGCCAGACCACGCAGGCGATGATGGCGCACGGCA
>CAUGVQ010000020.1 GCA_959602875.1 uncultured Collinsella sp. | reverse complement strand
ACTCCTTGTCGGCGATCTCGAGGTTGAAGTCCTTCACCCCCTCGTAGCCGTTCGGGTACTTCTTGCCCACGTGTTCGAGCGTAAGTCCGGCCATTGAACTTCCCCTTCCGTAGCGGGTCCCTCTGCTTTGCAAAAATGACAGGCAAAGCGTAACGGGGATGATGGTAGCACCTACCTTTTTGTGCGATATATCTAGTATTGTGTTATGTTCTATTCATCTGTTCGTTATTGCGCAGGTATTTGAGCTGCTTATTTCGCGTATTTGCGAGATTCTTTTCGCTGAACGGTCGATTTTTGGGCGGCAACGGTTGGATAAACCAACAGCTACTCAACTTGCGCTACGTATTATAAACCGTTATCTTAGCTGGTAATCTATTGTGTCTTAGGAGCGATTGAGATTCTATATACCACGATGCGTCTAATATAGCTAGACTTTATGCCTTAATTAGTTAGTACGCGCATTGTGATATATTTTGATGGGAAACTCCCAAAGAGAGGAATGGCGTATGCGACCGCACGAGATAGACTTTTCCACCTTTGAGGGAGGGGTCTTTACCGACCTCATGCCCTACCAATACGGCCGCGAGGTCTGCACCCCGGCCCACGCCTTCGGTCCGGCGCGGCGCAGCCACTACCTGTTCCACTACATCCTCTCGGGTGCAGGCGTGTTCACCACCACTTCCGAGAGCGGGGAGCGCACGGACTACCCCCTCCGCGCTGGCGAGGGCTTCTTGATCTTCCCGACTGAGATCACCACCTACGTCGCCGATATGGACGACCCTTGGGAGTACATCTGGGTGGAGTTCGATGGCGCTCAGGTGAAGTCCGCACTCGATAGGCTCGGCATGAGTGTTGCCAACCCCGTCTATCACTCGCAAAACGACGACGCACGCAACACCATGGTCTCGTCCATGCGCGCCCTCATCGAGCGCCGCGATGCCTCGCCGTTCGAGCACGTGGCGGATACGTATCGCTTTCTCGACGGCCTCGTCCGCTCCGCCGTCCCCTACCGCACCTCCGCTGCCGGCAAGCTCCACGGATACTACGTAGACGCCGCGCTCGAGTTTATTGCCGAGCGGTACCGCACCAACATCGGCGTTGAGGACATCGCGCGGCACATCGGCCTCAACCGCAGCTATTTTGGCAAGGTGTTCAAGGAGTCCATGGGGGTATCGCCTCAGCAGTTCTTGATCGGCTACCGCATGGAAAAGGCGGCGGACCTCCTCAAACTCTCGGCCCTCTCGGTTGCCGAGGTTGGAAGGTCCGTCGGATACCCCAATCAGCTTCATTTCTCGCGCGCGTTCAAAAGCGTGCACGGCGTCTCCCCGCGCGCATGGCGTCGCGAGCACGCGGGGAACGTCGCAGAGGGCGCGGAGATTACGCCCGTTTCATCCAGATAAAATCCCAACCGGAAAGCTCGACCGTCTCGACTTCCTCGGTAACGTCCGTCACAAGATCGGTGTAGACGGCACGCTCGGGCATCCAGATGGTCTTGGCATCGTCACTGAAGTTGAACACGGCGTGCAGCACCTCGTCGCCCGCGCGACGCACGATCCAGAGTATCGAGGTGTCGTCGTAGTCTTTGGTCGAGACCTCGGCATCTGCATCAAAAACGGGCTCGCCCCGACGAATCCCCTCAAGTTCGCTGAGCGCCTCGAAGATGCGGTGCGCCACCGCGGTGTCGTCGTCGATCTTGTCAACGAGCTCCCACGGGAACTTGCCGCGATGGATGTAACGCGAGTCCTCCGCGCGCTCCGGGTCCTCCGTATAGGAGTAGTCGTTCACCTGGCCGACCTCATCGCCGCTGTAGATGATGGGAAGGCCAGACTGGGTGAGCATGTAGGCGTGGAGCATGACGTCCTTCTGGATTGCCTGCGACATCTTCTCTTCGTCGCCTTCAAATCCGGCCGCCTCGATGCCGCACATGGATGCCGTGGTCGCGCAGAAGCGCGCGTCGCCGGTCGCCGGGTCAGCGTTGTAGAGAGCTCCGCGCGAAACGCTGCCCGGCGTGTGCCCGAGGAAGTAGTCGTTGAGATACCGCTTGTGCGGGACCTCCTCCATCCCCCAACCGGAAAGCGTGGCGTAGTCAAGGCCCCAGCCGATGTCATCGTGGCAGCGCAGGTAGTTCAAGAAGGTGTACTCGCGCGGCAGGTCGCAGACGATATCCATCTGACGGCGGAGCAGCCGCGTGTCGCGCGTCGCCACGGTGTGCCAGGTGGTCGCCATGGTGGTGACGTTGTAGAGCATGTGGCACTCGGGCTTCTCGACCGTGCCAAAGTAGGGCGCGACCTCCTTGGGCTCCATGACGACCTCACCCAGAAGAACGATGCCCGGGCAGACGATCTCGCCGATCATGCGCATCATGCGCACGATGGTGTGGACCTGCGGGAGGTTGCGGCAGTTGGTGCCGAGCTGCTTCCAGATGTAGGGAACGGCGTCGATGCGGATGATGTCGAGCCCGCAGTTCGCAAGGAAGAGGAAGTTGTACATCATCTCGTTGAAGACGCGCGGGTTGCGATAGTTGAGGTCCCACTGATAGGGATAGAACTGCGTCATGACCGACTGGCCGAGCTCGGGCAGGTAGGTGAAATGGCCCGGGGCCGTCGTGGGGAACACCTGGGGGACGTCGCGCGTGTACTGGTCGATGACCGCCTGATTGCTTTCGAAGAAGTAGCGGCTCATGTACTCGCCCTCGCCCGCGCGGGCGCGCCGCGCCCACTCGTGGTCCTCCGAGGTGTGGTTCATCACGAAATCCATGCAGAGGCTGATGCCCTTCTCGTGGCACTTCTCCGCCAGATGCGAGAGGTCGTCCATGGTGCCGAGCGCAGGCATGACGCGGCGGAAATCAGACACCGCGTAGCCGCCATCGGAACGGCTCTTGTCTGCGGGCGTGTCCAGAAACGGCATGAGGTGGATGTAGTTGACGTGGCAGCGCTCGATGTAGGGCAGCTTCTCCTCCACGCCCTTGATCGTGCCTGCAAAGTTATCGATATACATCTGCATACCGAGCATGTCGCGGCTGCGGTACCAAGCACCCTCCGCCTCGCGAGCCCCGTCCAGCTTTTTCAGCGCAGAGGCGCGCTCGTGGAAGAAGCGCTCCATCTCCTGCACGAGCTCGGCAAACATGTCGCCGTTGTCATACAGCTCCATGTATAGCCAGCGGAGCTCGTCATGATGGCGCGCGAGACGCTCCTGGAACACGGCGTCATCTTTCGCCTTGGTCGAGCGGCGGGCGGGCGCCTTTTTAGGGCTCGCCTTCTTGGGATCCGCCTTTTTGGCAGCGGGCTTCCTAACAGCAACCGTTTTAGCGGCAGGCTTCTTAGCAGCAGAACCGTTGGAATCTTTGGCAGGCATGCGCACTCCTAACCTTTTACCTTGGCATGAACAGAAGAATGACATTGCTCACAATCGCAAGCACAGGCGCGAGCAGACAGAGGAACACACCCACCCCAGAGCTGATCATGCCGATCGCGCACGTGAAGTCACGACGATAGTCCTCACGCCGTGCACGACGGCCCAACATGAAACCCCCGACCCCGGCGACTGCACCCACCAGTTGCAAGGGAATGACCGGAACAAAGGATATGAGCATCGACAGAACGCCGAGCGCAATCGAGATGTAATCCTTTGGCATAGGTCCTCCCCGCTCAATATGGCACGCGCTCATTATACGAAAGCCCCATGCACGACCGGGGCCAATCCCCAAACCCCTAGCATCAGGGTCGGAAAGCTAGAAAAATCGCGCCTCCCAATCTGCCAGAGCGCGTAAGGAGCCACCGCCCGCGTCCGCCCGCTCTCCGACACTACTAGCAAGAATCTGACAGGAAGCTAACCGCCTGACCAGTATCTGACCAGCTAGATGACCGTTTACCGAGCGCGAGCGGCAATCCTCGGCAAATGCTGACAAAGCCTTGCGGAGCGGCACTTCAAGCGCTACCTTCTGCCCATGAAGTCTGTATCCGCCCCCGTCATAGTGGTATCCCACGCCTCCGCCCTCCGCGGCATCCGCAGCGCCCGCCGCCGCTACGGCAGGCTGCCATGGCGCGCGCTCGATGCAGAAGAGCAGGCGCGGGTCTTGAACTCTCGAACCGCTCATGGTAATGGCTTAGACCGCTCGCTCCTCCTTCGCGAGGGTTTCACCGACGGAGACGGCGCCATCGATGCCCTCGTTGGCGGCGATAACCTCCGGCCGCACACTGAGGAACTTTCCTTACACGTGATAAGCACCAGCCTGCCCCAAGGTTCGATCATGGAGGTCACCCCGGGCGTCTATTCGGTATGCCCGGCGCTTGCTGCCATCCAGTATGCCCAGTCCCACGACCTGTATCAGACCATTGCCCTGCTCATGGAACTTCGCGGCTCGTTTTCCCTTCCGGAAAACCACACGCTCCTCGCAGACAACGCGACGCCAATTTGCGCGGGCGAGGACGATCCGTCCTTGTCCTACTACGAGGGAGACCCCGTTCTCACAGGCTACGAAATGGAGGCGATGCTGAAGAATGTGCGCGGCATCAACGGGATGGGCATCGCCGCGCGCGCAAATGCAATCGCACTTGACGGAGCACGCTCTCCTATGGAGGCGATCATGGCGGCACTATTTCACGCTCCGCGTAGCGCCGGCGGATTCGGTTTGTCGAAAATGCTGCTCAACCACACCATCGAATTCACCGAAGAGGCAACCAGGGTATCCGGCATGCGACAGGCGGTATGCGACGCCTACGTCTTCCCCGCCCTCTCGACCCTTGAATACAACGGTTCGTTCCATGATGCAACCGTAAGGCGCCAGCACGATGAAAAGCGCGACATGGGTCTCAGCGCCATGGGCATCAAGACGTTTCCCCTCAATGACCAGCAACTTCGCAACATAGAGGCAATGGAGGTCATTGCAAAGATGGTCCATCGTAGAGCGGGGAAGCGCTACGACAACAGAACGAAGGGTTATCGCGTGAAGCAGATCGCACTATTGAATGGGCTGCGCTGTGCCTTCGGTCTTAGACCCTGTTAAAATAACCCCCTGCTGCGCAAATAATCGTTTGCTGACCTCAATTGCGTCGTTAGACGATATTGAACAGAAACTTCAACTGGGAAAACGATGACGGTCATCGCCCCCGCTACTACCTACGCAGAGAATTGCCAGCATGGCGGAGGTCAGCAAACGGTTTTTTGCGCATGAGGGGGTTATTTGTTTCAAGTAAGCCCACTCATTGAGCCCATATCAACTCCCAGCCCGTACGCAAAAGAGGGGCCTTGCGGCCCCTCCCTGCCCTCCGAGAATCACCCGGATATACGTCAGTGAAAAGACGGCGCGTTGACTAGCACACGCCCTGCGCCATCATGGCGTCGGCAACCTTCAGGAAGCCAGCGATGTTGGCACCCATGACGAAGTCACCCTCGTGCCCATAGGCACGCGCGGTGTCATCCACGTTGTGGAACATGCCGCGCATGAGCGCCTCGAGCTTGCCGTCAACCTCTTCGAAGGTCCAGGAGAGGTGCTCGGCGTTCTGGCTCATCTCAAGACCGGACACAAGAACGCCGCCAGCGTTAGCGGCCTTGCCGGGCATGAAGGCGACGCCGTGCTCCTGCAGATAGGCAGTGGCGTCGAGCGTGGTGGGCATGTTGGCGCCCTCGCCCACGACCTTGCAGCCACCCGCCACGAGCGCCTCGGCATCCTCGAGAAGAAGCGTGTTCTCACGGGCGCAGGGCAGCGCGATGTCGCATGCGAGCTTCCAGACGCCGCGACCGTCCTCGGCGTGCCAGACGGCGCCGGGGCGTTCATCGACGTACATAGCGAGGCTCACGCCGCGGTCGTTGCCGGAACGCTTCTTGTTGTAGATGTGCTCGAGCACCTGGTAGTCGATGCCCTCGGCGTCCTCGACCCAGCCCTTGGTGTCAGAGCAGGCGATGACGGTACCGCCGAGCTCGGTAACCTTCTGGATAGCGTAGATGGCAACGTTGCCGGAGCCGTGAACAACGACCTTCTTGCCCTCGAAGGAGTCGCCGTTGCTCTTGAGGTACTCATCGACAAAGTAGACAAGACCGTAGCCGGTCGCCTCGGTACGGGCGAGCGAACCGCCGAAGGTGAGACCCTTGCCGGTAAGAACGCCCGACCACTCGTTGCACAGGCGCTTGTACTGGCCGAACAGGTAGCCGATCTCGCGGCCACCAACGCCGAGGTCGCCGGCGGGAACGTCGGTGTTGGGACCGATGTGACGGCAGAGCTCGGTCATGAAGCTCTGGCAGAACGCCATGATCTCGCGGTTGGACTTGCCCTTGGGGTCGAAGTCCGAGCCGCCCTTGCCGCCGCCCATGGGGAGCGTGGTGAGGGCGTTCTTGAAGATCTGCTCGAAACCGAGGAACTTCAGCATGCCGAGGGTGACCGTGGGGTTGAAACGCAGGCCGCCCTTGTAGGGGCCGATCGCGGAGTTGAACTCGACGCGGTAACCGCGGTTGACCTGAATCTTGCCCTCGTCGTCGACCCAGGGCACGCGGAACATGATGACGCGCTCGGGCTCCACGAGGCGCTCGAGCAGCGAGGCCTCCTCAAACTCGGGATGTGCCTCGACGGCGGGCTCGAGCGACTCGAGCACCTCCGTGGCGGCCTGCAGGAACTCGGGCTGGTCCGCGTAGCGGTCCTTCAGCTCATCGATGACCCTCTGGGTATAGCTCATGGAAGTCTCCCCTCGAATACAGCGGTCGCAGCAGACGACCGGCGCACCGGACAGCGGCGCGCATTTTGCCACGAGTAGTTTAGCGTCAAGACGGATTGCCGCCGCGGGCGCTCGCAACGGAAACGTTCGCGCAACAGCTTGGAAACGAAACCATCGAAAACAGCCCACGCGCTCTCAGGTGAACAAGAGCCTGAGCTGCGTCGAAACGGAAACGGCGACAGGGAGCGGCGCCCACCATCTCCACAGCTCACACATGATATTCAGTTGACGTTTTGTTACCTTCCGTCAATGGGATATCCTACCCTGCGGCCGCGCGTGCGGTCAGGTTGGAGGAATGAATGCATCCCGTACGCAAGCTCTGGTGCCGTGTCTATCAGACGGCATTTCGCATCGCGCTCCCCGTCCTTCCCTACCGGGAGCCCAAGCCTTTGAAAACCTTCGGCGATGCCGCAGATCTTCTTGCCCGCAAGAACATCGCCCGCGCGCTCATCGTGACCGACCGCAACATCACCAAGCTCGGTCTTACGCGTGAGCTTGAGCAGGACCTCACGGAGCGCGGCGTGGCCTACACCATCTTTGATGAGGTCGTGCCCAATCCCACCATCTCTAACGTAGAGGCGGCGCGCAAGCGCTACCTGGCAGACGGCTGCGGCGCCATCATCGCTTTCGGCGGCGGGTCGGCCATGGACTGCGCCAAGGTCACGGGCGCGCGCATCGTCCGCCCCAAAAAGCCCGTTACCAAGATGCGCGGCATCCTGCGCGTCTTGCGCCCGCTTCCCTTGCTCATTGCCGTACCAACTACCGCGGGCACGGGGTCCGAGACCACGCTCGCCGCGGTCATCACCGATGACAAGACCCATTACAAGTACCCCATCAACGACTTCTGCCTCATTCCGCACTACGCGGTGCTCGACTACCGAACCACCCTCGGGCTCCCCGCGCACATCACGGCAACGACCGGCATGGACGCGCTCGTGCACGCCACCGAGGCTTATATCGGCCGCTCCACCACGCGCGAGACCCGCGAGCGCGCCATCGAGGCCGTCTCGCTCATTCGCAGCTACCTCCTGCGCGCCTACCGCGACGGCGGCGATGCCGAGGCCCGCGCGCAGATGCTCCACGCCGCCTACTGCGCGGGCATCGCCTTCACCAAGAGCTACGTGGGATACGTGCACGCCGTCGCGCACTCGCTCGGCGGCCAGTACGGCATCGCGCACGGTCTTGCCAACGCGGTGCTGCTCCCCTATTTCCTCGATGAGTACGGCGAGGCATGCGAGAAGCGCCTGGCCGAGCTCGCGCGCCGCTCGGGTGTGGCCGCGGCGGACGCGGAAGATGCCGAGGCCGTCCGCACCTTCACCACCTGGGTGCGCAATATGAACGAGCAGATGGGCATCCCCACCACGCTCCCCGACATCCGCAACGAGGACATCCCCGTCATGGCTGCCCACGCCGACGCCGAGGGCAACCCGCTCTACCCGGTCCCCCGCCTTATGGACGCACGCGAGCTCGAGCATATGTACCATGTAGTGCAGAATCCCGCAGACGCCGATGGCACTGCCGAGGGGACGCGCGAAACCGCAGCCGGAACGATGGCGGCGTCCACAGCCCCCGGCATCGTCGCCTGCATGAAGCGCGTTGTCCGCGCCGCCGGCCGCCGGGCCAAGCGCGCCGCGCGCCGCGCCCGCACCACCATCCGCCCGAACCGCTAGGAGACACCGTGTCCATCGCCAATACCGTCAACGCCTGCCGCGCCCACTTCGCAAGCGGGGCGACCATCCCCATAGAGGCGCGCATCCAGGCGCTCCGCGCCCTCGAGCGCGCCATTGTGGACAATGAGGACGCCATCAACGCCGCCCTCAAAAGCGATCTGGGCAAGTCCGCGACCGAGAGCTACATGTGCGAGGTCGGCCTTACTCTGGCCGAGCTCCGCTATCAGATTCGTCACGTGCGCCGCTGGGCACGCCGCCATCGCAAGCACACCGGCCTCGCGAACTTCCACGCCAAGAGCTTCACCGTGGCCGAGCCCTACGGCTGCGTCCTCATCATGAGCCCGTGGAACTATCCGTTCATGCTGACGATGGAGCCCCTGGCGGGCGCGCTCGCAGCGGGCAACACGTGCGTGCTCAAGCCGAGCGCCTATTCGCCGGCGACCTCGGCCATCATGCGCAAGATCGTATCCGAGGCACTCCCGCCCGAGCTCGTCACCGTCGTGGAAGGCGGCCGTGCCGAGAACACCGAGCTTCTCGACCAAACCTTTGACTACATCTTCTTCACCGGCGGCGTTACGGTGGGCAAGCTCGTCATGAGCAAGGCGTCCGAGCACCTCACCCCCGTCACGCTTGAGCTCGGCGGCAAAAGCCCCTGCATCATCGCCGCGGACGCAAACCTCAAGATCGCGGCGGCGCGCACCGTCTTTGGCAAGTACCTCAACTGCGGCCAGACCTGCGTGGCACCCGACTACATCTTGGTGGACGAGCGCGTGCACGATGCGTTTTTGGCCGAGGTGAAAAAGCAGATCGTGCGTATGCTCGGCGAGCGCCCGCTCGAGAACCCCAACTGGGGCAAGATCGTCAACCAGAAGCATTTTGACCGTCTGCTCGGCCTTATCGATACGAGCAAGGTCGTGTGGGGCGGCGGCTCCAACGCAGAGACACTCCAGATCGAGCCCACGGTCATGGACGGCGTCACCGCCGAGGACGCCGTTATGGGCGAGGAGATCTTTGGCCCCATCATGCCCATCATCACGTACAAGACGATCGAGGAGGCCGAGGCCTTCATCAAGGAGCGCCCAAAGCCGCTCGCGCTCTACCTCTTCACCAAGAGCCGCGCGCTCGAGGACCGCTTCCTCGCGCACGTACCCTTTGGCGGTGGCTGCGTCAACGACACGGTGCTTCACCTCGCCACGAGTGAGATGGGCTTTGGCGGCGTGGGCGCCTCGGGCATGGGAAGCTACCACGGCAAGTACAGCTTTATGACCTTCAGCCACGAGAAGTCGATCTTGAAGAAGTACAACTGGATCGACATGCCCATGCGCTATCAGCCCTACACCGGCTGGAAGGACAAGATCATCCGGCTCTTCTTGCGCTAGGCGTCTCGCAAGTTCGCAGATATACGTGCGCTTCCGCCGCCCATCGTCCCTAGCTGCAAAAAACGGTACATGGTACGCTTTGCAGAACAGAGAAGGGGCATCATGGCAGCAAGAACCTCGGAATGTTCGCATAACGGCGCGGCATCCCAAGCAACACCGCACACCTCACTCGGAGAATCCCCCCTCGGCATGCCAGCCGAGCTGCTTGCATGGGACGCCGAGGAGGCGTTCTACCGGGCATACCGTAACGCTGCAGACGAGGGTCCTGCCGCTTGCGAGGCGCTCCTCGCACGTACCGACCCCGCACTTCCATACGTAAGCTACGCCTGCGACCCCTCGACCATCAACGCCCATCTCATCGAGGGCGGCTTCTTTGCCGAGGGACGCGCCGTCGCCGTCGTCAAGCATCCCCGCTGTCTCCCCCGCTTCACCCATCATCATGACTTCTTCGAGGCTGCCTACGTGCTTCAAGGCACCTGCCGTCAGCGCATACTCGACGCAGAGCTTGACCTCGAACAAGGCGACTTCTGCCTCATAGCGCCCGGCGTCACGCATGAAGTGTGGGCGGACGAGAACGACCTCGTACTCAACGTCCTCATCCGTACAAGCACTTTTGCCGACCTGTTTCTCACAAGTATGCAAAGCGGTGATAAGCTGGGGCATTTCTTTGTAAGCGGCATCTACGGCACCAGCATCATCCCTTATGCGCTCTTTGCCACAGGAGACGACACGCCCATCCGCACCCTTATTCTTGCCCTCTGGCACGAGCAGCAGTCGACCGATCGCTACGCCGAACGAATGCTCACCAGCCTCGCCACCATCTTGCTCGGAGAACTCATGCGCCGACACGGAAAAGCCGCGCGCATGCCGATGGGGGTACGGTCGGCCACTTGCGCCGGCACGGAGATGCTAAGGGTTATCGTCGCACGGGGCGGAGCGGTTTCGCTTTCCGAGGTTGCCGAGCATGTTGGCTACAGCGTCCCGGCCACATCAAAAATCATTCGCGCACTTACGGGTATGACGTTTTCCGCCTTTGCTGAGAATGTACGTCTCACGCGCGCCGAGCGCCTACTTCTGGAAAGTAGTCTTTCCGTAGCGAACGTAGCCGAAGCCACTGGTTATCACAACGTTGAGACGTTCACGCGCGCCTTCAAACGCACGCACAGCTCGGCACCGGGCGAGTGGCGAAGGCGCCACCAAATCATCGGTGCCGCAACGCGCCCATCATAGACATGCGCTTACCGAAACTGACAAACAAGGCGGTAGCACCGCATCATCGAACACCAATAGATGCAAGAAACGTCAAAAAAACCTGACATCAGATGTCCTAGTAGGCAACCTCACAGCACCGTATGCTCTTCTCATCCCGCAAGCCCGTTGTTTTACCCGGAAAGGAGAGCTGCCCATGCACACCCTCAAAACTCTTCATCTCACCGATCTTACGGTAGAGTACCTCACCCACCCGCTCGGCATCGATGTCGCGCACCCGCGATTCTCTTGGAAGCTCGTAACCTCCGTGCCGGACACGTTCCAGACGAGCTACCGGGTGCGCATCTACCGCGAGAATCCAGGATCGCGCTCCCTCGTCGCCGACACGGGCAACGTTGCCAGCGACCGCTCGATTGAAGTTGTCGTACCCGGCTTTGAGACAGAACCCCAGACCCGCTACACAGTCGAAGTAACCTCATGTGACAACCACGGCAATACAGCTGACTCCAAGAGCATCTTTGAAACGGGGCGCATGGGCCGTGCGTTCGCAAGTCCCTGGGTCGAGCCCATTCAGGAACCCACACCCTCGAGCATCGAGGAGGCAGGTGACGCGCATGCCGATCCAACCGCCGCTTCCGCTGAGGCAGCTCTTGACCCCCTCACACGCGACTATCAAGAGTTTCGTCCTGCGCAATATGTGCGCATCCCTTTTAGCGCGAAGACACCCGTCTCCCGGGCGCGCGTATACGCAACGGCACACGGCACCTACGAGCTCACCGTCAACGGCAAGCGCCCCGATGAACGCGTATTCGCACCTGAACACACCCCCTACCATAAGATCCTTCTCTATCAGACCTACGATGTGACCGACCTGCTTAACGCGGGCGACAACGCCCTCGGCATCGTTCTCGCTGACGGCTGGTGGGCGGGCCGCGTGGGCACGACGGGAGATTCGTGTCAGTACGGCAATACGCTACAGCTCCTGCTTGACCTCGAGCTCACCTACGCGGACGGTACGCGCGAGGTGGTGACTGCCGAGCGCGGCGTCTCCCACGAGGGACCAATCCGCCATGCCGATCTCTTCGTCGGCGAGGAGGCAGATGCACGGTTCGAGAAGCTTGGCTGGGATGAGCCGGGATTCGATGACGCCGATTGGACACCGGTGCGCACTGTCAACCCCGCAGACAGCCCTGCTCTTATCGGACAGGATCTTGAACCTGTCCGACCGATTGCCCGTTTTGCCCCCGAACGCATCTTTACCGCGCCCAACGGCGACCTCATTTTAGACGCAGGCCAGGTTGTTGCAGGCGTGCTCGAGATAACGCTCGACGCCCCCGCTGGCGCACGCATTGCACTCGAGCATACCGAAGTACTTGATGCGGACGGCAATTTCTTTAACAACATCCTCAACACCAATAAGGACCAGACCGATTTCTACACCACACGTGCGGGGCACCAGACGTGGTGCCCGCGTTTCACCTACCATGGCTTCCGCTACGTGCGCATCACCGGCTGGCCGGGGATGCCCGCACTCGACAATTTCAAGGTCGTCGTGTATGCGAGTGACCTTGCCGATCGGGCTGCGCTCACCACGAGCGACGCGCGCCTGAATCAGCTCGTCAAGAACATCCGCTGGAGTCAACGCGGCAACACCGTCTCCATCCCTACGGATTGTCCAAGTCGTGAAAAGGCAGGATGGACAGGCGACATCATGGTCTACGCACCAACTATGACCATGCTTTCCAGCGCCGATGCGCACTTACGCTCGTGGATGCGGAGCCTTCGCGCGGAGCAGCTTCCCTCCGGCGCCGTCCCCATAATCGTCCCCTACCTTACGGCGTATCGTCAGTTCTTAAGCGAAAGCCTAGGTAGCCATACGAGTTCCGGTTGGGGCGACGCCGTAGTGATGGTGCCGCTTGCCCTCTGGCGCGCCTACGGGGACCGCCGCGCACTTGAGGAGAACTACCCCGCTATGCAACGCTGGCTCTCCTATATCGAACACCGTGCAGCCACTTGCCACCCAGACGGGTACGAAGCGTGGCCGCGCGAGCGACAAGAGCGCGATCGCTACCTATGGAACACGGACTATCACTTTGGGGATTGGCTCATCCCGAGCATCGTAATCGGCAACCCCGATGCCTTCGCCATGAATCGCACGGCAGAGGAGACGATGGGTATTGTCGGACCGGCGTTTTTCGCTTTCACCGCGCGTGAGATGGCAGAAGTTGCACGTGCGCTCGGGCAGACGGAAGATGAGAAGCGCTACCAGGCACTCTATGAAACCGTGCGAGATGCGTTTATCACGGAATACCTGCACGAAGACGGCTCGTTTGATGCAGATTTCCAGGGAATCTACGTCATCGCACTCGAGCTGGGGCTTGTGACCGACGAGCTGCGCCCCGCCATGGTGGAACGGCTGGTGCGCATGATCGAGGCAAACGACTGGCGGCTTGACACCGGATTTTTGAGCGTTCCCTTCCTCATGGACGTGCTCTGCGACAACGGGCACGCGGATGCCGCTCACCGTCTGCTCATGCAAACCGGTTGCCCAAGCTGGCTCTACGAGGTCGAGCACGGTGCAACCACCATGTGGGAGAGCTGGGGCGCCATCGACGAGGACGGCACCGTGAGCAGTTACAGCTTCAATCACTACGCCTTCGGCTGTGTCGCCGATTGGATGTTCCGCCGCCTTGTCGGCATCACGGCTACGGAGCCCGCTTGGAAGCGCATGCGCATCGAACCGGACCTCGCCTGCGGACTCACGCACGTGGAGGCGACCATAGATACGCCGCACGGAATGGTCCACGTCAGATGGGAAATAGTGGGTGGCGAAGCGTTTGTCGCTGTCGACATTCCATGCAATGCACAAGCCGAAGTTGTTCTGCCCGGCTGCAACGCGGCGGAGGTGACAAGCGGCCACCACGCGTATGTCGTGTCACTCAATGAATAACATGCATTTGTTGGCGCACGACAATAACACGACGACGAGCGCCAATTACAGGTGGTGCTGCCCACACTCGATATAAAAAACGACAGGCCAGACGATCCCGTCGTCTGGCCTGCAGTGTCTTCTTATACGGCAAGCGGCTACTCACTAAGCGCCCAGAACAGGTTAACGCTTACGTAGAGCGGCTTTTCCGGATCGGGAAGCGAGTCGCTGTTTTGCTTCGTAATCATGATGAGGTATTCGGTATCGTTGCCCAAGAACGTAGTGGGGCCTGCGTAGTTACCGAGCATCCTCGTCTCATCAAAGGGCGAGGGCTCTGTGCTCGAGCTCGTCATGGGCTCCAGACCAAGCGCGTCAATTGCCTGCTGAGCAATGCCCTCGTATTCGGACGGATCTGCATCTGCATGGTAGAAGTCGAGGCAGCAGGATGTGGGCGTGGTGCCCTCCGCAAGCGAGGAGAGGTTTTGCTCCTCCGCCCCCTCGGCAAATTGAGCATACTCAACCGTAAGCTGGACAAAGACGGTATCCGCAACGTCGGGAACTGGGATGTCCGAAGGGGCCCCCGTAAAACCGGCGATATAGTAAGAGTAACCCGACTCCTCCTCAACGAAGTTCTCGTCAGCCTCCATCTCAAAGCCAAGCAGCTCGAGGTCTGCGGCGATATCCGTCACGGGGCGCTCGTAAAACGAGGTCTCTGTCCAATTAGACATAACGGGCTCGGGCGCCTTCTCCTCAGACGCGGCAGGCGCGGAGCCTTGCGCCGGAGCGGAGCCGGCGGACGGACCCTGCTGGCTGCAGCCCGTAAGAAGCGCTGCAGACAGGCACAGCGCCGGAACGAGTGCGCGAACAATCTTCATGAATCTCTCCTTCCATCCATCAGCCACCCACAATGAGGCAGATGCACTTATGGTACGGGGGCGGCGCCGTATGAAACGTCCGTGCGTCGGCGAGCGGTAGAAGAATGTAATAACTAATGGCATCAGCGTCATGAACGCTTGTGGAAGTAGAGAAGAAACCGCGACAGGGCGTGTCTCGCCCTCCTTGGCGCGCATGTGGCGCACCCGTGGCGCAAAAAAGAAAGCAGGCCAGGCACATTACGAGCCTGACCTGCGATTTGTCTGGAGCGGGCGACGGGAGTCGAACCCGCCTCATCAGCTTGGAAGGCTGAGGTTCTACCGATGAACTACGCCCGCATATATGGTCGGGACGACAGGATTTGAACCTGCGACATCCTGCTCCCAAAGCAGGCGCGCTACCAAACTGCGCCACGTCCCGACGTCCTGAAGCGATAGTATACGCGATTTTGCGCTGCCGCTGCCTCACAATCCCAAAGTGTGGAGACGGGCAGGAGTGACGGTGATGCCGCCAATACCCCGCTGAAGAGAATGGGTAGAAGCCGAGTATACCGCCCGCTCACGTTGGAGACCCATGGATCGTCGCCGCCTTATAGCCTTTACCTGCGCACTCGTCGCCGTGCTCTTCTTGGGGGGAGCCGTCGCCCTCGTCGCCACGGGCAACCTCTGCATCACGTCTGCCGCGCGGCCCGATGATGCGTCTGAGGGAACCATCCCGTGCTACACCGCCTCAACCGACGCAGACGGAGACGGTATCGATGACCAAACCGATATCCTCGAGGGTGCACGCGCCTACGTAGAGACGCGACCCTGTTACCGAAGCGCCTATTACGCAGCGGGCCACCCCAATGACGGCCGCGGCGTCTGCACCGACGTCGTGGCGCAAGCCCTTCTTACGGCGGGTTACGGCCTCAAAGACCTTATGGCGCGCGACATCGCACACGACCCGGAGGCGTACGGTATCGCCGCGCCCGACCCCGCCATCGACTTTAGGCGTGTCATCAACCAGCACACGTTTTTCGAGCGGAACGCAGCATCACTTACCTGCGACTTCGAAGATCTTGCCGCATGGCAGGGCGGCGATATCGCGGTATTCAGCGACCACGTGGGCATCGTCTCCAACAGGCGCAACTCAGACGGCATCCCCTACCTCATCCATCACGAGGGACCCTTCCAGCTCGCGTATGAGGACGACGGCCTCGCAAGGCGGGCGGACGATATTGTTGGGCACTACCGCATCGACGCACGCATCGCCAACTAAGCCTGCCTACAGAAGCCCCGCGCGGTCCGCCTCGGCAATCTTGCGAACGGGCCGGCACGGGTTGCCGACGGCGAGCATGCCCGCGGGTATGTCGTGCGTGACGATGCTGCCCGCGCCGATGACGCACCCACGACCGATCGTCACTCCGGGCATGATCTTCACATCACCGCCAAGCCAGCAATCATCCTCAATGGTTATGGGCAGCGCCCGCTCGACGCCGAGATTGCGCTCCTCGGCAACAAGCGGGTGCTGAGCGGTGTACGCCCCAAGGTTCGGCCCGATAAACACATCCTTGCCGATGGTGATGGGCGCGCAATCCATGAGGTAGGCGCCGTGGTTGATGAACGACCGATCGCCCAGCGATACGTTGTACCCGTAATCGACTTGCAGCGGAGACAAGACATTTGCATGGTCGCCCGCATGTCCAAAGAGCTCGCGCAGAAGGTCGAGATGCCCCGCTCGATCGCTCGGCAGCATCTGGTTGAACGCATGGCAGATGTCCGAGGCCCGACGCCGCGCCGCACGCAGCTCCGCGTCCGCGCCGGGGTCGTACCAATCCCCTCGCTCCATTTTCTCTCGCTCGGTCATCATCGCGACCTCCCTTATACCGCTGCGTTCCGGCGGCGCATGACGGCGTTGAGCTTCTCTGCCGCAATGACCATCACAATGAGAAGCGCAGCCAGGTACACCGGGTAGAGTTCAATGGTGATATTCTCGGCGATCACGCCAAAGAGTGGCGACATGGCGAGCGAACCCACGTAGGCAAAGGCCATCTGCATGCCCGTGAGCTCAAGCGCGACGTCATCGCCAAAGCGCGCCGGCGTGGCATGGATGATTGACGGGTAGATGGGCGCGCAGCCGAGGCCGACCAGAACAAGACCGGCGAGCACCATGGCGTTGCTCAGCGGAAACAGCACTGCAAGCACACCGAGGGCAACGATCGCCTGACCCAAGCGGATCATGTTGTGGTCGGAGACTTTGAGGGAAATGAAGCCGCTGAGCAAGCGCCCCACCGTGATGCCGATGTAGAAAAGGGAGGCCCAACTAGCTGCCGTACCGGCGTCGATGTCGCGGGCGAGGTTGCAGTAGGTCGCCGCCCAGTTGCCACACGTGCCCTCGAGCGCGCAATAGCAGAAAAAGCAGATGAGGACGGCAAGCACGCCGTCGCGACGCAGGAGGTCGCGCCGGGAGATGTGCGCGGACGCGTCCTGAGAGGCGCTCCCCTCCTCAGCGGGCTTGGGCAGCTTCTTCTCGCGCCAGAGCGGAAGCGACAGCGTGAGCACCGCGCAGATGGCGAGCTGAATGCCACCGAGCACGAAGAAGCCGAGCGACCAGGACCCTCCCGAGATGCACTGCGCCATGATCATGGGGCCGCCGCTTGCGCCCACGCCCCACATACAATGGAGCCAGCTCATGTGTTGCGACTCATAATGAACCGCCACGTATGCATTGAGCGCCGCGTCGACCGCGCCGGCGCCAAGACCATAGGGAATCGCAATAAGGCAGAGCTGCCAAAACGCGTCGGACACCGAGAAGCCCACGAGCGCGAGCGCCGTGAGAAGCACGCTCACCAGAGTCACCTTGCCCGTCCCGAACCGATCGACCACGCGCACCGACATGAGACTCGAGACAATAGTGCCCGCCGAGATGATCATGGTGACGGCACCGACCCAGGACACACCCGCACCGAGGTCGGGTGCCATGGTGGGCCAAGCGGATCCGATAGCGGAATCGGGCAAGCCGAGACTGATGAACGCAAGGTATATGATTGGCAGAAGTCCTGCAGGCATGTGTCTCCTCTAAGTGGGTGAAACTAACGCGGCCCGTGCCGAACACGCCTGCTAGGGTATCTCGTTCAAGCTGTTCGAACAAGTTGGAAACGCAATCCTGATACAAGGTTGTCAGAAACGTGATACCGCACGTACTGTTCTGATATGTTTTGATGCAGAGGGCGATTCAACGCGCCCGGTAAACCCCGCCCAGAAAGAAGGTGCCATGGCAGTACTCCTCATCGTACTTGGCATCGTGAGCGCCGCCTACGGCGCATCTATCATGCTGGTGAACTCAGGCACCTCGTTTTATTCCATCTGGTACGTTATAGCCGCCTTTTGCCTTGTCCCGGGCATTGCGCAAACCCTTTTGCCCGCAAGCCCTCTTGCAGGCGGTTTTTGCCTGGCTGCTTTCATCTTGCTCGCCGTCGTCGTCCTCGCCTTTCTCTGCATGAGCGTCCGTATCATGAGGGCAACATCTGCCACTCCCCCTACCGGTCTCGACTACCTGCTGGTGCTCGGCGCTCAGGTGCGGCCCAATGGCAGCCCCTCTGTAGTGCTCCGCAACCGACTCGAAGCCGCTTTGGCCTATCTCGCCGAAAACCCGTCGACGCGCGCGATTGTCTGCGGCGGCAAAGGGTCGAACGAACCCATAAGCGAGGCGGCATGCATGGCGCATTGGTTAGAGGAGCGCGGCATTGCTCCGGACCGCATCTCACGCGAGGACCGCTCGACCACAACGGCGGAGAACATCCGCTTCGCGCAGCGTTTCTTCGACGCCGCGCATGATCGCGTGGGCATTGTCACCAACAACTTCCACGTGTACCGCGCCATGCGCATCGCGGCAACGGCGGGCGTTGCTCATGCTTGGGGCGTATCCGCCCACTCCATCGCGTGGTATCTCCCCAATAACTTGCTGCGCGAGTGCTTTGGCATCATCAAGAACACCTTGCGCGGCACGATGTAACCACGCCTTAAGCCGCAGGACGTCCGGGAGGAACGGGGTTGTTCAGGCGGTCCCTGACGCTGCGCAGATAGACGTGATATACACGAGCCGCTTGCCCTCGGGCGGATTGCAGTCCAGGGAAGGCAGCGGAAGGGGCCTTCCGTTATCCACATATGACTCCACGACGAGCTCCATGGCCTCCGAGGCCATCTCGATAGCATCCTCAAACGGATCGCCATCGGTGTAGCACTCGGAAAGATCGGGAAAGTGGATGCTATAACCACCCAACTCATTCTTCTCAAAGATTGCAGGATAGGTGCACCTCATCTCGATTTCCCTTCGTTTCCCGGGTATCCCAAATCTCGCTTAAGCCTCTCCCACGTGCCGCGGGCAAGTTCTCTTCGATGGTAAGGAATGACCACGACCCTGCCGAGCCTTTCGAGCTTTCGATGCGAGCCCTTTTTCGCTCAGGATTTACCGCGCGGCGATGGCCTCGATCTCTACGAGGGCGCCCTTGGGAAGAGCCGCCACGGCAAAGCAGCTGCGCGCCGGGAAAGGCTCCGGGAACACCTCGGCATAAACTTCGTTCACGCAGGCGAAGTCATCGATATTCGCCAGAAGGACGGTCGTCTTGACAACGTCCGCATAGCTAAGACCCGCCGCCTCGAGAAGCGCCCCGATGTTGGCGAGCGACTGGCGCGCCTGTGCCTCGACGCCCTCGGCGAGCACGCCCGTCGCCGGGTCAAGCCCGAGCTGGCCGGAAAGGAAAACCGTCGAGCCCGCGTCGATACCCGCCGAATACGGCCCGACCGCTGCGGGTGCGTTGTTGGATGCGATGACCTTCTTGCTCATGGGTTCTCCTTCTCACGGGGGCCGCAGGGGCGGCCCGCTCGGTTTGCATGCAGATAACCTAGCACATCACCTGCCGCTCGTCGCCGCGGCCCCTACCGGGAAACGAGATGGATGCGTTTTGCGTCGAAGTGCATGCGCAGCACGTCGCCCCGCTCGGGCAGCTCGTCTGCAGAGGCGCTCCTCAGGTCGATCTTCCATTGCAGGCGGCTCGGGGAGTCTGCGCGCGGCGGGTCGAGCAGAACCAAGCGCTCAAAGCGCGAGTCGCTTACGCGGGCAACGGTAAGGTCGTAGCTGTTGCGCCCGCGGGCGGCGCGGTTGTCGCGATGGAAGTAGGACGCGCGGACACCCAGATAGGCAACGTCGCCGGGCACGGGGGCGCCCACATCGAAGGTCATCCCCCAGTCGATTGCCTCCACCACCGTATCCGACACCTTGCGCGCCGGACTCGTGTTCTTGCAGCCCGTAAGGCGAAGCGCCGCAAGCGTCTTGGGTGCGCGTAAGAGCTCGGCGGGGGTGCCGGACTCGACCGCTCGCCCGCCATGCATGACGACGATACGATCGCAGAGGCGGCATGCCTCGTCGATGTCGTGGCTCACGTAAAGGACGGTAGCGTCGAGTGCGTCGAAGAGGTCGAGCAGATTCTGCTCAAGCGCGCTTTTGAGGTAGGAATCAAGCGCGCTCATAGGCTCGTCGAACATGTAGATGCCCGGGTGCGCGGCGATCATGCGCGCAAGCGCTACGCGCTGTTGCTGGCCGCCCGAGAGACTCGCCGGGTAGCGGGCGGCAAACGTCGACATACCAAAGATGGCGAGGCAGCGCCGCGCGAGGCCCTCCTGCGCTGCGGCGTCGAGGGCGGCATCCATCCCCGCGCGCACGTTCTCCCCCACCGTAAGGTTGGGAAAGAGCTGGTAGTTCTGAAAAAGCAGGGCGCATTTGCGCTGCTGGGGCGTCAGGTTGATGCGCGCTTTGGAGTCGAAGAACGTAACGCCGTTGACGACGATGCGCCCCTCGTCGGGCGTTTCGACGCCGGCGATGCAGCGCAAGGTGCAACTCTTGCCGCAACCGGAGGCGCCAAGCAGCGCCACACGCTCCTCGCCCGCCTCGAGCTCGATATCGAGGGTAAACCCGGGGTAGGCCTTCTTGATGGCAAGGGAGAGCGACATCTACCTGCCCCCTTCCCGCGGCGAGGCTGCAGCGGCGTCTTTGATGAGCGAGCGGAGCGCCGCGCGGTCGATACGCAGGACGTCACCCGCGGGCTCCTCGGCACTCGCCACGTTATCGTGCCGCACGGAGCGGGCGCGACGGGCGGTACCGCCACGCTCGCGGTAACGGAGGCTCCGCGCCGTATAGAGGTTGATGAAGAGCACCACCACAAAACTGAAGAGAATCACTACGACAACCCAGAAGAGCGCCACGTCGGTGTTTCCGCTCATCCATTCGAAGTAGATGGCGATGGGAATCGTCTGCGTCACGCCCGCGTAGTTGCCCGCAAAAAAGAGCGTGCAGCCGAACTCGCCCATCGCGCGCGCAAAGGCGAGCACCGTGCCCGCTGCGATCGACGGCCAAGCGAGAGGCAACATGAGGCGACGAAAGATGCGCACCTCAGACCAACCGAGCGTACGCGCCGCATCGAGCATCGAGGCGTCGAGCGACTCGAAGGCGCCGAGCGCCGTGCGGTACATGAGCGGGAAGCTCACCACCACCGCAGCGATGACGGCCGCCTCCCACGTGAAGACGAGGGACACCCCATGCGCGATGAGACAGCGACCGAGCGGCGTGGCGTTACCAAAGATGAGCAGCAAAAGAAAGCCGCATACCGTGGGCGGCAGCACCATGGGGATGGTGAAGACGGAATCGAGCACGCCCTTGAGGCGGCTTGAGGTGCCCATCGTTTTCCAGGCGGCGAAAAGCCCCAAGACAAAGGTGATGACGAGCGCGACCGCGCTGGTCTTGAGCGACACCCAAAACGGACGCATGTCGAGCTCAGAGAAGAAGTTTGCCGCCTGCTCGCCAAGCGTCGACTCCGTAGTGCCGACAACAGCAGATGCCGGCACAAGACTGGCGGTATCCACCCAACTGAGCGCCTCGGAAAGGTCGAGCCCTTGCTGCTCCGCAGCGGCCGCGGGTGCACTTCCCGCCGGCATCTCGGCGGGGACTACCGAGACATAGCGCCTGCCGCCCGCCGCGACGCCCACTCGCACGCGATAAGGACCGACGATTGCCTCTAATGCCGTGGAGATCGTCCATCCGCGGCTGGGGTTGTCCGCAAGGGTCTCTCCGCCTTTTGCGACGCGCTCGTCGAGCTCCTCGGCAAGCGCACGGAAGGCATCGGCGTCGTCTGCGCCCTCCGCAGCAAAGCCCGCCTCGGCGCTCACCTCCTCGTCCACGAAAACGAGCGCTTCCCCCTCCGCGGTCACCGCAATCACCACATCGGCATCATCGTCAAGAGGATAGCGATACCCAATATCCTCCCCCTCTACCGGACGGCTGTTGCCCACCTGGTAGCGCGTGAAGTTTGTAAGGCCAAAACCGGCATCTGCGTCGGCGAGCGCGTTTTGCTCCGCGCGATCGTCCTTGGAGTCCGCCCAGGCGGCGGCAGGCGCCGCGCACCAAACAAAGCCAATAACGAGGGCCGTCATAACAAAAAGAACGAGCGGAATGCGAGCAGCCCCTCGAGCGCCAACCTCCCGCGGGGCAAGCAGGCCGTAGCCGCCCCACACGTAACGTGCGGAGCGGCCAGGGGGGAACATGCTATGTCGGTGAGCATTCATCATGCGACGAGTATACCTGAGCCGTTGGGGCGTGTGCCCCGGCTGGGCAAGACGCGCTAGGCGAGCTCGAAGCCGTACTCGGCCCAGATGGCAAGCGCGTCCTCGTTATCCATGCAAAACGTCAGGAAGTCAGCTGCGGCGTCGGCGTTCTCGGAGCTTGTCGCCACCGCGCCCGGGTAGACGATTGCCTTGTGGCTCTCGGCAGGGCACGTATAGGCGACCTCGATGCCGTCATAGCGGTATACGTCCGAGGTGTAGACGAACCCAATGGCACAGTCACCGGTCGAGACGTACTGTGCAGCCGTGCCGACCTTGTCCGCCTGGACCACCTTATCGGCGATGGAGGCGTCGTACTCGCCGCCCTCGCCCTCGTCCTCGGTGTAGAGGCCCACGCTCGCGAGCGCCTGGTTGGCGTACTTGCCCGCCGGCACCGCGCCGGGCTCGCCGATTGCGATGTTACCGCCGACGGAGGCAACGTCCTCGAGCGAGGAAATCTCGATATCCGACCCCTCCGCGCGCACGATGACGAGGTCGTTCACGAACATGTCCTCACGCGTATCCGCATCGACGAGCCCCGCCTCCTCGGCATCGTCCATGGTGCCCGCCGAAGCGGTAATGAGGATGTCGACGGGGGCGCCGCCGCGCATCTGCTCGACCAGATCGCCCGAGCCCTTGTACTGGGTGTCCGCAAAGGTCACGCCGGTCTGCTCCGTATAGAGCGCCTCGACCTCGGGCATTGCCTTCTCAAGTGAGTTGGCGGCGAAGACCTGAAGCTGGACGGCGCTGGCAGATGGCTCAGCGGATGCAGATCCCGTCGCAGGCGCGCTGCCCTCCGCAGCGGTATTGCCACAGCCGGCGAGCGCCGCAGCAGCAGCGGCCACGCCAAAACCAGCGATGCTACGACGCGAAATAAGCATGTCTTTCATGGATGCCCCTTTCCCCGTGCTCAACAGAGCATATCTAACCTGCTCATTATTATACTCATTTGAGAATAATAGAGAAGCGCAAGTTTAGAGGAACAGAAGCCCACTTACATCGCGGGTTTTTGCCTCACCGGCAAAACCGGCTTCTACCTCAGGAAACATTGAGTTTTCCCAGATAGCAGAGCGCAGCAAAAACTACCTCAAGTTGGTGGGCAGCCCCCTAATGACCGCCTCCGGCGCTCATCTTGACGGCGTGCTCAAACTGATCGGCAATGCCCTCCCAGCTCTCGCGCGCCGCCTTGGTCGACCCGGGGAAGTTCACCACAAGGGCACGCCCGCGCTGCATGCAGCGAGCGCGAGAAAGCATGGCACGGCGCGTCTTGGTCATGGAGTAGGCGCGCATGGCCTCGGCGATACCGGGCACGTCGCGCTCGCAGACTCGCGCGGTCGCCTCGGGCGTGACGTCGCGCAACGACAAGCCCGTCCCGCCGCATGTGATGACGATGTCTGCGGCGGCAACGTCGGTTGCATCCACAATGGCGCGCGAGATCTCATCCTCGTCGTCGCGGACCACGGTATGGCAGGCGCAGGTCCAGCCGGCCTCCGCGATAAGCGACTCGAGGGCAGCCCCCGCCTCATCGGCAGCGAGGTCGCGCGTGTCCGAGCAGGTGATGATGGCGATCCTGATATCCATACCTAGAGCTCAACCCCTTCCGGAAGGTCGATGCGCACCACGTCCGCCATGTCGCCGGGCTCAAGACCCTGCATGCCCTCGGGAACGACGAGCAAACAATTCGAGCGATGGAGCGTCCCCAAAAGAGCAGAGTTCTGCGAGAAGGAGTGGTCGACGGCGAGCGCGCCAGTCTTAGGTTCGCGCACCACGCGCGCACGGTCGTAGAAGCGCCGTGCCTGGCGCTTCTTAACGGGCGCGTCCACGCGCGCGCTCTGAACGGGGCGGTCGAGCGCGATGTGGCCACGCATCGAGCGGATGGCAGGGCGGGCGAGCATCTCAAAGCCAACGCACGCTGCCGCCGGATTCCCTGAGAGTCCAAGAAACGGCTTCCCACCCAGGATGCCGAAGGTGATGGCCTTGCCCGGGCGCATAGAGATGCGGTCGAAGAGCACCTCGCCCTCGCGGCGCACGAGCGCCTCAATATAGTCGTAGTCTCCCGCGGACGCCCCGCCGCTTGTGATAACGAAATCGCACGACGCGACCATCTCGTGGACGCTCGCGGCGATTGCCGCCTCGTCGTCGCGGGCGATGCCGAAGAATCGGGGCTCGGCACCCGCCTCGAGAGCTGCGGCGAGCAGGGCCGTCGCGTTGGCGTCGCGGATCTGACCGCGCGCGGGAATATCCGTCACCCCAACGAGCTCGGTGCCGACGGAGAGCACGCCCACCACAGGGGCGCGGCGCACAGCAACCTTCTCGTGGCCGGCGGACGCGGCGAGCCCCGCACCTGCGGAAGTTAGCACCTCGCCCGCAGCGAGAACGCGCTCGCCCGCACGCGCCTCGAGACCGGCCTCGCGAATGTTCTCCCCCACCTTGGCGGGACGCGTGAATGCGATGCGCGAGCCCTCGTTACCGTCGCCATCCAACACGTCGACGATCTCATACTTCACAACGGCGTCAAGCCCCTCGGGCACAGGCGCACCCGTCATAATGCGCACGGCCTGACCGGCTTGCACCACGCCATCAAACACATGGCCCGCCGCCTCATGCCCCACAACATCAAGGATGACGGGCGCGTCAGACGTGGCGGCAGCCAGGTCCTCGCTGTGTACGGCGTAGCCGTCCATGGCGCTGTTAGCAAAAGGAGAAAGGTCGATATCGGTCGTAATGTCCTCTGCAAGCGGCAGCCCCACCGCGCGCCACGTCTCGACCTCAATGGCGTCGGTCGGCGTAATGTGCGCGAGCACGATGGCGCGCGCCTCCTCAACGGAAATCATCTGCTCTGCCATCAGAACCTCCTCGATACACACGGTTTCTTTATTCTCGCATAACTATAAACAGACGTGAAACTCATCTTCTCTCGACAATTGAAGCGTTCCAAATAAATGAAACGTTTTAATCTGCCGTTTACCGGAAATCAGCCGTTTACCGAACACATACTTGCTAAAATCTGAGCTGTAGGGTAAGTCACCAGTCGACAGGAGAGACACATGGTGAAAAAAAACGCGGTAGCCGCCGCACCGGAGGTCATCGACTCTGTTGATGCCCTCGAGGCAAAGCTCGCGCACATGCGCGAGGCCCAAAAGGTCTTCGCCACCTACACGCAGGAGCAGGTCGACAAGATCTTCTACGAGGCCGCCATGGCTGCCAACAAGCAGCGCATCCCGCTGGCCAAGCTCGCGGTCGAGGACACCGGCCGCGGCATCGTCGAGGACAAGGTCATCAAGAACCACTACGCCGCCGAGTACATCTACAACGCTTACAAGAACACCAAGACCTGCGGTGTCATCGAGCGTGACGATGCGTACGGCATCACCAAGGTTGCCGAGCCCATCGGCATCGTGGGCGCGGTCATCCCGACCACCAACCCCACCTCGACCGCGATCTTCAAGTGCCTCATCTGCCTGAAGACCCGCAACGCTATCATCATCTCCCCGCACCCCGCAGCGGCCAAGTGCACCATCGCCGCCGCTAAGGTCGTGCTCGACGCCGCCGTCAAGGCCGGCGCCCCCGAGGGCATCATCGGCTGGATCGACCAGCCTTCCCTCGAGCTCACCAACAAGCTCATGAGCGATGTCGACATCATCCTCGCCACCGGTGGCCCGGGCATGGTCAAGGCCGCCTACTCCT
>CAUGVQ010000019.1 GCA_959602875.1 uncultured Collinsella sp. | reverse complement strand
CTCGAGTGTCACCGAGCTCATGATTGCCGAGGGGTCGGGCGTCACAGGGCATAACATCATGTTCTCGTCGAACGACACGCCCACCGCCGACTTTGTGCTCGCGCGCGAGCTCGGCGCCATCGTGAACTTTGACGACATCACGCACATCCCCTTCTTCGAGCAGGTCGCCGGCTCTATTCCGCGCACGGTGAGCTGCCGCTTCAACCCGGGCGGTCTCTTTAGGCTCGCCAACGGCATCATGGATAACCCCGGCGACTCCAAGTACGGCATGACCGAGGAGCAGCTCTTCGAGGCGTTCCGCATGCTCAAGGACCGCGGTGCCGAGGAGTTTGGTATCCACGCGTTTTTGGCATCCAACACCGTCACCAACGACTACTACCCGGCGCTCGCTCGGATCCTTTTTGAGCTCGCAGTCAGGCTCGAGTGCGAAACCGGGGCGCACGTGGCGTTCGTGAACCTCTCCGGCGGTGTGGGTATCCCCTATCGCCCCGGCGAGACCCCCAACGACATCCGCGCCATCGGCGAAGGTGTGCGCCGCGCTTTTGAGGAGATTCTCGTGCCCGCCGGCATGGGCGATGTAGCCATCTTCACCGAGATGGGCCGCTTCGTGATGGGGCCCTACGGCTGTCTGGTGACCCGCGCCCTCCACGAGAAGCGCATCTACAAGGACTACATCGGCGTCGATGCCTGCGCGGCAGACCTGATGCGCCCCGCCATGTACGGCGCCTACCACCACATCACCGTCATCGGCCAGGAAGGCGGCCCCGACAAGAGCCATGCCGAAGCGACGCACACCTACGACGTGACGGGCGGACTCTGCGAGAACAACGACAAGTTCGCCATCGACCGGGAGCTTCCCGAAGTCGAGGTCGGCGACCTCCTCGTTATTCACGACGCCGGCGCCCATGGCCACTCCATGGGCTACAACTACAACGCCCGGCTCCGCTCCGCCGAGGTGCTCCTGCACCGGGACGGCAGCTGCGAGCCCATCCGTCGGGCGGAGACCCCGCTCGACTACCTCGCGACGGTCGGCGTGACCGATGCGGGGCGGCGCGTGCTTGCATGCGCCGAGCGGCACATGGCTAAAACTACGTCGAAAGACGGAGAGGAGTAACCCATGGACATCAGAGATCTGGAAGGCTCGATCGTCGCGCTCGTAACGCCCTTTGACGAGAACGGCAACGTCGACTTCGACGCGCTCGGCAACCTCGTGGACTTCCATCTTGCAAACGGCACCGACGCGATCCTCACGCTCGGCACCACGGGCGAGAGCTCGACCATGACCGATGAGGAGGACGACGCGGTCTGTGCCTTTGTGGTTGAGCGCGTCGCCGGGCGGGTGCCCGTCATCGCGGGCTCGGGATCGAACTCGACCGCCACGATGCTCGCCAAGAGCCGCTCGTACGAACGCTTGGGCGCTGACGGCCTGCTCATCATCACCCCCTACTACAACAAGGCGAACGAGGAGGGCATCTACCGCCATCTCGCCACCGTCGCCGACGCGGTTGACGTGCCCTGCATCCTCTACAACATCCCCGGGCGCACGGGCTGCTCTATCAGCGTGAGAAACGTCGAGCGCCTGGCCGAGCACGAGAACATCATGGCCATCAAGGAGGCGAGCGGATCGATCGCGTACGCCACCGACATCGTGCACACGCTCGGCCCCACCTTCAAGATGTTCTCGGGCAACGACGACATGGTCGTGCCGCTCATGAGCCTCGGTGCCTCGGGCGTCATCTCGGTCTGGGCAAACGTCCAGCCCCAGCTCGTGCACGATATGGTGCGCGCCTATCTCGACGGCGACGTCGACCGTGCCCGCCAGATCCAGATCGCGGGACTGCCGCTCGTGCGCGCGCTCTTTAGCGAGGTGAACCCCATCCCCGTGAAGGAGGCCCTCGCGCAGATGGGTATGATCGGCGCGAACTACCGCCTGCCGCTCTGCCCCATGGCAGACAACACGCGCGCGCAACTTACCGAGGCCATGAAGGGAGCTGGCATCCTTGCATAAGATCGCAATCATGGGAGCGGGCCGCATGGGCACGCTTATCCGCACTTTTGCCGAGGCCGCGCGGAGCGCAGCAGGCGAGCCGGCGTTTGAGGTCGTGGCACAGATTGGCTTCGACCTTTCAGAGCTTGAGGATGCGCCCGCGGCGGACGCCATCATCGACTTCTCAAACGTAGCGGCACTCGACGCCGTCGCCGCCTACGTGCGCCGCACGGGAGCCGCCCTCGTCTCGGGCACCACGGGCTATAGTGACGACGAACTCGCCCAGATCCGCTCGCTCGGCGAGGTGGCACCGGTTGTATGGTCGGGCAACTACTCCATCGGCGTGGCGGCGCTGCGCCACCTCACCGCCCAGGCCACGCGCGAGCTCCCCGGCTTTGACGTCGAGATCGTAGAGACCCACCACAACCAGAAGGCGGATGCGCCCTCCGGCACCGCCAAGATGCTCCTCGACGAGGTCGTGGGCACACACGCCGAGGCCGGCGACGACGGATACGCTCCTGTCTTTGGCCGCTCGGGCATGTGCGGCGCGCGCGACGCCCACGAGGTCGGCATGCACTCGCTGCGCGGCGGAACCGTTGCCGGCGTGCACGAGGTGCACTTCTTTGGCCCGAGTGAGGAGGTCACCCTGACCCACCGCGCCGAGAGCCGCGAGATCTTTGTCCACGGCGCACTCGCCGCAGCCGCGCGGCTTATCGACCGTGAGAAGGGCTTCTACACCTTCGACCAGCTCATGTTCGACTGATACCACGAGTTCGACTGCCGCCACAAAATCGACTGGCACCACGAGTTTGACTGACACCACATGAAAGGCTTGATGCATGAACGCACAGGAAATCATCGACTTCATCGCCCGCGCACCCAAGAAGACGCCCGTGAAGCTTACGGTCCGCGAGAAGAGCGGCGCCCACATTGATTGGGAGGCGGGCGACGGCGCGGGCGCTGCCGACCCCGTCCGCGTCTACGACGGGCAGAAGTGCCGCATCGTCTACGGCAACTGGGCAGACCTCGAGCCTGTGCTCGAGCGCTGCAAGGACGACATCGCCCACTTTGAGATCGAGAACGACTGCCGCAACTCCGCCGTGCCGCTCCTCGACCTCAAGGGCGTCAACGCCCGCATCGAGCCCGGCGCGATCATTCGCGACCAGGTGGAGATCGGCGACAACGCCGTCATCATGATGGGCGCCATCATCAACATCGGCGCCGTGATTGGCGAGGGCACCATGATCGACATGGGCGCCGTTCTGGGCGGCCGCGCAACCGTGGGTAAGAGGTGCCACATCGGTGCCGGGACCGTGCTCGCCGGCGTGGTGGAGCCCGCCAGCGCCACGCCCGTCATCATCGAGGACGACGTCATGATCGGTGCGAACGCCGTGGTCCTCGAAGGCGTGCACGTGGGCCGTCGCGCCGTGGTCGCCGCAGGCGCTGTCGTTACCACCGATGTGCCCGACGAGGCGGTCGTCGCCGGTATCCCTGCGCGCGTTATCAAGCAGCGCGACGACAAGACGGACAGCAAGACCGGCCTCGAGGAGGGCCTGCGCCAGCTGTAGAAAGTCCAAAACCATTCAAACCACCGGTGCCCGGCAGGCTATTATCAAGGCCTGCCGGGCACTTTGCCATTCTCAACGGTAACATGTAGCAACGCACATCCCACGCGTCCGCGGTTGTTTGACGAGCCCTCACTCGCTTGAGGAGAGCCTTTGCTCGGCTCGCCGATAGACCACGGATTTATCGCGCCTGCCGATGGCGATAATCTCCACGATCTCAACGGCACCGTCGTCGCCAACGCGAAACACCATGCGCAATCCGTCGCGACGCCATTTCAGCTTCTTACACCCCGCCAATGGCCCCCTCAGCGGATCACCGAGCTCATCTGCCCGCGTCTCCAGCTTGCGCAAGGCGATGTTAACGAGCTTTCTCTGTGAGCCATCGAGTCGCTCATAATCCTTACGGGCCGAGGCGTTATAGAAGCGGATGAGAAACCGCCCACTCATGCGAAGAGCTCTTCGTCGGGAATCGCGTTCGGATCAATGGCCTCATATTCCGCAAGCTCATCGGCACTCAAGACATCTTCCAGAGATAGCGGAGCATGCTCTTCCTGCAGGCGCTGCTCGGCCAAGCGTTCAATTTCTAGCTCCTGAACAAACCGCCACGCGCCATACATTGCAGCGTAGGAATCGTAATCAATAAGAACCGCATCGACCGCATTGTGATCGAAGATAAATTGCGGCTCGATTTTCGCACGCTTGCGCACCGTCGCGAAGGATTTGCTCGCAAACGTGGCAGGCACCACCTGATCTTTAGTGAACTGAGGCTTCTCCATCGTCAGGGCAGGCATGATTCCTCTTCCATCAAAATTACTACGGAATATAGTACCCATTATATTCCGTATATTTCTGCGGAAACCAAACTTCTTACCGGTTCTGGATGCTGCCGATGTTCTTGAGCTCGATGGAGATGAGGCCGTTGGGCTCGTTCACAAAGTTCACGTACTCGGCGTTGCCCGCCATCTCTGCCGGAATGGTAACCTCGATGCCCGTGTCCGTGCGGATCTTGATGTTGCGTACAGCCGAGCGCTCCACCTGTGCGCGCTCCACGACCACGCGCTCGGGCACCTGCTCCTCGGCAAGCGCCTGCTTGACGGCGTCGCGAAGTACCGGCTCGTCCTCAAAGGCCTCGTCGACCACGTCCCAAGGCGGCAGCTCCTCGTCCGCCTCCACGGCCTCGACCATGGCGGCCTTAGCGGCAGCGAGCGCCGTGGCGGTATTGGCACCGTGCTCCTCAGCCACCTCGGCGACCACGCGGGCGACGGTGTCCATCACCTGCTTGCTCGACACGCCTTCGCTGCACTGAAGGAGCCCCTCGGGGATGAGCATGCGGTCGGCGCCGGCGATGCTTCTCGCCTTGTCCTGATAGAGAACCTCGAGTGAACTTGCACGAACGAGCGCGTAGGAGGTGAGCTTCTGCGAGGGCGCGGGTAGGATGGCGTAGTGGCGCGCGATGTCGCAAGAGGTGGCACCTTGCGCGTTATCGACCTCGTGCATGAAGGCCATGCGGCTCGTAAGCAGAAGCACCGCAAACCAGCGGACATCGTCATCGTCGTCAAAATCGGCAACCAGCACATCGGTGGACTCGAGCTTATCGGCGCGCGAAAGCTCGCCCGAGAGGAACTCGGCCACCTGCTGCGAGAGGTCGAGGAACTCACGCTCGCCAAAGAAGTAGCGCTTGAGCTCGCCGGCAAAGGCGCTGTCCTCGGCAAACTCCCCGCGGCGATTGTCGGCTGCCGCCCGCGCGCGAGAGAGGTGCTTGCTCACAAACGAGCGCACGGCGCGGGTGTCGAGGGCAAGCTCGCGCTCGGAGAGGACGTTCACGGCGGACTCGAAGTCGAGGACGTGCAAGACGGCGTGGTTTATCTGCATGGAGCTTCCTTTACGGTAGGGATAGCGGCGCGCGGGGCGCAAACGAGGAACCAGTATACCGCGCGGGCGCGCGATGCGGGGGCATGCCGATGCGGGCGCGCGATACGTGCTGAGCGGAACGGGTTCGCTGACAGGGCAGAAAGCCGAGGGACGGTCCGGCTACTCCTCGACCCGGTAGAGCTCAGCCAGGCGCGCGAGACGCTTTAGGGCGTCGGCATCCACCTGCTCGCCCAGACGTGCGATCGCCGCCGCGTCCTGGGTGCTCGCCGGCAGCTGCGCGGAGAGCTCGCTGGCCGCCTGCGATGCGGCCTCTATGAACTGTCCCGCCGCATCGGCGGCGCGACTGGCGGCGCCTGCGACTTTGCCCACGGTCGCAGCGCGCAGCAGGGCGGCGATAACGCGCTTGATGAGCTCACGGGTCTCGGGCGGAACCTCGCTTGCCGCGGCAAGCATCTTGGGCAGGCTCTCCTGCCAGTTGTCGCGAATCTCGGCAAAGTAGGTCGCGTCCGTTGCGCCGATGATGTCAAAAAAGGCGTCGATGACCTCGCCGCGTTCCTCGGGCGTGATACGCGCCATCCAGTCGGCGAGGGTCTTGTCGAGGTAGCGCGCGCCGGCGGAGATATGCTCCACCTGCTTGAACTCGTTGCCCTCGACCACCCAGGTGAAGGGGTTGTGCTGCAGCAGCGAGAAGCCCGTGCTGTCGACGATGGCGTAGTCCTCCTGGTCCTCGAAGATCATGCCAAAGATCGAGGAGCGCGGCAGGGTCTTGTCGATGCGGTCGCGCATGCGCGCGAAACCGGCGCCAAGCAGGAAGTTCTCGTTGAAGCCGGGGCCGTCGTGCGAGAAGGCCTGCACGATACGGTCCTGCAGCGCGTGCGGGCACATGATGGCGGCGTAGACGGCGAGGTTGCCGCCCTTGGAATGACCGCCCACGTACAGGGGGCCCTCCAAGCGGCGCGCCGCCTCGGCGAGGTAGGCGGCTGCCGAGGTCTGAGCCGGCACGGGGCTCTGGAAGGCCATGTTGAAGTCTTCCTTCCACCCCACGAGCGTGGAGTCCGTCCCTCGGAAGGCCACGTAGACAGAACCGTCCGGCAGGCGGAACGTGACGGCGGCGAACTGCTCCTCGGCGACCTCCGAGAAGCTCGTCCGGTACCCTGCGACCCGCATCTCGCGGAAACGCGGGCTCGAGCAGACGGCGAACAGCAGGTCGCGGCTGCCCTCGGGGTCCCAGCTGTCGCCAAACAGCGCACCGAAATCCTCCGCGCGCAGCAGGTCGCGCACGGGCAGCCCCTCCCAGGTGGCGAAGCCGGCGTAGGCCGGGTCGCCCTCCGGCAGGCGGAAGTACGCGAGCCACGAGAGCACGAGGCTATCGACCGCGCAGAGAGGTCGCTCGCCGAGCGTATCGAGTTGCGTCTGGGCGTACGTGACGAAGTTCCCCTCTTGAGCGGCCGCGTCCGGCACGGATGCATCTCCCGCGCCGGACGCGTGCTTGCCGCCCGGCGCCTGCGCGGGCGGTATCAGAGGGGGACGCGCCGGGCGCCCCTCCTCGCGAGACGGCATCTAGGCCTCGAAATCGACCTGGTCGATGATGGCCTTGAGGGCGTCGGCAGAGCCCTTGAGCTGCGCCATCTCGGCATCGTTGAGCGACACGGGCACGCGGCAGATTACGCCGTCGCGCCCCACGACCGTCGGCAGCGAGATGCAGAGGTCCGACAAGCCGTACTCGCCCACCATAAGGCTCGAAACGGGCAGGACGCACCCCTCGTCCCGCATGATGGCGGTGCAGATGCGCTTCACGCTCATGGCGATGCCGTAGTAGGTGGCGCGCTTCTTCTCGATGATGCGGTAGGCGCTGTTCTTGACGTCCTCGGCGATGCGCTCCTCGGCCTCGCGATGGTTGAGATGTCCGTGGAGCTCGCAGAACGTGGAGAGCGGCACGCCGGCGACCATGGCGCTCGACCAGGCGACGAACTCGGAGTCACCGTGCTCGCCCATGACGTAAGCGTGCACGTCGCGCGGGTCGACGTCCACGTGCGCGCCGAGCATGTACTTGAGGCGCGCCGTATCGAGCACGGTGCCGGAACCGATGACCTGGCCCTCGGGGAGGCCGGACATGCGGATGGCGGCGTAGGTGAGCACGTCGACGGGGTTGGAGACGATGAGGAGCACGCCAGAGAAGCCGCTCTTGCGGATCTCGGGGATGATGGTCTTGAAGATGGAGACGTTCTTGTTGACGAGGTCGAGGCGGGTCTCGCCGGGCTTCTGCGCGGCGCCGGCGGTGACGACGATGATGGCGGCGTCCGACACGTCGGAGTAATCGCCCGCGTAGATCTTCATCGGGCTCGCAAACGGCACGCCGTGCGCGATGTCGAGCGCCTCGCCCTCGGCGCGGTTCTTATCGACGTCGATGAGGACCATCTCGGAGAACAGGCCGCTCTGCATGAGCGCGAACGCGGACGAGGAACCGACGAACCCGCACCCCACGACGGCGACTTTACGATCGTTTACCATGTTTCCTCCTTTGTGGCGCGCGAGGCCCTGTTCCGCCCGCGCGATATACCCCTATGGCATCTCGAATAGTACCCTTTTTGCCGGGCGCGGGCGCCGCGAATCGCCAGCCGGCAGCAGAAGCGGACGCGACGGCGCGCCGCGGCTAGCGACGGGGCGCGATGGCGCGGCGGCTAGCGGATGCCCGCCGCCTCGATGGCGGCGACCGCCTCGGCAAGGCCCTCGGGCGGCAGCACGAGCGCCATGCGCACGTAGCCCTCGCCATGCGGACCAAAACTCGCGCCGGGGGTCACGACCACGCCCGCGCGCTCCATAAGCTCCTCGCAAAACGCCATGGAGTCGGTGCGCCCGCCGGGGATCTTGGCCCACACGAACATGGTGCCGTGCGCGTTGGGACGCTCCCAGCCAATGCGCTCGAGCCCGTCGCAGAGGGTGTCGCGGCGCTCCTGGTAGAGGTGGCGCTGGTGCTCGACCTCGTCGAGCGGACCTTCGAGCGCAGCGATGGCGGCGCGCTGGATGGGATAGAACATGCCAAAGTCGGTCTGCCCGCGCAGCTTTGCAAAGGCGGCGACCACGTCCGGGCGCCCCACCAAAAAGCTCACGCGCGCACCGGTGACGTTAAACGACTTGGAGAGCGAGAAAAACTCCACGCCCACCTCGAGCGCGCCGGGACGCGCGAGGAAACTCCCGCCACGCGGCCCGTCGTAGACGATGTCGGAGTAGGCGTTGTCGTGGATGATGAGAAGGTCGTGCTCGAGCGCGAAGGCGATGATCTCGTCGTAGACCTCAGGCGTGCCGACGCTGCCCACGGGGTTGGCCGGAAGCGACACCACCATGTACTTGGCGCGATCGGCAAGCTCCGGATCGATGCCCGCCACGTAGGGCAAGAAGTCGTGCTCCGCCGAGAGCGGATAGTAGGCGCACTCCCCTCCCGCGATCTTCACGCCGCCGGCAAATACGGGGTAGCACGGGTCAGGCACGAGTGCGATGTCGCCAGGATCAAGAAGCGCGAGCGCGAGCTGCCCCATCCCCTCCTGGGTGCCCGTGCAGGAGGTGACCATGTCAGGCGTGATGCCGCCCACACCAAAGCGGCGCTCGTAATATGCACAGACCGCCTGCTTGAGCTCGGGCAGGTCGCCTAGGCTGTACTTCCAGTCGTCGGGGTTTTTCGCCGAGGAGACAAGCGCCTCGACCACATGGTCATAGGGGTGAAAATCCGGCGTGCCCACCGAGAGGTTGTAAATCTTGCGCCCCGCTGCCTCGAGCGCCAGGCGCTTTTGGTTGAGTGAAGCAAAGACCTCCTCACCAAACTGATCCAACCGCTTAGAAAACTGCATGGAAGGTCAACTCCTCAAGTAACGTCTCTCCGCCTTCGCTTACGCGAGGCGATCGATTTCGGCGAGCCACAGCGTTGCCGCCGCGTCGCTCGGCATGCGCCAGTCGCCGCGGGGCGAGAGCGTGACCGAGCCCACTTTGGGGCCGTCGGGCAGACAGCTGCGCTTGAACTGCTGCGCGAAGAAGCGCCGGTAGAAGACGCGGAGCCAGCTGAGAATGGTCTCGCGATCGTAAGTGCCTTCGAACGAGCGGAGCGCCATGCGGAAGATCTTGCCCGGCGTAAAGCCAAAGCGCAGCAGGTGGTAGAGGAAATAGTCGTGCAGCTCATAGGGCCCCACGAGGTCCTCGGTCTTCTGAGCAATCTGGCCGTCGCCCGTGGGCGGCAAAAGTTCCGGTGAGACCGGGGTCGCGAGGATGTCCATAAGCGTTGCCTCGATCGTGCCGCCAAAGACGCCCGCAGCGTAGTGCACCAGATGGCGGACGAGGGTCTTGGGCACGCTCGCGTTGACGGCGTACATGCTCATATGGTCGCCGTTGTAGGTGGCCCACCCGAGTGCGAGCTCGGAGAGGTCGCCCGTGCCGATCACAAAACCGCCCTGTTGGTTGGCGAGGTCCATGAGGATCTGGGTGCGCTCGCGCGCTTGGCTGTTCTCGTAGGTGACGTCGGTGACTGCAGGGTCGTGCCCGATGTCGGCAAAATGCTGCTCAACCGCCTTGTGGATCGAAATCTCGCGGAAGTCGACGCCGAGCGCCTCGGCGAGCGTCTGCGCGTTGGACTTGGTGCGCGCGGTGGTGCCAAAACCCGGCATGGAGACCGCCGTGATGCCCGTGCGTGCAAGGCCGAGGGTATCGAAGGCGCGCACGGTGACGAGGAGCGCCAGCGTGGAATCGAGGCCGCCCGAGAGACCGATCACGGCGCGCTTGGTGTTTGTATGGGCAAGGCGGGTGGCAAGACCGTGAGCCTGGAGATTCAGGATCTCTTCGCAGCGCTCGGCAAGGTCACCCGCGTCCGCCGGCACAAAGGGCGCGCTCGGGAAGACGCGATCGATGTCGAGGGCGGAGCGCATGAGCACGGGTGCCGCCTTGGGCGTGGGCGCGGAAGCGGGGGCCTCGGCAGGGGCCTCTGCGTGAGCGGCGCCCTCGCCGCGCTGCGCGCGCTCCCCCGTCGCGGCGGTGAAGGAGAACGAGACCTCGTTGAAGCCACCGCGCGTAAAGGCCGGCGCAACCCAGGTGCTCGTGCGGCGGCGCTCCGCGCAGAGGCGGTCGATGTCGACATCGGCCACCGCCATGTCGCAGGAGAAAAGCGGCGTCCGCGCGAGGAGGCTGCCGTTTTCTGCCACGAGGTTCTCGCCGGCAAAGACGAGGTCGGTCGTGGACTCGCCCTCGCTCGCATCGGCATAGGCGTAGGCGCAGAAGAGCCGCGCGCTCTGCGTGCGCACGAGTTCGCGGCGGTAGGCGGACTTACCGATAACCTCGTCGGATGCGGACGGGTTCAGGATGATGGTCGCGCCCTGCGCGGTGGCCATGTCGGTCGAAGGGGGTGCGGCGACCCACAGGTCCTCGCAAATCTCGACGCCGATGGCAACATCAGCCATCCCGGGGTCCGCACAGCGGTAGACGATGCGCGCGCCGAGAGGCACGCCCGCCTGGCCGGCGAACGCCACGTAGCCGAGGGGATTCAAGGGCGCCGGCGTGAACCAGCGGCGCTCGTAGAACTCGCTGTAGTTGGGCAGATTGCTCTTGGCGGTAAGACCCAGAAGGCGTCCCGCGCAGCACACCGCCGCGCAGTTGTAGATCGCCTCACGGTGGGGCACGGGAATACCTACGGTAAAGAGGATAGGCAGGTCGCGAGTCTCGGCGAGCAGGCGCTCGAGAGCGCGCTCGCACGAACGCAGCAGCGCGCGATCGAAGAAGAGGTCCGCGCAGGTGTAACCGGTGAGCGTGAGCTCGGGCAGAGCGAGTGCGCCCACCCCGACCTCGGCCGCGCGACGGACCTCCGCGAGCACGGCGGCGGCGTTGGCCTCGACATCGCCCACACGGATCTTAGGAGTCGCGGCGGCGATACGGAAGAAGCCGTCGGCCGCGCACGCTCCCCCCACGCCCGCGTCGCCGTTCCCGAACCCGGTAAACGTCAGCTCCTCCATCGCATCCCCTCTCAGCCGCACGCCTGCCGGCGCGCCCGTATTGGTTCTGAAGATATTGTACCGTCTGGCGGGCGGCATAGCGGGGCGCGCTGGACGCGGGTATCGCCTATGTGAATTCGCTCGCGCGCTTACGTCATTCGCCACCGAACGCGCTAGGGTTACCACGTGACCATTACTGCCATGATCGGAGGCTATGAACATGGCATCTTCCTATACTGACCTTGACCGTAAACGTCCGCGCACTGTGCGACGCGGGCATGAAAGCGAAGCGTTTGCATCCGAATCCATCGGCCACACCCAACTCATGGCGATTGAGAAACCGGGGCTTTTTGACGGCATCTCAATCGCGCAGATAGCCGCCGGCGCCGCTGCTGCCGCCACCTCTGTCGTACTCGCTTCGCATATCGGTATCGGCGGCTCGGTCATCGGCGCGGCGGTGAGCTCGGTGGTGACAGTCGTATCGTCGCAAATCTACCGTCGCTTTCTCGACGCCGGGGCCGAAAAGATCCGCCGCGGCGGTGCGGCGGTGCGCGAGGCGGCCTCTGCGGCGGGCGAGCATGTCCCCTCGGCACGCGCGCGCCAAACGAGCGCAAGGGCGCTCGGTGATCCCACGACCGTAATCGACGGGCGCTCAATACCGGTGCGGGGCGCTCGCGTCGCACCGGCAAAGCTGCAGGCGCGCGCCGCTACCGAGCGCAAAAGCACGCAGCGCAAGGTAGCTCTGTTCTCCATCGCCACCGCCGCCGCTGCAGTTGCGGTCTGCGCCCTCCTCATCATGCTGGGCACGAGCGGAGCGGGTCTTGGTGCTAAGACCCAACCGCTCTTTTCTGCCCCCACCGCTGAGAGCCCGGAGTCCTCCGCGGCAGATAACGCGAACCTCGGCGATTCAGAGACGTCCGAGGGCGGTACACCGAACCCTGCTCCTAGCACGGATGCCACCGCAGATAGGGGCCAGACCGCGAATACTGGTACAAACGAAGGTGTCACCGGTAGTTCTAGCGCCGACCCAACGACCACAGGCACGGATGCCGGCAACAACGCGAGCGAATCTGACACCGCCACACAGGGCTCGAGCAGCGAAGCGAACGCCGGCAGCACAATGGGCAGTGGCGGAAGCGACAACGGAGGCGGAGACGTCGGCACCGAGGGCGAAACGGACGCGAAAACGAGCTCATCCTCCAACGGTACCGTTACGGGCGGGACCGGTTCACCATCGGAAACGTCATCGACAACCGCGCGCAATTGATGCGTGAAAGCGCCCGGGGCACCATCTCCCACGCGGTGACCCTCCTGACGCAGGTGCTAAGATGAGTCTCCACACATAGGAAGGGACGAGCATGGCACCACGCACAGAGACCCCGACGCTTTCGCCGGGAAACCATATCTACCTGTATCGACTTCTCCGCGACACCCTCGGCGCCGGCAAGCAGACGTTTTTGCCTGCCGTGGAGGAGGCGCTCGCATCCGAGCACCTTGGGGCGGAGGACCTCGGCTTTACCTCGACGCGCGAGCTCCTCGAGGCACTCGACGACTTCATCTCGCTCAAGATCTTCAAGGGCAACCGCATCTACGCGACCGTGGTGGCGCAACCTGCTTGGGACGAGGCCCTTTCCGCGGGAGACACCGACAAGGGTGGAGCGAAGGCGGGCGGCAAATCGTGGAAGCGCAAGAAATCCGACAAGGCCCTTCGTCCCGTGAAGCCGCGCCGCATCAAGCGCCCTGAACCCGAGCCCAAGGCGCAGCCCACCGACGATGCAGCTGCGAGCATGCCCGGGGCGGAGCCCGGCATCGCACCCGAGGTAGACACGCCCATTGCATCCGAGGTAGACGCGGCAACCGCGCCCGAGGCGGATGCGGCGACCGCGCCTGAAGCCGTCGTCACCGCCTCGGAGCCAGCCGTCGAAGTTGCCGCTGAGACCGGAGCGACCGCCGCGCCCGAAGAAGCAGCCGAGCCCGCGCCGGAGCCCGATCTCGAGGCAGATGCGGCAGATGATCTTGCGCCCAAGCCCGAACCCGAGCCGGCAGTCAAACCCTCGCGGGAGCACCAGGAGGAAGCCGAGCCTGCAGCGGTGACCGAGCCTGAGCCCTCCATCTCGTTCACCATCCTGTACGACCCGACGGAGGATAACGAGCCCGCAGAGGACATGTCGCCCGAGCCCGAGACGCCTTCGATCGACAAGGGTGAGAATCCGGCAGCCACCGCTGAGCACGAAGCTCCCGCCGATACTACCGCGGCTGCAGCGGCGCCCGTGCCGGCGGCTCCCTCACCGGCAGCGCCCGAACCGGCAACGCCCGCGGCGCCGACCCCCGCAGCCGATTACCCCCTCGACTTCACGCGCGAGGTCTACTGCCCGGGCGACCTGCTGCTTGCCCTCACGCACCTGCTCCCCTACGGAGCAGACGTCCTCGGTATCCTGAGCGCGTATTTTGACATCGCCCGCCTCGCCGGAACGCTCGAGGGCACGCGCTCGCGCGCGACCTTCCCCGTCGCCTACATCCGCGAGGGCGCGCGCCACGAGGTGCTCGTCACCATCAAGCGCCGTGGCGGCAGGGTAACCGCCGGCGATGGCGCCGCCTGGTCGATTGCCTCGGTCGAGCACGACGACTAACCGTTGCGACGCCGAGCCGTACCTATGTGAAACGCTGAGCCGCGCCCACGTGCGACGCCAAGCCGCGCCCGCACAGCTGGAGAACACCGTTTTGTTGCAGTGCTGTTTAGCCAAAGCCGTGTTTACCAGCTCCCCAGCGCCCTGGAGAGCTGGTAAACACGGCTTTGTGATTTGCCCCCTACAAAGAAAGCCAAGGTTAGGTGCGCCCAGACAGTCTGAAACGCACCTAACCTTGGCTTCTTTCGCAGCGGATAACCCTGCGGGCAGACGCGACGCCCGCAAGGGGCGATACCCTTACGCCTCGAGGGCGCGGCGAGCGAGCTCGAGGCCACCCAGAATGCCCTGGTTACCCTCGAGAGAGTTGTTCACAATGTAGCTATCGAGGTCCGCCACCTCGGGCGTGACCAGGTAGTCGTTCAGATACTCGGCGACCTTCTTGCGCGCGACCTGGACAATGGGCGTATGGTCGGCAACGCCGCCGCCGATGATGACCTTCTTGGGCGCGTAGCAGAGGATGAAGTCCATGAGCGCCTGGCCGAGGTACCCGCCGAGCAGGTCCATGGCAAACTCGTCATCGGCAAGCTCGCTTGCGCTCTTGCCGCCCCAGCGCTTGGCCACGCCCGGGCCGGCGATGAGGCCCTCAAGGCAGTTGGCGTGGAAGGGGCAGCCCGACTCGCCCTCGGGCATGGGGTCGCGCGGGTCGCGCGTGAGCAGCACATGGCCCGCCTCGGGGTGCAGCATGCCATGGATGAGCTTGCCGCCCACCATCACGCCCGCGCCCACGCCGGTACCGATGGTGAGGTAGAGCACGTCCTCGAGGCCGCGTGCGCAGCCGAACGTGACCTCGCCCAGGCAGGCGATGTTAACGTCGGTGTCGTAGCCCATGGGGATATCGAAGCTCGCCTTGAGCGTGCCGAGCAGGTCAAAGCCGCGCCAAGCGAGCTTGGGCGTGGTGAGGATCTGACCAAAGCGCGGGGACGCCGGGTCGACCGCCGTCGGACCGAACGCGCCCACGCCGAGCGCCGCGACGCCGCGGTCGGCGAACCACTCCGCGCACTTGCGCACCGTCTCCTCGGGCGTCGTGGTGTCAAACCGTCCGCGCTCCACAATCGTGCCGTCCGCGTAGCCCGTGGCGAGCACCATCTTGGTACCGCCCGCCTCGAGCGAGCCCAGAAGAACCTTCTCCGCCATTGTCTCTCCCCTCACCGGAGTACTAAAAGGAAAATCGCTGCCAGAATAGCACAGGGCCCGCCGGCACTTGCCGACGGGCCCGTCACTGACTTCATTTAGTAGCATTTGCTACCCGTATGCGCGCAGGCCGCTATGGCGCCGCGGCGCAGCGAGCACCGCGGGACATCGGACGGCCACGGCCACCGCGGCGCCCATCGCGGCACCCGCAACGTCACAGCGCCGCATCTACCGCGGCATCCTCAACGCCTCGGCACCCTGGCAACCGCTGCACTCTAGTCGCGCGTGAGCTTGCGGTGGATGCGGTGCGGCTGGGCAGCGTCCTCACCAAGACGCGCCACGCGGTTCTCCTGATAAGCGGCGAAGTTGCCCTCGAACCAGTACCAGTTGCCCGGGTTCTCGTCGGTGCCCTCCCAAGCAAGAATGTGGGTCGCCACGCGGTCGAGGAACATGCGGTCGTGGCTGATGACCACGGAGCAGCCCGGGAACTCGAGCAGCGCCGCCTCGAGCGAGGAGAGGGTCTCGACGTCGAGGTCGTTCGTCGGCTCGTCGAGAAGCAGGAGGTTGCCGCCCTGCTTGAGCGTGAGTGCGAGGTTCAGGCGATTGCGCTCGCCGCCGGAGAGCACGCCCGCGCGCTTCTGCTGGTCGGAGCCCTTGAAGCCAAAGCTCGCCACGTACGCGCGGCTCGGGACCTCGGTCTCACCCACGAGCATCTTGTCGGTACCGCCCGAGACAACCTCCCAGAGCGTCTTGTTGGGGTCGATGCCGGCGCGCCCCTGGTCAACGTAGGAGATCTTGACCGTCTCGCCGAGCTCGATGGAACCCGACGTGGGCTTCTCCTCGCCGATAATCATCTTGAAGAGCGTCGACTTGCCCACGCCGTTGGGACCGATAACGCCCACGATGCCGGCGCGTGGCAGCGTAAAGGAGAGATCGTCGATAAGGACGCGACCGTCGAACTCCTTGTGCAGGTGTTCGACCTCGAGAACCTTCGCGCCCAGACGCGGACCCACCGGGATGCGGATGTCGGTCCAGTCGAGCTTCTGGCTCGCGCGGGCCTCGGCCTCCATCTCCTCGTAGCGGGCAAGACGGGCCTTGTTCTTGGCCTGGCGCGCCTTAGGGCTCGAGCGCACCCACTCGATCTCGGCCGCCATACGCTTGGCGAGCTTGGCATCGCGCTGGCCCTGGGCGGCGATGCGGGCCGCCTTGGTCTCAAGGTAGGTGGAGTAGTTGCCCTTGTAGGGGTACAGGTGACCGCGGTCGACCTCGCAGATCCACTCGGCGACGTTGTCGAGGAAGTAGCGGTCGTGCGTGACGGCGAGCACGGCGCCGGGGTAGTTCTTGAGGAAGTGCTCGAGCCACAGCACCGACTCCGCGTCGAGGTGATTGGTAGGCTCGTCGAGCAGCAGCAGGTCCGGCGCCTCAAGCAAAAGCTTGCAGAGGGCCACGCGGCGACGCTCGCCGCCGGAGAGAACGGAAACAGGCATGTCGGAATCGGGCAGCTGGAGCGCGTCCATCGCCTGGCCGAGCTTGGAATCGATATCCCAGCCGTCAGCCGCATCGATCTCGTCCTGGAGCTTGCCCATCTCGGCCATGAGGGCGTCAAAGTCCGCGTCGGGTGCGGCCATCTCCTCACCTATCTGGTTGAAGCGGTCCACCTTTGCCAGCAGGTCACCAAAAGCCATGCGCACGTTCTCGATCACGGTCTTGTCGTCATCGAGCGGCGGCTCCTGCTCGAGGATGCCGACGGTGTAGCCGGGCGTGAGACGAGCCTCGCCGTTGGAGACCTCCTCGATGCCCGCCATGATCTTCAAGAGCGTCGACTTGCCCATGCCGTTGGGGCCCACGACGCCAATCTTGGCGCCGGGGTAGAAGCTGAGCGTCACGTCGTCCAGGATGACCTTGTCACCATGGGCCTTGCGCGCCTGGTACATTTGGTAGATGAACTCTGCCATTGAAACTCCTTGTTCTAGCTGCACGGGACCGCGCACGCGCACCCGGCCGGATAGCATCCGCCGGCGGCGCACACGCGCTCCCGCGCCCTTTTGCTCTGCACCATACTCTCAGGTAGCGGCCGCAAACGCGAGTGCGCCCGCCTGTCTCCATCACGAAACCAGAGGCTAATGCGAGCGCTCCTCACAGAAGACTACCCCTCTCTCGCAATGACCGATACGCGCTGGGGTGAGAGCCCGATCAACGAGGCGATATCTCTCAGCGTCAATCCTTCCGCCTGAAACAGCCTGATGGCCCTTTTGGTCATGTCAGAGGATTCTTTTTGTAGCGCTTCGGCTTTCACACGCGTCTCCTCCAGCTCCTGCAGCATTATCTGAGCGTCCTCGTCCAAGACGGGAATCACCTCGACATGCGAGATATCTTTGTTCAACAGGGAGGCCGCATCCAAGACCATCCGCTCGACCTGATCAAGCCTCTTCGCCTGCGTGAACAGACCGGGAATCTCAGGGACAGAAATCGCCCACCAGCCATTTGACCTCGTAACGCGCGCCGTAACATCAATTGTCATCGTTGCCTCCGAACAGGTACGTAAGAATCGCCCGAGCCGTAATCTCGTTCACCTCGCTATGCCGAGGTATGGTCGTCGTCCGTCCTCCAACCGTAACTTTCGCGTGACTGGAGCCCTCGCTCCAAACCACTGGCAAACCCTGTTTGCGAGCAAGGTCTCGAATGCGCTTCCGTAGCATGCGGTACTTCATATCCACCCCTATTGATAGCATAAGTCAATGGCCATTTACAAAAGTGATGCCTCCTATCAGAACTAGATCCGTCGGCTGAACGTATGTTCGCATGCTCTCATGTCGTGCGGACAAACCCTGGTGCGCTACAATGCCAGAAACTGCAACCGAAAGGGCTGGCCATGAATCTTGAGCAGGGTGAGATGCCGACCGCAACGGGCGCCCACGAGACACCCACCTCGCGCCTCGAGCTTGTATGGGGCGTCCCCGGGCTCGCGAACCTCGCTGCCTCGACCGTCATGGTCCTCGGGTGCGGAGGCGTGGGCTCCAACTGCATCGAGGCGCTCGCTCGCGGCGGCGTGGGCGCGCTTGTCGTGGTCGACGGCGACGCGGTTGCACCCTCCAACATCAACCGGCAGGCCATCGCCTACACCACAACCGTCGGCCGTCGCAAGGTCGAGGTGACCACTGAGCTCGTGCACGCCATCAACCCCGCCGCGCGGGTGGTCGCACTCGACCAATTTGTGCGCGCAGACGACGTCGAGGGCCTCTTTTCCGAGGTACGCGCCGGCGTGGGTCGCATCGATTACGTGGTCGACGCGATCGACACCGTCTCGACTAAGCTCGCCATCGCTGAGTGGGCGGAGCGAACCGCAACGCCGCTTATCGCCAGCATGGGTGGAGCGAACAAACTCGACCCCGAGAAGCTCCGCATCTGCGACATCGCGCAGACCTCGCACGACCCGCTCGCACGTATCGTGCGCAAAGAGTGCCGCCGGCGCGGCATCCGGCATCTTACGGTGCTCTCGTCCTTTGAGGAGCCGCGCGCGCTGCCGGTAACCGGCGGGGGCGCAGATGCCGTCGACGCGCCGAGCGAGGGCCAGCGCCCCGCCCTCGGCACCGCCTCGTACCTGCCGCCCATCATGGGGCAAATGATCGCGGGACACGTTATCCGCAATCTCGTCCAAGGTGCGTGAGGGCCATGACCTGGCGCTTTGTGGACATGCACTGCCACCTCGACCGCATGAGCAACGCAGTGGAGGTCGCGCGCGAGGCGGCGGCGCGAGGCATTGCCATTTTCGACACGCCGGTTACCCCTGTCGACACGCTCGCGGCCCAAGAGCGCCTCGACGCGCATACCAACGTGCGCGTGGGGGCGGGCCTGCACCCCTGGTGGCTCGCCGACGGCAGATGCGGTGCCGCCGATGCCGGCCTCGCAGCAAAGCTTGCGGGCGAGCGAGCCTATATAGGTGAGGTGGGACTCGACTTTGGGCGGCGCGGGGGCAACACGCAGGAGCTGCAAATCGCCGCGTTCGAGGGCATCTGCCGCGCCATCGCAAAGCGCTCGCTCCCCCACCGCGTCATCTCCATCCACGCCATCCACGCCGTAACGACAGCGCTCGACATCCTCGAGCGCACGGGCGTCGCAGGAACGGGCGCGCACCCCGGCACGACCGTAATCTTCCATTGGTTCAGCGGCAGCTCCGAGGAGTTTGCCCGGGCTCGGCGGCTCGGCTGCTACTTCTCGGTAAGCGAGCACATGCTCAAAAGCAAGCGCGGACGCGAGTACGCCCGGCAGCTGCCGGAAGGCAGGCTCCTGCTCGAAACGGACGCCCCGCCGGGGCTCGACGCCCCCTACAGCGCAGACGCCCTCGAGGCGTCCCTCACAAGAGCGCTTGCAACCATCGCTGAGATCCGGCGCGTGCCGCAAGACATGCTCGGCCACACCATTGCAACGACAAGTGCAGCTCTTTTACATCTTGTATAGCACCTGACTACAAGCGCGCAGGCACATGGTCGCAGGCTCACGCCTAAAATGGGTATCAAATTCTCCGGGCGTCACATAGACCGTTTCAAATACAGCCGTTTCCGCAGCTGTCGCGAAGCCATATCGCCGGTGTACCCGCCAACGCGACAACTTGATGCCCATTTCCGCATCGAGTGTCTTCAATCTGGCAAAACCTACCCAAACAGGCGCGGCGCCGCGTCCAGGATGTCGTCCACGCGGTCGATGATGGCTTCCGCCGCGTCCTGCGAGAAGCCAAAGCGCTCCTCACGCTTGGCAAACACGGTGAGGCCCGCACACTTGCCGGCGGTGATGCCCGGGACCGAGTCCTCGATGCAGCAGCACGCCTCGGCAGGGAGGCCGAGCTTGGCGAGCGTATGGAGGTAGATGTCGGGGTCGGGCTTGCTCTCGGTGAAGTCCACGCCCGAGACAATCACCTCGAACGCGTCCGAGAGCCCGCACGCCGCCAGCACCGTGCGGATGTTGTCGAGAGGCGACGACGACGCGAGCGCCACGCGCACCCCGCGCTCCTTAAGGCCGGCGATGCCCTCGTGCACACCCGGGTTCAGCAGCGCGGCGTAGTCGCACTCCTGCGTTGCCGCCCATGCGTCGTAGGCTCGCGAGGCCTCCTCTATAGTCATGCAACCCTGTCCGGCGCGCTCGTACCAGTCGACGAGCATGCGCAAAAACGCCTGCGTGGACTGGCCCACCTGCGCGTCGAGCTCCTCATCGGTCACATCGATGCCCAGGCTGTCCGCAAAGAGGCGCAGCTCATCCCAGTAATAGCGCTCCGTGTCGACAATCACGCCGTCCATGTCAAAGATGACAGCGTCAAACGGGAACTTCTCGCTCATGCCCTACCCCAGAATCTTCTCGAGGGCGAGCGCGATGCCGTCCTCGTTGTTGGAAGCGGTGACCATGTCGGCAACCGCCTTGGTCTCGTCGATGGCGTTCGCCATGGCAACGCCCGTGCCCGCCCATGCGATCATGGCAGCGTCGTTCTGACCGTCGCCAAACGCCGCGACCTCGGCAGCATCGATGCCGAGCTTGGGAAGCGCGCCAGAAAGCGCGTGCGCCTTGTTGATGCCGGGCGCCATGAACTCAAAGTAAAAGTCCGCCGTGAACATGCCCGAGAGCCGGTCGCGGAACGGTGCGTACATCTCCTCCCAATGAGCGGCGAGATAGGTGTCCGTGCCGGCGGTCAGGATCTTGTCCTGTGGATGGTCGAGCACCTCGGCAAGATCGCGCACCTCGCAGATCTTGAGGTCGCACGCGTCGCGCTCGTACTTGACGATGTTGATGGGGCGACCCTTGTGGAGAATCTCGCAGCGGTAGGCGTCCTCAACGTAGAGGTGCTCGCCCTCCGTCACCCACGGGATGACGTCGAAGTAGCGCAGGTGGTCGAGAAGCGCGCGCATGTCCTCCACCGCCATGGGCTGGTCAAAGAGGACCTCGTCGGTCTCGGCATCTACCACGTGCGCACCGTTGAAGGCGACAAGCAGGCCGTGGTAGCGGTCGAGCTCAAGCTCGCGCGCAAGCGCGCGCAGGCCCTGCACCGGGCGCCCCGAGGCGAGGATGACGCGGATGCCCGCGCGCTGGGCGGCAAACAGCGCCTCCTTGGTGCGCGGGGTCACGACCTTCTCGTCGTTGGTAAGCGTTCCGTCAATGTCGAGCGCGATCGCCTTGATAGCCACGGCTGTCCTTCCTGTTGGATTCCAAACAGGCGCCATAGTACCACGCGGTCGTTACGCAGAGGTAAGCATCGCGCCAGCAACCAACGAAACTGCGGAGACGGGTCACGAGACCTAGCGGATGCGACGGCGTCCGAGCGCTGCGAGCGCATCGGGGCGCAGAACGTCGTCAACTCGATCGACCACAAGATCGGCAGCGTCTTGGGAAAAGCCGAAGCGCTCCTCTCGACGCGCGATAACGGTGAGTCCTGCGCGCTTTCCCGCTGTGATGCCCGGCACGGAGTCCTCGATACAGCAGCACGAGTCGGCGGGTAGGCCCAAAAGCTTGAGCGTATGCAGATAGATAGCGGGATTCGGTTTGCTCTCCCTGAGCTCGGCGCCAGAGACGATGATCTCGAAGAAGCGAGAGAGGCCGCAAGCGGAGAGAACCTCTTTGATGTTGGAGCGGGGCGAAGAGGACGCGAGGGCAAGACGAACACCGCGGCTCTTCAGACCCGCAACTGCCTCGGGAACGCCGGGGAACATCAGATCGTGATAGTCGCACGGTATGGCGCTTCGCCATGCACGATAGCGGCGCTTCGCCTCGGGGACGGAGTACTCGCCCTCCCCTGCCGCGCGATACCAGTTGACCAACGTCTTGTCAAACACCTGCTGGGCTGTCCCGATGAGACCAAGAAGCTCCTCCGAGGAGACATCGATACCCAACCACGCAACGAACTGCTGGAGAACGCTTTGGTAAAACGCCTCGGAGTCAACGATGACGCCATCCATATCGAAGATGACGGCCTTAAAAGGGAAATAGGTATCCATAACACTGACTATCCTTCCGCACCCTGGACCCGGGCGCATCGGAGAAGTCGGCATCACATCGTGAAGGTATAGCGCGAACCGATAATGAACTGCTTGCCCACGTAGAGAGGCTTTCCAAACTGGTCGTGATAGTGCCCGAGGAGGTAAAAGAGCGGCTCTCCGATGGGGACGTTCAAAAGCTTTGCCAAGCGCTCGTCAGCGAGCATGATGTTGAGCGACTGCGCACTGCCTCGGACCGCATGCCTGCCTGTCTTCTCGGCGATGATATCGAACAGCGATGAGTCGTCCAGAGGCGCGCTCTCCAAAAACTCCAAGCCAAGCGCAGCAAACAAATTGGATTCGACCATGAGCGGCTGCCCGTCGGCGGTGCGGACGCGATCGATGGAAATAACCTGTTCCACGTCCGGACCGAAGAACGGTCGCTCTTCTTCTGGAACTGGCTCAACGGCGCGCGAGAGCAACACAGCGCCAGGAACAACCCCGTTGGCGCGACATGACTCAGAAAAACCCATGACCTTTGAGCTGCGATCATCCCGAATCTTTCGCGAGGGCCCACTCTGGCAGACGAACGTGCCCTTGCCCTGTCGCTTGGACAACAGCCCGTCCTCAACAAGAAGTTCGATTGCCTTCCGTACGGTAATCCTGCTCACGGAATACAGCTGGCTCAACTCGGGCTCGGGGGGAATCTTTTGTCCAACCCGATAGATGCCGTTTTCAATCGTTGTCTTCAGATCGTTCGCAACCTGTTGGTACAGAGGTGTCGAAGAATCCTCAAGCAGCTTGGCACCCATAGCGCAACGTTCCCTTCAGCGGTATGCCAACTAGCACGTTATATACATTATAGGATGACTTCACAAGAATGCAGCGGCGAGGTTCGTTCACAGTAGATTGAACCTTGCCGCCGCATCACCCTACGCAATCACGGTAAGGGGCAAACCGGTATTGGTGCTAGGCGAGGACGCCCGTGAAGGCACCGAGCACGCCAACCACCATAGTGATGATGATGAGAGCCATCGGGCTGACCTTGTGGCTCAGCGCCCAGTAGTACAGACCGAGAGCGATAAGAGCAAGCATGCCGGGGAGGATGCCGTCAAGGACGCTCTGGATGGTCTGGACACTCTCGCCCTGACCGAACTCGATCGGAATGGAAACCGAGGTCATCGTGACGGTCATAGCGCCGATAACCATGACGCCGATGATTCCCGCCGCATAGATGACCTTGTCCATGAGCCCGCTCTCCTGGGCCTTCGTCAGGAAGGAGACACCAAGCTCATAGCCCTTGTGCGCACCGATGATACGCGTGAGGAACGTCGGGATGTTGTAAATGAGCAGAAACGCAATCGGGCCAAAGGGGTTGCCGTTGACTGCGAGGCTGATACCCACCGCAGCGGCAATCACGCGCAGCGTTCCCAAAAAGAGAGAATCGCCGATGCCGGACAGCGGGCCCATGAGCGCCGCCTTCACCTGGTTGATGGCCTCGGGTGCCATCTCACCTTTCGCAACGCGCTCCTCCATCGAAGCGACCACGCCGCCCACGAACGGCGCGAAGTACATGGTGATGTTGAAGAACTCGAGATGGCGCTGCAGAGCCTCGGAATAGCCCTTGGGGTCGTTCTTGTAGATCTTCTTCAGCAGCGGGTTGAGCATGAGGCAGAAGGGGACGCTCATCTGCTTCGGGTAGTTCCAGGAGTACTCCATGCCCAGGGCACCCGGGTTCACCGCCATGCGGGTGAGATCTTGTTTGGTAATATCGCCCTGGTAGGCATCCTGCGTTGCCTGGTCGTTCATCTTAGAAGTCATCGTCATCGCCTCCATCTACACCCGCAGCTGCTGCAGCGACCATCGGGCGCTCCTCGAGGAAGTCGAGCTTCTCGATAGCGATGACGACGGCGAAGATGGCAACGGCGAGAACGGAAAGGTTAAGGTAAGCAGCCAGCGCAAAGCCCGCAACGAAGAACGGGATGAGCTTCTTGTTGACGATCATGCGCATGAGCATCGCGAAGCCCATGGCGGGAAGGATGCCAGCAGCGATACCCAGGCCGTCGAACACGAAGGACGGAACAGAGTTGAGCGCAGCAGTAACGGCCTCAGAACCGAGATAAAACGCGAAGAACGTCAGCGTGAAGGTCCAGATGGTCTTACCAAAGAGGCCGAGCAGCACATAGGTGAGCTTGATCTTGCCATCGTTGCCCTCTTCTGCACCACGATCGGCCAAAGGAAGGATGAGCGGAAGAATCGCATAGAACACGTTCTTGATACCGAGCGCTGCAAGACCGATAGGCATCGCGAGGGCGTAAGCCGCCTCAAGGCCAGATCCGGTGGAAATGGCAAACGCGGTCGCAAGAACGCCGCCGGTGATGACATCGGGCGGAATGTAGGCGCCGACAGAGATTGCGCCCATGAACAGAAGCTCGAGGTTCGCCCCGATGATAAGACCCGTCTCAAGGTCGCCCAGCACGAGACCCACGAGCGGACCGAGCACGATGGGGCGCTGAAGGTAGCTGGTTCCAAGCGCGGTGTCGAGCGTGCCAAAGGCCGCGACAAGACCGACCAGCAAAGCCTGCATCAGCATGGCTTTCTCCTTTCAATAGAATTGGTTTACTTGAAGAGACAGAATGAAAAGAGATGCGGCCGGGCGCGGGGAGATCATGACACCCGGCCGCCGCAGGGTTAGAGAAGCGGGATGACGTTTGTCTTAGTGTCAGCCGCCATGGGGCGGATCTCACACTCAACGCCGCGGGCATCGAGCTCGCGTAGCATCTCGATCTCATCGGGCTCCAAGAAAATCTGGCGACTCACCTGCTTGGTAGTAGCGCTCTCCTTGGTGTTGCCCAGGTTGATACTCGTGATGACGGGGCAACCATCTGCCAGACGCTTTGCATCGGCAATGGTCTGAACAACCACGATAAGCTTGTACTTATCGGTCACGCCGCTATTGATCGCCGTAATGGAATCAGCGATGTTCTTCATGACGAGCTTGCAGCCCGCCGGCTTGCCGAGCTTGAGCGTGGTCTTCCACACCGGATCGTTTACCACCGTGTCGCTCGCGACAAGAATGCAATCCGCACCGATGCCGTTGACCCACGATACGGCAACCTGGCCATGAAGCAGGCGATGGTCGACGCGTACGAGTTTGATCATGAGGACCCTCCTTCCGTTTAGAATTCCTCATCCTCATCTGCAGCGGCGCGGAGTTCGTCGTTGCAATAGCGGGGCTTGATGTCGTCCGATGCGAGCACCGATCGAATGAGCGCCGCGGTGTCGGGCTCGGGCGAGAGAAACAAGGCGATGAGCATCGGCAGGTTCATTCCGGCAACGAGATGGACCCGCGGATAGCTGGGCAACGCATTGAGGAATTCGTTATTCACGCTGCCGCCAAAGATATCCGTGCACACCACGATGTCGACGTCTTCCGGCTCCCGATCCAGTGCATCCTGGACAAGAGCATGGATATCACTCGCCCCATCGACAAAAGCGCATATCGTACTGATACCCTCTTGCGCGCCGAAGACTAACTCGAGGCTTTCGCGAATGCCTGCCGCGAAGCGTCCGTGGGTAGCCAGGATGAAATGCCGCATGCAAGGCACCTCCCCCATCTGTTAGTACGAGAACTGACGATAGTAGCGACGATACGCGAGGTTGTGCTTGGTCTCGGTCTCGTAGTGCTTGGACAGACGCTCGTGAAGGGTCGCGGCAGCGATGATCGGAGAGACCAGAGGACGGAACTCCGGATCGAGTCCGTCGATGGCAAACTCGGCGGTATCGATAACGGCGAACTTATCCGTGTACTGACGGCAGAAGGTCTCAACACGGTTGTCGAGCTCGCGGCACTCGTCCTCGCCCTTGGTGAGAATCACCGGCACGCCGGGCTCGACGAGCTCGAGGGTGCCGTGGAAGAACTCGGCAGAGGTGACGGCGCGGGTGCGGATCCACTGCATCTCCTCGAGGACGCACATGGAGAACAGCACGTTCTCACCCCAGAGGGCGCCCGAAGCGATAAAGATGGTGTAGGGCTCGTGCGCAAACTGACGCGCGATCTCCTCGGCACGGGGCTCGAACTTGATGCGGATGTCCACGAGGTCGTGGAAGATGTTCTTCGTCTGGGCGATGAAGTCGTCATAGCGATCGAAGTCACCACGCAGGTTGAGGAGGCGCAGCGCAAAGGCATCGAACAGCAGATAGGTAAAGTCGCAGCGGCCCGTAGCAACGGGGGCGGCGATGACCTTGGTGGCAAGCTTGCCAAGCGGGGTGTCATTGCGCGTGAAGGCG
>CAUGVQ010000018.1 GCA_959602875.1 uncultured Collinsella sp. | reverse complement strand
TATGCGCAATTCCGCCAAGCGTCAGGCGCAGGTCGACGCGATGGCGTTCAACTACTACACCCGCGCCGGCAACAAGAAGCGCGCTAAAGAGCTTCTTGCCCACCTCAAGCAGGTCAAAGGTGCGGACCGTGCTCTTATCGCCGACTGCCAGCTGACCTACGAGATTGTCTTTGGGCATCGGCACGACATGATCGACAAGATGGAGTCGATGCTTTCCGGTGCAGACGAGGCACTCACCGGCAAGCTGTATTTCCTGCTGGCAAAGCAGTACGCCAACGCAGGCAACAAGGAGCGCGCACGCAGCTACCGCGCTCGTTTTAACGAGCTGATGGAGGCGCAGCGCCCCGTCCCGCGCTCGCAGAGCTAACGCGGGCGACTCGCGGCGCCGCAGCGACCTTAGGTTGGATAACCCCGGGAGCCCAGTTCCCGCAGATATAGGCATATACCCCAGGCAAGTTGGGGTGTGTATAAAGGAGGTACCTCTTATGATCGGATTTATCCTTACGGGCCATGGCCACTTCTCGAACGGCCTCAAGAGCGCCATCGACATGGTTGCGGGCGAGCAGCCCGCCTTCGAGATCGTTCCGTTTGAGGGCGACAAGGCCGGCGAGTACGGCGACACCCTGCGCGCTGCCATCACCAAGATGCGCGCCGAGCAGGACGGCGTTCTTGTCTTTGTTGACCTGCTGGGTGGCACCCCGTTCAACCAGTCCATGCTCGTCTCTGCCGATGTTGACAACATGGCCGTTGTCGCCGGCACCAACCTGCCGATGCTCATCGAGCTCATCATGACCCGCTCCGACTCCTCGACGCTCGGCGAGCTTGTCGAGAAGGCGGTTCAGGTGGGTAAGGACGGCGTTATCACCATGGCGCTGCCCACCGCTGGCGCGGACGATGACGACGAAGACGACGAGATGTAAGAACTGACACCTCGTGAGGGGGCGCCGCAAGCGCCCCCACCGTGCGTGCCCGATCATTCGGGAGAGAGCTATGGCCATGCGAGCCAAGCGGCAGCCGCTCTACGACCAGCTCGTGGATATTCTGTCGGAGAAAATTGAATACGAGTACCGGCCGGGCGACCTCATGCCCTCTGAGCGTGAGCTTTCCGAGCGCTACGGGCTGTCGCGCACCACGGTGCGCCTCGCCCTGCAGGAGCTCGAGCGCCTGGGTCTCGTTGTGCGCCAGCACGGGCGCGGGACATTTGTTGCGGACCGCTCCGCCCGCACGGCGAACCTGTTGCAGGCCTATAGCTTCACCGACCAGATGGTCGAGATGGGCCGTGTGCCCGAGACGACGATTCTCGAGTTCAGCGAGCACGAGGCCGACGCCAAGATGGCTGAGTGTATGCAGATTCGCCCGGGCGACCGCATCTTCAAGCTCAAGCGCCTGCGTTCCGCTGACGGCATGCCCATGATGGTCGAGCGCTCGTATCTCCCGGTGCGAAAGTTCCTCTCCCTCAAGCGCCCGCTCCTCGAGCGCAAGCCCCTCTACGACATTATCGAGAAGGACTTCCACGAAGAGATCAGCGTGGCGGAGGAGGAGTTCTACGCAAGCATCGCTCGTCCTGCAGACGCGCGTCTGCTCGGTATCGGCGAGAACGCTCCTGTGCTCGATCTGGTGCGCACCACCTATAACGTCAGTAACGAGGTCGTCGAGTACACGCTCTCTGTGGCGCGCGGCGACCAGTTCAAATACAAGGTCTATCACCACCGCAGAGATTAGCCAGAAAGGACTAAGAGACATGTTCGAGAAGAGTGTGGACGAGCTCAAGGCGCTCGGTGCCGACATCACCACCGCCGAGATTGTCCAGCAGCCCGATCTCTGGGAGGACACCTTCCAGATCTATAGCGACAACAAGGCTGCTATCGAGAAGTTCCTCGCCGAGGCAAACGCCATGGACGAGGGCCGCACCGTTGTGGTCTTCACCGGTGCCGGTACGTCCGATTACGTGGGCGACACCTGCGCGAGCTACCTCCGTCGCGCCGGTGACACCGATACCTACGACTTCAAGCCTATCGCGACGACCGACATCGTCTCCGCCCCGTATGACTGCCTGCGCGCCGACGACCCCACCATCGTGGTTTCCTTTGCGCGCTCGGGCAACAGCCCCGAGAGCCTCGCCGCCGTGCAAATTGCTAAGCAGGTCGTGAAGAACGTCAAGTTCCTGAACATCACCTGCGCGCCTGAAGGGCGTCTCGCCGTCGAGAGCGCCGACGACCCGGATGCGCTCACGCTCCTTATCCCGCGCGCCAACGACCGCGGCTTTGCCATGACGGGCAGCTTCAGCTGCATGACGCTGCTCTCGACCCTCATTTTCGACACCGCCTCCGACGAGCAGAAGAAGGTCTGGGTTGACGAGATCGCCGCTATGGGCCGCGAGGTCATCGCGCGCGAGGACGAGGTTGCAGCGTTTTTGGCGGGCGACTTCAACCGCGTGACCTACCTCGGCTCCGGTGCCTTCACCGGCCTTGCCCAGGAGGCCCAGCTGAAGATCCTCGAGCTCGCCCACGGCCTGGTGGCGACCTCTTGGGACAGCTGCATGGGCTACCGCCACGGGCCCAAGAGCTTTGTTGACGACAAGACCCTCGTCTTTGTCTTTGTCAACAACGACCCCTACACCCGTCAGTACGACCTCGACATCCTGAACGAGATCGATGGCGATGGCATCGCCCAGAAGACCATCGCCATTCAGCAGGACGTAGCGCCCGCCTTTGAGCATGAGGCGTTCACCTTCTCTGGCCATGAGGCGCTGCCCGAGGGCTATCTCGCCCTGCCGTTCATCATGGTCGGCCAGACCGTGTCGCTTCTGAACTCGGTGCGTGTGGGCAACACGCCCGACACGCCAAGCCCCACCGGCACGGTGAACCGCGTCGTCAAGGGTGTGACGATTCACCCGCTCGCCTAAGGAGGCATTTCGATGGCAACGTTTGCAATCAAGGCGGATCGGTTCATCCTGCCCGGTTCGGTGGCGCAGGGCGGTTACCTCACGATCTGCGACGGAAAGTTTGGTTCGTGGAGTGCCGAGCAGCCGGCGTGCGAGGTGCGCGACTACACCGGGTGCATCGTCGCCCCGGGCTTGGTTGACACGCACATCCACGGCTTTTTCAACCACGCCACGACCGACCGTGAGGCGGCGGGCATCAACGCCTCCAGCGTCGAGCTCGCGCGCCGCGGTACGACCTGCTGGCTGCCGACGACCTTTACCGAGTCCGTCGACGAGATCGCCGATTCCTGCGCTGCCATCGCCGAGGCGGACGAGTCGCGTGGCGAGGACTTTGTGGGGGCGCACATCGGCGGCATCTACCTCGAGGGTCCGTTCTTCACGATGAAGCACGTCGGCGCCCAGAACCCGGTGTATCTGATCGAGCCCGATGTCGACGTCTTCCGCACCTGGCAAGAGAAGGCGGGCGGCCGCATCGTCAAGAGTGCGCTTGCCGCCGAGCGCGACGCCGCTCCCGCATACTGCGCCGCTCTTGACGAGATGGGCGTGGTCACCTCCATCGGCCACTCCGATGCAACCTACGATGAGGTGCTTGCTGCGGTGAACGCCGGTGCAAGCTGCTTTGTTCACACCTACAACGGCCAGCGCGGCCTGCATCACCGCGACCCTGGTGTGGTCGGCGCCGCCATGACCACCAACGGCACGTATGCCGAGATCATCTGCGACGGCCGCCATGTGACCCCTGCCGCTATCAAGGCGCTTGTGACGGCAAAGGGCTGGGACCACACGGTTCTCATCACCGACTGCCTGGGTTGCGGCGGCATGCCCGAGGGCGACTACATGTCTGGTGGCTTGCCCGTTGTGATGAAGGATGGCCTGTGCTACCTGCGCAACGAGGACGGAACCACGGGCTCCATCGCCGGCTCGGTCCTGACGCTCGCTGAGGGCGTTAAGAACATGGTCGACTGGCAGATCGTCACCGTCGAGCAGGCTGTCCGTATGGCTTCTGAGGTTGCGGCACGCTCCGCCAAGATCGAAGACAAGGTAGGCTTCATCAAGCCTGGCCGCAACGCCGACCTCACCATCTTCAACGGTGATATGACCTTGAACGACACCTACGTGAACGGTGTTTCGGTAACCGCGTAACTGCTCGGTACGTAAAGCTTTTCACTAAACATCGCCTCCCGTCCTTTGGCCCGTGGGGTCTAAAGGACGGGAGGTTTTTGTTCGTGGGAGGCGATGTGGTCAAATCACCCCGTGAGAGGGCATTTGGTGCGGGGCTGCAGAGCATAAGGGGGCGGAATACGGAGGCATCTGAACGGACGGAGGCTCCTTTGCGTGGTGGAATCGCTTCTCTTGATTCATTCCAGCAGCTGGAAATGCCCTCTCACGGGGTGATTTGACCATCTAGGCAAAGGTGAACTAGGTAGCGAGTTGCTGATGGCAAAAGCAAGGGCCGGGCATCCGCATTGGATGCCCGGCCCACGGGTTCGATGCCTGTTGGCGGAGGGGATGGCAGTGCGCTACAGCGCGTCGATGAAGCGCTGCTGGGCTGCGCGGCCCGCCTCGTCCCACTTGTAGACGCCGGCGTCCTCGAGCACATGACCAAAGACGGCGCCCACCTCTTCGCGCAGGATAGTGTCCACATCGCCCGAGGCAATCTCTTGGGCACGGCGCGCGTACACGCCGCTCGCCCACGTGGCGTGCGAGGAGCACGCAGGGTCCGCCTCCAGCGCGGCGAGAACGTCGATGGGGGAGCCGCCTGTCTCGGCTGTGGCCCTCAGGTGCGCTCCCGTCACGGCGAGCTCGTCCTTCAGACGTGCCGGCAGGATCGCGAGGCCCATGACCTCGATGAGGCCGATGTTCTCCTTCTTGATGTGGTGGTACTCCGCATGCGGATGGAAGACACCCAGGGGGTTCTCGTCGTTCGTGATGTTGCAGCGAAGCGCAAGGTACGCCTCGTAACGGTCGCCACCAACGTTGCCGGCGCCGTCCACGCGGCGGATGACCGGTGTGACCGTGTTGTGTGCAACGCCGTCGGGGGTGTGCGCGACGATACCTGCGGACTCATCCGACCAGTCGCGCCATGCGTCGATCACATGCACGCACGCGTCGAGTAGACGAGCGCGCTCGGCGCCGCGCAGACGGAGCACCGAGAGCGGCCAAGTGAGCACCGCGCCCTCGATATCCTCAAACCCAGGCATGGTGAAGGTCGAAGCAACCTCGGCATGCATCATGGGGAACTCGTGCGCGCCGCCCTGGAAATGGTCGTGTGAGAGGATCGATCCGCCCACGATGGGCAGGTCGGCATTGGAGCCGATGAAGTAGTGGGGGAGTGTATCGACAAAATCGAGCAGGCAGGTCAAGCTCGCGCGGTCGATGTGCATGGGCCGATGGTGTGCGCTCATGGCAATGCAGTGCTCGTTAAAGTACGCGTAGGGGCTGTACTGGAACCCCCAGCGCTCCCCGCCGAGCTCGATCGGCACGATGCGGAGGTTCTGGCGCGCGGGGTGGTCGCCCGAGGGGCTCGCGGCGCCACGGCCGGAGTAGCCCTCGTTCTCAATGCAGAGCTGGCAGGCGGGATACTTCTCGCCGGTGTTCTTGGCAGCACCCGCAGCGGCGATGTCGCGCGGGTCCTTCTCGGGCTTGGAGAGGTTGATGGTGATTTCCAAGTCGCCCCAACGGGTGGGCGTGGTCCAGGCGATGTTGCGAGCGATGGCGCTGCGGCGCACGTAGCCTGCATCGCAGCACAGACGGTAGAACCAGTCGGTTGCGGCCTTGGGGCCGTCTGCGGCCTCATGCTTGGTCCACGTTGCGGCGATGGCAGAGGGACGGGGCATGAGGGCGCCCATGACGTGCATGGCGGCGCGGTCGTGCCCGGTCGAAGTGTCCTCTACGCGTCCCTGAGCGGCCGCAACCTCGGCAAGCAGGGCAAGCGCGGCATCGAGGTCAAAATCGTTGGCGTGCGCAGCGTCGACGAGCACCCATCCCTCGGCGGGCGCGGGGCCCTCGGCGCCAATTGTGTCGAGCACGGTGTTGTAAGCCCAGATGCGGTCCGTGGCGTCAATCATTCCCGCGGAACAGGCGTAGTCAACAAGCGAGCAGACGCAGGTGCGCAGGTCGTTCTCGGTTACAGCCATGCGGCGGTCGCCCCTTCCTCGGAGATGACGTAGTGGCGGCATGCGCCCTCGCCAAGCCAGGCGTTCATCTGGGCGATGAAGGCGTCGACCATATCAACCGGCACAAAGCACTGGATCGAGCCACCAAAGCCGCCGCCGTGGATGCGGATGGCGCCACGTCCGTCGAGCAGGCGCTCTGCCATGCCGAGGGCGAGCATTGCGGGCTGGTACGCACCACCGGTGGAGACGTTCTGCAAGAACATGCCCGAGCTTGCGCCCGAGTCACGGGTAAGCTTGAGGAACGCGTCGATGTCGCCGGCATTCAGGACCTCCCAGCGACGGTCGACGAGGTCGTTCTCATACCAGTAGTGAATCGCGCGCAAAAGGGCGCGGTCGCCGAGCTTCTCGCGCAGCGCCGGGAGATTGCGGTCAAAGGCTGCCGGGTCGACCTCGCAGAGGCGCTCGGCGCCAAACTCACGAGCAACCTGCTGCATCTCAACGGGAACGGCAGCGTAGTCGTCGGTAAAGGCGCTGTGGTCGCAGCCCACGTTCACAAGGCAAAGCGCGTAGCCCGCGGCGTCAAAGTCAAAGTCGAGCTTAGCGGTCTTGGGCTCGGCCTCCTCAAAGTCCATGTAGGCAAGGCCGCCCATGCACACGGCGAGCTGGTCCATAAGGCCGCAGGGCTTGCCAAAGTAGCGGTTCTCGGCAATCTGGCTCATCTGGGCGAGCTCCACCGGCGTGATGGCGCGCCCGGGCCAGAGCGCCTCCATGGCGCGGCCGTATGCCGCTTCAACTGCGGCCGAGCTGGAAAGGCCGCCGCCAGAGGGGACGGTGCACACAAAGGCAAAGTCAAAGCCCTCGGGCGTGCGACCGGTCTCGGCAAGAGCGTGTGCCATGCCGCGCACGAGGCTCGAGGAGGAGACCTTCTCGTCCTCGCGCGGCTCGAGCGAGTCAAGCGTGATCTCAAACGTGGGGAAGCCCTCGTCGGCCACGCGGATCTTGTCGGTGCCGTTGGCGACGGCGATGCCAAAGACCGCCACGTTCACGGCACCGGCGATAACGTGGCCGCCCTCGTGGTCGGTGTGGTTGCCGGCGATTTCGGAGCGACCGGGGGCGTAGACGGCAAGCTGGCGGGCGTCTGCCGCCGGCGCGCCAAACTCCTCCTCAAAAAGTGCCCGGGCGCGGGCGAACTCGGGGGCTTGTGTGAAGTCGGACATGGGCGATCCTTCCTTTCGGGGCCCTGCGGGGCCGCTTGTGTGACTGATGGATGCGGCGCCTAGCAGGTGCCAAAACGGTAGACGATGGTCTCCTCATAGGGATGGTCGGGCGTGCAGACGGGTTGCGGCCAGTCGGCGTGATGCATGCCGTCCGGGTAGTACTCGGGCTCAAAGGCAAAGCCGGCTTGCGGGCCGTAGGTGGCGCCGCACTTGACGAGGTCAGCGCCGTCGTCGAGCCAGTTGCCCGTATAGAGGTGTGCGCCCGGCTGGGTGATGGCGATAGAAAGCGTGCGGCCGCTTGCGGGGTCGTGCGCCTCGAGTGCGGGCCGAGGTGCTGCATCAGGCTCGAAGCCGTCGATGCAGAAGCAGTGGTCGTAGCCGCGGCCGCGGGTGATTTGCACGTTGTTCTGGGCGTCGATGCCGGTGCCCAGCGCCGCGCCGGAGCGCAGATCAAAGGGCGTGCCGAGGACGCTCTCGATGGTCCCTTCGGACACGGAGTCCTCGCGCACGGGGAGGTAGCAGCTGGCGTGTACGGTCGCCTCCTGGGCGCGAACGTCGCCCGTAGCGTGGCCAGCGAGGTTGAAGTAGGTGTGATTCGTCATGTTGACAAAGGTGGGCTGGTCGGTCTCGCAGCGGTAGGTGAGGGTGAGCGCGCCGTCCGACGCAAGCTCGTAGGTCGCCGTGAAGGTCCGCTCGCCGGGGAGGCCGAGCTCGCCGTGCACAAGGTGACAGGTGAAGGTCACGCGGCAGGCGCCCTCGTCCACGGCAGCCTCCCACACGCGCTTGTGGAGGCCATGCTCAAGGTCGCTATGCAGGTTGTTCTCGCCCTCGTTGGCGGCAAGGTGCCACGAGGTGCCCGCAACTGTCACCTCGGCTCCACACGTGCGGTTGGCGATGGGGCCGATGGTCGCACCGTAGCAAGCGGCGTTCGAGCCCGCGTAGCCCTCGATACCGGCAAAGCCCAGCACAATGTCTGCGCTGTTGCCCGCGGCGTCGGGGGCGTCGATGCCAAGGATCGTTGCGCCAAAGTCAGACAAGCGCACCGTGACGGGCCCGTTCGCAAGCGTGTAGACGTGCGCGGGCGTTCCGTCCGGGGCGGTGCCGAACGAGTCGATGGTAATCATCCAGGAGGCCTCCCAAGATGTGCCGAAGCGGCATAACTTTGCCACTGTGTTTATGAGTACGTTAACACTTTGCAGGTAATTGGGTTATGAGGTGTTAGGGCGCATCCGTAGACGGTAGATTTGGACCGGCGAGCGGACGTCGGTACGCGTGCGATTAAGGCCATACCGGACAGGCGCCGGCTTCGCTATGATGGGATGTGTTGTTAACGTACGCGCAAAAGCGCGAACACCGTGCTTTGCAAATAGGCGGACAGGCGGCAAGAGGGAAGAGCATGCGACCTCACGGCTCGCGGGCGGCAGATGCGCCCCATTCGGTTTCTATGGCGGACGTGGCACGCGTCGCCGGCGTCTCCCAGCAGACGGTGTCGCGTGTGGTAAACGACCAGGCCAACGTCAAAGCGGCAACGCGCGAGCGCGTGCTTGCCGCTATGGAGGAGCTGGGCTTTCGCCCCAACTACGCAGGCAGGTCACTTCGCGGCGGCTCGTACCGGGCGGTGGGGCTCTTCATGCCCGATCTCATGTATGCAGGAAACCTCGCCACGCTCAACGGCCTCATGGCTGCTGCTGCCGAGCGTGGCTACGCGGTGACGCTCGCCGACCGGCCGGATGCTGTCGAGCGCTCGCTTGCGCGGGAGTCGCGCCAGATGGCGGCGCTTCCCGTGGACGGCATCGTCATCAACATGAGCCAAAAGACCGCAGACTTCGACGATTTCGTGCCACTGCCCGGCCTCAAGACGGTCATCGTGGGCGCGCTGCCGCATCCGCGTTGCACCACCGTTGACTCCGACCATTACGGGGCGGCCGTCATGGCGGTCGAGCACCTCATCGCTTGTGGGCACCGTCAGATTCGTCACATCGCGGGGCCGGTCGACTCGGTCCCGGCTGAGCAGCGCGAGTGTGCATGGCGTGACGTGCTCGAGCGGCACGGTCTTCCCGTGGTGGAGCCCTGCCATGGGGATTGGTCGGCAGACGAGGGGTATGAATTTGGACGTCGCTTGGCTAAGGACCGGTCGGCGACGGCGTTGTTTGCCGCAAACGACCAAATGGCCTACGGCGCCATGCTCGCCCTGCGCGAGCGCGGTGTGCTCGTGCCCGAGGACCTGAGCATCATTGGTATCGACGATTCGCTCGAGGGCGTCGTGCCCCACAACATGCTCACGACGGTCCGCCTGAACCTCGAGGAGCGCGGCCGAGCCGTGTTCGAGCATGCAGTGGGTACGCTCGCACAGAGTACGGAGCCTGTGGCGGTGCGTATCCCCGGAACGCTCGTCACGCGCGCGTCAGTGGCGGATTTGCGCTGATGGCGCCCTTGCTTGCGCGGCGCGGTACAATCGGGTAGTCGCCAGACCTTCCACCAAGGAGGAATCATGATCCTGACCGTTACTATGAACCCGTCGATCGATACGGCGTATCAGCTCGATCACCTCATCATCGACGACGTGAACCGCGTTGTGCCCAAAAAGACCGCGGGTGGCAAGGGCCTAAACGTCAGCCGCGTGCTCGTTCAGCTGGGCGACGATGTGCTCGCGACGGGCCTCCTCGGTGGGCACGCGGGCGCGTACCTCGGCAGCCTGATGGACTCCGACAATATCCCGCACCGCTTCACACCCATCGCGGGCGAGAGCCGCACCTGCGTCGCCATCCTCCACGACGGCAACCAGACCGAGCTGCTCGAGAGCGGCCCCGAGGTCTCGGCAGAGGAGCTCGAGGCGTTTCTCGCCAACTATGCCGATCTGGTCGAGCAGGCCGACTGCGTGACCATTTCCGGCAGCCTCCCCAAGGGCGTTGCCGCAGACACGTATGCGGGCATGGTCGCTACGGCGGCCGCCGCGGGCAAGCCGGTGCTTCTCGACACCTCGGGCGCCGCGCTCGATGCCGCGCTCGATGCCGAGGTCAAGCCCACCCTCATCAAGCCCAACCTCACCGAGATCAACGGGCTTCTGGGCACGAGCTTCACGCCCGACGACCTGCCGGCACTCAAGGCCGCGCTCGAGGCAGACACGCGCTTTGCGTCCATCCCCTGGGTCGTGGTGACCATGGGCGGTGCCGGTGCGGTTGCGTTCCACGAGGGTCGTGGCTACCGCGTGATCATGCCAAATATCCCCGCTGTGAACGCCACCGGCTCGGGCGATTCCACCATCGCGGGCTTTGCCCATGCCATCGCGCGCAACGCCGACGATGACACGGTGCTGCGCTGCGGCAATGCGTGCGGCAAGCTCAACGCCATGGACCCCCAGACGGGCCATTTGGTTATCGACCGCTGGGACGAGGTATACAACGCTATTCAGGTCAACGAGCTCTAAGCGCACGCGTTGAGGCGGGTGCGCGGGCGGCACGTCAACGTCGTCAGCCGGCTCCTCGCCAAGACCTTTAGCGGCGTACCCAGCTGGTACTTCCAATTTGAGCCAGTTGAGAGGCGCTCTGTTGCCTAGAATAGAGGCAGGCGAATACCCGCGACCGTACGCGCGGGACGTTACGAAAGGATGGGCAAGATGCTCGTTACCACCAAGGAGATGCTGCTCGACGCGCAGAAGAACCACTACGCTGTGGGCGCTTTCAACGTCGAGAACCTCGAGTTCGTTATGGCGGTCCTCGCTGCTGCCGAGGAGACCAAGTCCCCCGTCATCATGCAGACCACCTCGGGCACGATCAAGATGACCGGCCTTGATTACTTCTACGGCATGGTCAAGGCCGCTGCCGAGCGCACCTCGGTGCCCGTGGCGCTTCACCTCGACCACGGTGACGGTTACGACCGCTGCATGAAGGCCCTGCGCACCGGCTACACCTCCGTCATGATCGACGGCTCCCATGAGACCTTTGAGGACAACATTGCCCTCACCAAGCTCGTTGCCGACGCCGGCGTCGCTATGGGCGTGCCCGTGGAGGCCGAGCTCGGCAAGGTCGGCGGCAAGGAGGACGACGTCGAGGTTGAGGGCGAGAGCCCTTACACCGACCCAGACGAGGCTCGCGAGTTTGTCGAGCGCACCGGCTGCACCTCGCTCGCTATTGGCGTGGGCACCTCCCACGGCGTTTACACCGCCGAGCCGCACATCGAGCAGGGCGTCGTGAAGGCGATCCGCGCCGCGGTGGACGTGCCGCTCGTGCTGCACGGCACCTCCGGTGTGCCCGATGAGCAGGTAGCCGAGGCCGTTAAGAACGGCATCTGCAAGGTCAACTACGCTACCGAGCTCCGCCAGGCATTCACCAAGGGCTTCATGGCCTACATGGCCGAGAACCCGAGTTGCTTCGACCCCAAGAAGCCGGGTCAGGCTGGCATGGCCGAGATCACCAAGATCGTGAAGATCCGTATGGAGAATCTCGGCTCTGTGGGCCGCGCATAGGCTTGCACGCAAAAAGCTGCGCCGAAGCTCCCGAGGGGTTCTGCCGCGTGGTCCTCGCCGCTTTGCGGCTGCGGGAAACGCGCCAGAAGCCTCCTCGGGAGCTTCTCTAGTTTTGGCGGTGCTCGCACCAGAGAAGATGGGGCGGAGCGGTTTTCTCGCTTATCGCCCTCTAAAATGATGCCGAATTCGAACAATTTATGTCCGGGTGCGTGTAAGCGCTGGGTACGATAGCGGTAAGAGCTTTTAATAACCGTGGAATCGCTGTAGTTGACGTTCACTCTTAGGTTGTAAGTCGGTACACTAGTGCCGATGTAGAGCGCCACCGTTGGGAGGATGCATGAGTAAGCGCACCAAGATCGTATGCACCATGGGACCGGCATGCGATGACGAAGACATTTTGCGCGAGATGATCAAGGCGGGTATGAACGTTGCCCGCTTTAATTTTAGCCACGGAAGCCATGAGGAGCATCACGGCCGTATGGAGCGCGTGAAGCGCATCTCTCGTGAGCTCGGTATTCCTGTGGGTATTCTGCTCGACACTAAGGGCCCCGAGATTCGTACGGGCTTTTTGAAGGACCACGCCAAGGTCACGCTGGTCGAGGGTTCTCAGGTGACGGTTACCGCTGCTGCGACCTCCGAGGAGCTCCAGGGCACCGCCGATCACTTCTACCTTGACCACATCGAGCTCCCGCGCGAGGTCCGCGTGGGTGGCACCATCCTTATCGACGACGGCCTCATCGGCCTGACCGTCGATTCCATCGAGGGCCAGGACATTCACTGCACCGTGCAGAACGGCGGCGAGCTTGGTGAGAAGAAGGGCGTGAACGTCCCCAACGCCAAGCTGTCACTTCCCACCATCACCGAGCAGGACCGTGCCGACATCCTCTTTGGTCTTGAGGAGGGTATCGACTTCATCGCTGCGTCCTTTGTGCGCGATGCCGAGGGTGTCAAGGAGATCCGCAAGCTCTGCGACGAGAACGGTGGCGAGCATGTAAGCATCATCCCCAAGATCGAGTGCGCACTCGCGGTCTATCACTTTGACGACATCCTCAAGGTCTCCGATGGCATCATGGTCGCTCGTGGTGACCTTGGCGTTGAGGTTGCCCCCGAGGTCTGCCCCGTCATCCAGAAGGAGATCATCCAGAAGTGCAACGCTGCGTGCAAGCCGGTTATCACCGCCACGCAGATGCTCGACTCCATGATTCGCAATCCGCGCCCGACGCGCGCCGAGGTCACCGACGTGGCCAACGCCATTTCCGACGGCACCGACGCCACGATGCTCTCTGGCGAGACCGCTGCCGGCAAGTACCCGGTTGAGGCCGTGAAGATGATGGCCAACGTTGCCCTTATCGCCGAGGCCACCATGCCCGAGCACAAGCCGCTCGACTTCGAGGCGCTCGAGCCTGGCCGCAACAAGGTCAACGCCGCTGTGGGCCTCTCCGCGGTCACGACCGCTTTCAACGTTGGTGCTAAGGCAATCCTCACGCCCACCAACTCCGGCCGCTCCGCGCGTCTGGTTTCCAACTTCCGCCCGGTGCTTCCCATCCAGGCCGTGACCCCCAACGAGTGGGCCGTTCGCAAGATGACCATCTACTGGGGCGTCCAGCCGCTCCTCTCCGGTCGCTCCGTCGGCAGCATCGCCTACGTTGTCGATAACGCCGTGGTCGAGGCAAAGATGACGGGCATCGTCAAGCAGGACGACCTCGTGGTCGTGACCGCTGGCGACCCCGCCATCCCCATTAAGCTCCGCGACAGCGAGGTCTCCACCAACGTGGTCTACGTCTCGCAGGTTATGTAGCGCCTTTGCAGCGCCAGATAGCAAACCGCCGGCACCATGCCGTCTGAAGCGGTGCCGCCCCAACAACTAGGGGCGGCGCCGCTTTTTTCAGGGCTTCAGCGTCTAATCATGCCGCGGAAGCGCGTGAACTTGGTTTCTGCAGAGGTCCGCTGGAAGGAAACCAAGTTAACACGCAGATTCTGTACCAATAATGCGTATAAGCTTGGTTTCTTCCAGATGAGCTACTTAATCGATGGGCGGGACATTCGTGTCGCAACGTCGTTTTGTCAAAATGTTTAAGGTAAAGCAGCGGCATGGCGGGGCAGGCCTTCCGTTATTCTGGAGTGTATGTGTAAAGACGGGAACGGTACTGCTCCAATCTTCGGACGTTGTTTCTGTCAGAGTCGAAATCAGTGTCCATCGGTAGCCGTTTCTACCTGCGATTTTGCCGATAATAAGTAATCCTGTTTGCAAACAATCAGATTTTGATGGCTGCCTTTCAGACCCCCGTTAGAGCGCGTCGGATTCCTGTTAGACGTGAACGATACGCTTGCATCGTGAGCCTTGAGGAGGTGGCGATGTCTAGAGAGCGGGAGAAGGATATGGCGTCTGCGTTTGAGCGGGCAGAGCGAGAAGGCGCATGTCTCGTTCCTGCGGACCGTCATTTGGCGGAAGTCCTCCGCCGCAAAGTAAAGACATGCGACGTGGTTTCGCCGCGGAGGGGTTTGTTCGCCAGGCGAGTGTATTGGGAGGGCCTTTCTCCAGAGCAAAAGGAGACACATCTGCTGAGAGGGCTCGCGCGCCTTCATCCAGGCTGGACGTTCTGTTCGGTTTCAGCTGCGCTGCTGTACGGCTTTGATGTTCCCTATGACGCCCTAGGGGCGGTTCATATAAATGCGTCGAGAGGGGAGAGGATTCGATCGGACAAACTGGTCCGTAGCCATGCGGCTTGCGAGACAAGAAGCTATTTGAAAAGGGGTGTCCGTCTGTGCAGCGTCCAGGAAGCGCTCTTTGGCTGCATGAGGGACGCGCCGTTTGATTGCGCGGTAGCGATTGTGGACTCCGCCCTGAGAAAGGGTGCGAGCAAAGACGGTCTTTTTAAGTATCTCGACGCGCACTGTAAGGGCAGAAAAGGCATCGTGCGGGCGCGCATGGTTCTCGCGTTTGCCGATGGCCGCGCGGAGAGCGGAGGCGAGTCACGAGCGCGCGTCGTTATGGCGCGCCTCGGTTTTGCGGCACCTGACTTGCAGGTCAGTATCGCTGATCCATTTGATGAGACGAAAACGTTTCGAAGCGATTATTTGTGGCGGCTGCCCGATGGCAGACTGATCATGGGGGAATTTGACGGAGAGGTAAAGTATCGGGATCCAGGGATGCTCGAGGGGAGGACCTCTCTCACAGTGCTGACTAACGAAAGACGCCGTGAGTCTCGGTTGACTTTGTACCGTATTCCTATCATGAGGTTCACATTCGCCGATGTTCAAAATCCGCAAAAGCTTGAGGAGCTGATGGTGAGGTTTGGTATACCTCGAGATGAAAAACAGCAAAGGCGCGTTTTGTAGTCTTGCGGTATCACGGGGCTTGGTTTGCGCGTGGTCCTATCTGCTTCGGCGTTTTACTTGGTTTCTCAGGCGCTAATGTAAAAAGAAACCAAGTTTGCACGCAAAACGAGACGATAAACTGCGTGTAAACTTGGTTTCTTCCGCCTGAAGGAAAACTGACGCCAACGCGGCGGGCTCGCCCCTACGGGCCCCGCTAGGCCCGCAGCGTGCGGGCGAACGCGATGGCCTCGTCCACATCTGCCGCCTCGGTGGCCCAGCTCGTCACAAAGCGCGCAACGACCCGACCCGCGCCGGCAGGATCGGGCTGCACCTGCAGCTCGGCTCCAAGGGCCTCGGACAGGCGCGCACCCTCTTCGGGGGTAACCCAGAAGAACTGCTGGTTGCCCGTAGTGGAAAGAACGGGCTCATACCCGGCATCAACAAGCCCGGCGGCAAGACGGCAGGCGAGCGCATTGGCGTGCGCGGCGAGCCGCCAGTAGAGGACGCGCCCCGCCTCGTCTGCGCCTGCCGGATCGAAGGCCGCTTCGTACATCACGCCCATGACGCGGCCCTTGGCAGAGAGCTGGCCGGCGCGTTTGGTGAGGTAGGGGAGGCGTTCGATGGCGCGGCGACCGCGTGCGGTGCGCGGGCTCACCACAAGAGCCTCGCCAAAGAGCATGCCGTTTTTGGTACCGCCCAGCGTGAAGATGTCCGCTCGCTCGGCAATGTGCTGGATGGTAAGGTCGCCGCCCGCCGCCATGATGCCGCTTGCCATGCGGGCGCCGTCGACGTAGACGGCAAGGTCGCGCTCCGCCGCCCAGTCGCAAAGGGCATCAAACTCGGCACGCGTGTAGACGTAGCCGAGCTCACTTGTGTGCGAGAAGTAGAGCATCCCCGGGCGCGTGGTAGCTGCCCCGTTTGCCACGGCAGCCTCCCAGAGCGGGTCCATGCCCTCGGGTGTGAGCCGTCCCAGAGGGTCGTGCGTGGCAAGAAGCCGGCGGCCGTGGGCCTCGATGGCGCCCGTCTCATGGATGGTGGGGTGCGCGTCGGCGGCGCAGAGCGGCCCTTCAAACTCCTCGGTAAGCGCGGTGATGGCAAGAATGTTTGCCGGAGTGCCGCCGGGGACAAAGGACACGTGAGCGTCCGGCTGCCCAACCTCGGCGCGGATGAGCTCGGCCGCGTGAGCGCAGTGGGCATCCTCGCCGTATCCCGGGCACTGCTCGGCGTTGGTGCGTACAAGGGCGTCGAGAATCGCGGGCGCGGCGCCCTCGCTGTAGTCGTTGCGGAACTGGTGCATGTCGACCTCCAAAACGTGTCCGCGCCTGCAGGCGGCGTGTTGCAGATATTCTTTGCGAGCCTATTGCGAGCCTATTGTCGCACTTCTGCGCGCGGGCGGGGCTTCTCGTATAATGGTGGGCCGAATACGGGCGAGAACGACCGCGCCGCACGTGCTGGGCGCCTGCGGTCGTGCAGAGCAGATACAGCGGCACCGTTGCCGCGGCGATACGGAGGAAACCATGCAGGCACAAAAAGCCGAGGGCACGAGGGACCTGATCGGGCGCGAGATGCGCGCGTGGCAAAAGATGCAGCAGGTGGCGGGCGAGGTGTTTGGCCCGTACGGATTCTCGGCAATCGAGACGCCTGCCATCGAGCAGCTCGACGTGTTTGTGCACGGTATCGGCCAGTCTACCGACGTCGTGCGCAAGGAGATGTTCCGCGTGTTCTCCGGCGCAAACTTTGCGCGCGTGCTCGAGGAGGGCACCGACGCCAAGCTCAAGGCAAAGCAGCGCCTGGCGCTTCGTCCCGAGGGCACGGCCGGCGTCGTTCGTTCCGTTGTGGAGAACAACCTGGTCCCGCAGGGAGGTACGCCGTTCAAGGGCTGGTATGCCGAGGCGATGTTCCGCGGCGAGCGTCCGCAGAAGGGTCGCCTTCGCCAGTTCCATCAGGTGGGCATCGAGTGGCTGGGCGCGGCGGACCCCGCGGCCGACGCCGAGTGCATCATCATGCTGATGGAGTTCTACAAGCGCCTTGGCTTTGACCTTTCTAAGCTGCGCCTGCTCATCAACTCCATGGGCGACCCCGCGTGCCGCCCCGCCTATCGCGAGCAGGTGCGCGCCTTCATCCTGGGCCACGCGGACGAGATGTGCGACGAGTGCCGTGAGCGCGCCGAGCTGAACCCGCTGCGCGCCTTTGACTGCAAGAACGATCACTGTCGCGAGATCATGCAGGACGCCCCGCTCATGCGCGATTGCCTGTGCGACGAGTGCCGCGAGCATTACGCCCAGGTGAAGCGCTACCTTGACGAGGCGGGCATTGCCTACGTGGAGGACCCGACGCTCGTGCGCGGTCTCGATTACTACACGCGCACCGTCTTTGAGGTGGAGGCGCCGGGCGCCGGCGTGGGATCCATCGGCGGCGGCGGCCGCTACGACGGCCTCGTGGAGCTCGAGGGCGGAAAGCCCACTCCCGGCGTGGGTTTTGCCGTTGGTTTTGAGCGCATCATGCTTGCGCTCGAGGCCCAGGGTGTCGAGCTCGGCCAGGACGAGGAAACGTGCGTGTACGTTGCCAACGCCGGCGACGAGATGCGTGCCGCCGCGTTCACGGTTTGCCGCACGCTGCGCTCCGCGGGTATTGTTACCGAGGCCAACTACCAGGGACGCTCACTCAAGAGCCAGTTCAAACAGGCCGACAAGCTGGGCGCCGCGCTCATCGTTGTGGTGGGCGGAGATGAGCTTGCCGAGGGTCGTGTGCGCCTGCGCGACATGCGCTCGCACGAGGAGGAGCTCGTCGAGCTCGACGCGCTTGCCGAGGCCGTGCACGCCCGTCTGTAACGGACGCGCCTGCCTGTAACGGTAACGCCCACGTCTGTAACGGTAACGCACGCGTCTGTAACGGCAACGCCCACGAGGGGTACCCTCGCCTCCCATCAACATCCATCTGTCCCCGTACCCATGCGACGGACCGTCGACCGATGCAGACGGCCCGTCCGCATAGTTTTTCTTGCGAAGATAGGCTTGCTTTGGTAACGCGTTCGTTACACGCGAGACGGCGTGCCTATAATGAAGTCCGTTGACTGCACACGTAGGGAGGCAACGTGACCGCATCATCCGCCATGACGAGCAGCCCGAGGCAGGCGTGGGCGAGCGCCCACCAGCTCGGCGCCATCGACACCGATTCCGCCATCGAGGCCTATACCGAGATCGACATCCCGCAGAGCCTGCGCGACAACCTGGCGCTGTTTTTGCGTCTTGAGCGCCGCGTGCTCCAGGAGTACGACCCCACTATCTGCGAGCTTTTCGACAAACTGCTTAACAGCGTAATCCACGCAAATGAGGGCAACCCCGGCACCGACGCCGCCGACGAGCCGGTCGACGACGAGGGCGTGCCTACCTCCGATGCGCCCGGTGCGGCGGCATTTCGTCACGCGGTCGAGCTTATCGACGAGCTCCCGCACGACCAGGCGCAGGTGGTTATCCGCGCTTTCACGACGTTTTTCCACCTCGCGAACCTCACCGAGGAGAACTACCGCGTGAGCAAGCTGCGCGAGCGCGAGCAGGCGGTCGACATCAACTCGGTCATCGACCCCTCCAACGAGCTCACGGTCGCCTACCATCAGCTGCTTGAGGAGGTCGGCCCCGAGCAGGCAAACGCCCTTCTGCGCAAGCTTGAGTTCCATCCCGTGTTTACCGCGCACCCCACCGAGGCGCGCCGTAAGGCCGTCGAGGGCAAGATCCGCCGTATTGCGGAGCTTCTCGACGAGCACCCGCGCCTGGGCGGCTCGGCGCTCATCGAGAACGAGCGCCATATGCTGCAGGAGATCGACGCGCTGGTGCGCACGAGCCCCACGGCGCAGAAGAAGCCCACGCCTGTTGAGGAAGCCGACACCATTATCGACATCTTCGACCACACGCTCTTTGACATCGTGCCGCTCGTTTACCGTCGTTTCGACGACTGGGTCATGGGCGACCTCGCCGGCAGCGTGGAGCCTGTGTGCCCAGCGTTCTTCCACCCCGGCAGCTGGATTGGCTCGGACCGCGACGGCAACCCCAACGTCACCGCCAAGGTCTCGCGCGAGGTGGCCGCTAAGTTCTCGACCCACATGGTCAAGAAGCTCGCCGACAAGTGCCGCCGCGTGGGGCGCAACCTCACGCTCGAGGCCGCCTACACCAAGCCCTCCGAGGAGCTGCTCAACCTCTGGAACCATCAGGTGGAGATGAGCGAGGTGCTCACGAGCCGCGCGCGCGAGATCTCGGAGTCTGAGCCGCACCGCGCCGTGATGCTCGTTATGGCGTCGCGCCTCGACGCGACAGTGCGCCGCAACGCCGACACCATGTATCGCTCGGCCGAGGATTTCCTCGCCGACCTGCGTGTGGTGCAGCGCTCGCTTGTTGCCGCCGGTGCCACGCGCGCCGCGTACGGCCCCGTGCAGACGCTCATCTGGCAGGTGGAGAGCTTTGGCTTCCACATGGTGGAGATGGAGTTCCGTCAGCACTCCGTTGTGCACACCCGAGCGCTTGCCGATATCCGCGAGCACGGCCTGCACGGCGAGCACGGGCAGCTCGACCCCATGACGCGCGAGGTGCTCGATACGTTCCGCGCCATTGGCTCGATTCAGCGCCGCTACGGCCAGAAGATGGCGCGTCGCTACATCATCTCGTTCACCAAGTGCGCCCAGAACGTGGCCGATGTGTACGAGCTCGCCAACCTCGCGTTCGCGCATGCCGAGGACGTGCCCGAGCTCGACGTGATCCCGCTCTTTGAGCAGCTTGAGGACCTCGAGGGCTGCATCGACGTGCTGGACGAGATGATCGCCCTGCCGCCCGTGCAGAAGCGCTTGGAGAAGACCGGCCGCAAGCTCGAGGTCATGCTCGGCTACTCCGACTCCTCCAAGGACGCCGGCCCCACCACCGCGACGCTCGCCCTGCACTCCGCGCAGCAGCGCCTCGCCGCGTGGGCGGATGCTCACGACATCGACCTCGTGCTCATGCACGGCCGCGGCGGTGCCGTGGGCCGCGGCGGCGGTCCCGCCAACAAGGCGGTGCTCGCGCAGCCCGCGGGTTCGGTCAACTGCTTCTTCAAGGTGACCGAGCAGGGCGAGGTCATCTTCGCCCGCTACGGCAACCAGGCGCTCGCCATGCGCCATATCGAGAGCGTCGCTGCGGCGACCCTGCTTAACTCGGCGCCTTCGGTGGAGCGCACCAACACCGAGGCCACGGAGCGCTATGCCGATATGGCGGCTCGTCTCTCGGACGCGTCCCACGAGGCGTTCCTGAGCCTCTTGCACACCCCCGACTTCGCCCCGTGGTTCTCGACCGTAACGCCTCTTACCGAGGTGGGCTTGCTGCCCATCGGCAGCCGTCCGGCCAAGCGCGGCCTCGGCGCGCAGTCGCTCGACGACCTGCGCACGATCCCCTGGGTCTTCTCGTGGAGCCAGGCGCGCATCAACCTTGCCGCTTGGTACGGCCTGGGCTCCGCCTGCGAGGCGCTGGGCGATATCGACCTTCTGCGTCGCGCCTACGCCGAGTGGCCGCTGTTCAGCACGTTTATCGACAACATCGAGATGTCGATCGCCAAGACCGACGGCCGCATCGCCAAGATGTATCTCGCCCTCGGCGATCGCCGCGACCTTGCCGAGACCGTCTACCGCGAGATGCAGCTCACCCGTTCGTGGGTCTTGAAGATCGTGGGTGACGAGTGGCCGCTCGAGCACCGTCGCGTGCTCGGCCGCGCCGTCCGCGTGCGCAACCCCTACGTGGACGCGCTCTCGCTCGCGCAGGTACGGGCGCTCCGCGTGGTGCGCGAGAACCAGGAAGAGCTCTCTGCCGAGGCCAAGGCCGAGTACCTGGCACTCATCCTCTCGACCGTGACCGGCGTCTCCGCGGGTCTTCAGAACACGGGGTAAGGCACACCCGTAAGCTCCCACCGGATGCCCCGGAGCGGAAGGCCCCTGTCCCCAGCGCTCATGCACTGCGTGAAATCGCGCTGGACACAGGGGCCCCTCCGTTCCGGGGCATCCTGCGTTTACGGCTGCGCGCAAGGCGGTTGAGGAGATGCGCATTAGCTTATCGTTGCAGGTAGACGCCGTGTAAAGAACTCTTGACGTTCGCTTTGGGCGCGGCGCGGGCGCTTGTCGGGAACCTTTGATGGTACGATGCGATGCGACGTGGCATGGTCGTGGCCGTAAGGGTCGCACCGACTGACCGAGGGGAGGCGGACAATGGAAATCGGGATGCGCATACGCGAGCTCCGCGCGGGACGCACGATGTCGCAGGACGATCTGGCGGCTCGCGTGTACGTGAGCCGCCAGACGATCAGCTCGTGGGAGAATGGCAAAACCTATCCCGACGTCCAGAGCCTGCTTCTGCTCTCCCAGATCTTCGGTGTGACCGTGGACTCCCTCATCAAAGGAGACGTGGACACCATGACCGAGACCATCGACCGCGACGTCAAAACCATGAAGCGCCTGAGCTACGTGATGATCGTTTTCCTGCTGCTGGTGCTGGCGGCGCTCAGCTGGCTTTCTGTGCAGATCATCGCATGGGACTGGCCGTTTGAGCAGACCGTGCCCACGGCGGTGCTCGCCTTTGTGCTATGGGGCATCGCCATGTTCGCAGCGACATGGGTGGATCGCATCAAGCACGATCACGACCTGGTTACCTATGACGAGATCCTTGCCTATTGGCACGGCGAGCCGGTGGACCGCGACACCGAGAAGGGCCGCCGCGAGCGCCTCATCCCGCGTTGGATGAAGGTCGTTCGCTCCATCGGCCTCGGACTTCTCGCCGCTGCCATCGGTGCCTTTGTGGGGTATTGGGGCGCCAGCATCGCCAACACGCTCTTAGGCTGATACGGCACGCCGCGGTGCGGCCCTCGGTTATACTTGGCTCAACCCCACTCAGCCGAGGAGGCCCTTCATGCCGCGCATCAAGCTCATTCTTTCCGATATCGACAGCACCATCATGCCGCGTGGCGCCGCGCGTGTGTCCGATCGCACGCTCGCCGCCTTCTACGCCGCGCTTGAGGCGGGGCTGGTTATCGGCCCCGCGAGCGGTCGCGGATTTGCTCAGATCGCTCCATTTTTTGCAGACGACACGGCGTGCTTTGCGACGTGCATCGCCACCAACGGGCTCGAGGTCTACCACGGCGGCGAGCGTATTTGCGCGCAGTACCTCCCGCGTGAGGCGCTCGACCAGACGCTTGCCGCCCTGAGCGATATTCCGCGCGCGGGCCTGATCTGCTTCGACGGGGCGCATCCTCTGCTTGTGGCGGGTGAACGCGCGGACCTTGCCGAGCGCATGCCTGGTTACGCGGAGATTTGCGACATGGTGGGCGCCCTGCCCGACCAGCCCATCATCAAGGCGAACGCTTTTATGGCAGGCGACGCCCTTACGACCGAGGAGTTCTGCGCGCGGCTGAACCGTGCGGTGCCCGCCCTCGACTTCGATATTCCGCTGCCCGGCTACCTCAACATCATGCCCGCGGGATGGAACAAGGGCTCTGCGGTCAAGTATCTGTGTGGCCACTTGGGCATCGGGCTTGATGAGGTGGTGGTCTTTGGCGATGCCGGCAACGACCTCACCATGTTTGACGTGGTGGAGAACGCGGTCGCCGTCGCCAATGCAACGCCCGAGGCGGCAGCGGCGGCACGGTGGCATATCGGAGCTTGCGCTGACGATGCCGTGGCGGCTGTTATCGAGCAGCTTGCAGCAGGTGAGTGGCCGTTTGCGCGGTAGCGGCTCATAGTTCTACCAAGGACGGCACTCCACCAAGTGCCGTCCTTTTTGTTTCCAAAGCGGGTAGTTTGCGCCCCAAGGCGCCTTAGCGTCGCGCCAGATGGTAGTATCTTGCTTCGCGTGCTGGGACGCGCTGTCTACGCGCTCCGGCACATCTGTACGCAGCCGCCCGTACCGGCACGGGGCGGCACAGATCATAAGGAGGAAACCGTGGCAGATAACCACGTTGCCGGCTGCCAAGCCGATACCAATCCCGCAGACATCCATTCCATGCACACCCGTACCGCTGGCGAGCTCCGCGCCGAGAACATCGGCGAGGAGGTCACGCTTACCGGTTGGGTGTGGCGTCGCCGCGACCACGGCGGCCTCATCTTCTGCGACCTGCGCGACCGCACGGGCATGACGCAGTGCACCTTCGACCCCGAGCACGCGGCGGGCGAGGCCTTCCACACGGCCGAGACCATGCGCCCCGAGTGGCCGATCCTCGTGCACGGCACGGTCATCGCGCGCGACCCCGAGACCGTGAACACCAAGCTCCCCACTGGTGAGATCGAGGTCCTGGCCGACCGCGTCGAGGTCCTTGGCCGCTCCAAGACCCCGCCCTTCCAGATCGAGGACGGCATCGAGACCGCCGAGGACACCCGCCTTCGCTACCGCTACCTGGACCTCCGCCGCCCCGAGATGATGGCGCGCATGCAGCTGCGTTCCGACTTCACCTTCGCCATCCGCAGCGCCCTGCATGACCGCGCCTTCATGGAGGTCGAGACCCCGGCACTCTTCAAGTCCACGCCCGAGGGCGCGCGCGACTTCATCGTCCCCTCGCGCATCCAGCCAGGCAACTTCTACGCGCTGCCGCAGTCGCCGCAGCTTTTGAAGCAGCTCCTTATGGTTGGCGGCGTCGAGCGCTACTACCAGGTTGCCAAGTGCTTCCGCGACGAGGACCTGCGCGCCGACCGTCAGCCCGAGTTCACGCAGGTCGACATCGAGATGTCCTTTGTCGACCAGGACGATGTCATGAGCGAGCTCGAAGACGTGCTCAAGAGCGCCTTTGCCAAGGTGGGCGTCGACATGCCCACGCCGCTGCGCCGCATGAGCTACTGGGACGCCATGGACACCTACGGCTCCGACAAGCCCGATACGCGCTTTGGCATGCACCTCATCGACCTCACCGATGTGTTCAAGAACTCCGCGTTCAAGGTCTTCTCTGGTGCTGCCAACACCGAGGGTCATGTGGTCAAGGCGCTCAACGCTAAAGGTGCCGGCACGTGGGCGCGCGCCAAGATCGACAAGCTCGCCAAGGTGGCCGAGACCTTTGGCGCCAAGGGCCTGGCGTGGATCGCCTTCCGCGAGGACGGCTCGATGAACAGCCCCATCGTCAAGTTCTTCTCCGACGAGGAGATGGCCGAGCTCCGTCGCCGTTGCGATGTGGAGCCGGGTGACCTCGTCATGTTCGCTGCGGGCCCGCGCCTTGCCTCCGACGAGATCCTGGGCGGTATGCGCTCGCACATGGCCGACGCGCTTGAGATTCCGCGCGAGGGTCACGACTTCCTGTGGGTCGTGGACTTCCCGCTCTTCCACTGGGATGACGACGCCAAGCGCTACGAGGCCGAGCACCAGCCCTTCACCTTGCCGCACGTGGATGAGCTCGACCTGCTCGAGACCAACCCGCTCGCGATGGGCAGCTGCACCTACGACTTTGTTATGGACGGCTTCGAGGCCGGTGGCGGCGGTATGCGTATCCACGACTCGGCGCTCCAGCTCAAGATGCTCGAGTTCATGGGCTTCACCGAGGAGCGCGCCCGCGCCCAGTTCGGCTTCCTCATGGACGCCCTCGAGTTCGGTGCGCCCCCGATGGGCGGCTTCGCGCTCGGTCTTGACCGCGTGTGCATGCTGCTTGCGGGCTGCGACTCCATCCGCGACGTCATGGCGTTCCCCAAGACGAGCTCCGGCTCCGATCTTATGAGTGCCGCCCCCAGCGAGGTTTCCATGGCACAGCTCAAGGAGGTCGGCCTGCGTCTGATGTAGGCATGACACCCTCCGAGACATAATGAAACCAATGAGGCAGGGTCCGTGTATGCGAATGCGGACCCTGCCCCTATTTTGTCGCTTTGAGCGAGTGGTTCTGAACTGATATTCATATAATTTGAATATAGTGCTAGGAATATGCAAATCCTGCAGAGCTATTGAGCAAAGAGCATGCTTCGTTCAGCTCAATCGCGTATTCATTATTTTGATTCCTGTGCTTTTATGGGCCTCTTTAGAGAACAGCGAAGAAAAACAGGTCACGAAACGATTTTTTGCGCAGCCCTAGTTACCAGCGTAAATGGTTAGAATCCGTAGGTGGGAGGCACGGTCTCGCATGCGCAAAAAGGCTTTTCCTGACCCATTATTCCTGTTCAGGCGCCGTGTGTTTCGGGTATGTCGACAAAGTATTTCATAACTATGAATAAACTTGCAAAAACATACGGCAAAGTGCATACTATCCCGCGAGAAGGAAACCACCGACTGAGTTGGCACTCTAGGGAAGGAACTTACCATGAAGAACGTCAAAACTATGCTCAAGGCGCCCGTTGCCCTTGCGGCCGCCTGTGCGCTCGCGCTCGGCCTTACCGCCTGCGGCGGTACCGCTGCCAGCGAGGGTTCCGCCGCAACGGGATCTGCTCCCGCAGCGACCTCCGCTTCCATGACCATGGACGAGGGCAAGATTGTCTTTGCCACGTCGCCGGATTATCCGCCGTTTGAGAACCTCGAGGACGGCGAGTACGTCGGCCTCGACATGGACCTTGGTCGTGCTATCGCCGAGGAGCTGGGTCTTGAGTGCGAGTACACCAACATCGACTTCGACGGCATCGTCCCCGCTATCGTTGCCGGTGGTCAGGCGGACGCCGGCCTCTCCGGCATCTCGGTCACCCCGGAGCGCAAGGAAGAGGTCAACTTCTCCACGCCCTATTACATCGATAACCAGGCGGTTGCCGTCATGAGCGACAACACCGAGCTCACCGAGGAGAACGCCGCCGAGGCGCTCAACTCCGAGACCGTCACCATCGCCGTTCAGAGTGGCTCCACCGGCGCCGACTTCGCAGGTGAGAACTTCCCCAACGCCGAGATCGTGACGTTCCCCAACTTCACGGACGCCTTTGCCGCGGTTCAGGCCGGTCAGGCAGATGCGGTCTGCGGTAACCTCGCCGTTGTCGATCAGATGCTCTCCGGCGCTTATGCGGATCAGCACACCATCCTGACCTCCGCTACGGGCGAGGAGTACGCCATCGCCGTCTCCAAGGACAACCCTGAGCTCCTCGAGGCAATCAACGATGCCATCGCGACGCTCGATGAGAACGGCACCCTCGAGACGATCGTTGCCGAGAACATGGGCTAAACCACACGTAGGCTCGATGTTCGAGCGGCCCCTCTCGTACGGGAGGGGCCGCCACCGTATCTAAGCGAGGTCATGGTGAGAACCCCCATCACATCACAATCAACCGGGCGGACACACGCTCGCCCTGCCGTTTGGGCCCGCGCCGCGCGCGTGGCGTTTGCGCTCATGTTCGCGTGTCTGTTCGGTTCGCTTCTTGCGTTCGCGGCGCCCGCCGTACCGGCGCAGGCGATGGAGATCGTCAAGTGCACGGGACGCCCCAACTCCGATAAAGACCAGACGACCATCCAGGGTGGTACGCAGTCGCGCATCA
>CAUGVQ010000017.1 GCA_959602875.1 uncultured Collinsella sp. | reverse complement strand
GCGACATCATTGGTTGAAATGCGCTTCCCTGGAGTGCCAGAGGACTTCTCTCGCCGATCAGGAACACCGGGGGCAGGAGCCTCGTTGGGGATCTCAGAGCGAAGGGCGGTATCGGCAGCGCGCATCTCCTCAGCATGCTTTCGGTCTGCAAGATAGCGGTTGATGCGGTCGCGTGAGCGCCAGACGAAGCGACGAAGCGACGAGCGCGTGGACCGAACGCTTTGCCCGCCGGAACGGCTCATCTTCACTTGGACGCCGCGGCCGAAGCCGGTTGCCGCAAACGAATGCCGAGGCTGGCTCCTATCCATAACCCCTGCAAGGGCAAAGAAGATGAATGCGGCGACAAGGCTTATGACCAGAAGGGTGATCGCGACGCCAAGAGTGAGCCGCGCGATGGAGAAGAAGTCCGAAAAACCGATGATGCCAACGGCAAGCCCGGCGACGATGACGCCGAGCAGCACAGCACGAAGCGGCGTGAAGGGCCAGGAGATGCGCGCGATGAGGCAGCATCCCACGGCGCTCGTGGTTACAAGGCACATGGTGGACAGGGTCGTACCGTCAAGCTCCGCAAAGGAGCACACCGCCATATTGAGACAGGCGGCCACGAGCACCGCGCAGGACGCCGGCAGAGCGCGCTTCACCACGTTGGTGAGGAATACACCCTCGACACGTGCGCGGTTGGCCTCCAGTCCGAGCACAAAGCCCGGGAAGCCGATGCAGAAGAAGTTGATAAGCGTCATCTGGATGGGTTGGAAGGGATACGGCGGGAAGGCGATGCAGATGGCGGCAAGGCCCATGGAGAAGAGGGTCTTGGTCAGGAAGAGCGCCGCGGAGCGCTGGAGGTTATTGATCGAACGCCTGCCCTCCGCAACGACCGCGGGCATGGCGGCGAAGTCGTTGTCCACAAGTACGATCTCGGCTACATTGCGCGCGGCATCGGAGCCAGCGGCCATCGCGACCGAGCAATCCGCTTCCTTGAGGGCGAGCACGTCGTTGACGCCGTCACCCGTCATAGCGACCGTGTGACCGCGGCGCTGAAGCGCCTGCACCAGTTCACGTTTTTGAATAGGCGTCACGCGTCCGAAGACGTGATATCTATCGACCGCAGCGTCTACCTTGGCCGGCGTGTCGAGTGTGGTCGCATCAACGTAGGCGCTCGCCCCGGGGATACCTACGACCTGGGCAATTGAAGAAACCGTACGGGGGTCGTCGCCCGAGATGACGTTTAAGGTCACGCCCTGTTCTACAAAGTATCCGATGGTCTCCGCAGCCGAGCAGCGAATCTCGTCACGTATGGTGACAAGGCCGATGGGCGTTACGCGCCCAACCATATCGCCTTCCTCATCAAACCCGTCCACGGCGGCGACCACAAGGACGCGACAGGTTGACGCAAGGTGCGACACCTCGGCAGCGACCTCGGCGTATGCGTCGGGCGGGAGCACGAACTGGGCAGCGCCCATAACGAACGACCCGCTACTGAACGCGGCGCCGCTCCACTTCTTTGCAGAAGAGAATGGGATGGCTCGCACGAGCTCTGCCTGAGGAACATCGTTTTCGGGGCGCGCATAATAATCAAGAAGGGCTTTTGCAGTCTCGTTGGCATCCTCGGCAGAAGCGCGCGCAATGTTGGCGAGAGCATAATCGAGTGCGGTGACGCCCTCCGGAACCCCTGACAGGGCCTCCCCAAAGGAGGCGGCTACGGCTATGGGATAGGTTCCCTCGACCTCCATGCGGCCAGAGGTAATAGTGCCAGTCTTATCGAGGCAAAGAACGTCTACACGTGCTAACGTCTCGATGCAGTAGAGCTGCTGAGCGAGCACCTTACGGCGAGCGAGTCTTACCGTGGCGATGGCAAGCACCGACGAGGTGAGGAGAACGAGTCCCTGCGGAATCATGCCGAGAAGCGCACCGACCGTTGAGAGGATGGCTGCGCTGACGTGCGACCAAGAATCGCCGCCGGAGAATACCCAATCGAGGAATCCGGACGAGGAATCCGGGGCAAGGGCCGCCCAGGCCTCATAGCCCTCATGCACACTCGCGTAGAACAGCGCAAGTCCCAAGGGGACCATGATGATGCTCGCAAAGCGCACGATGGCGTTGAGCGCGCGCATGATCTCGGAGTTTACCTTTTTAACGTACTTGGCTTCATTGTTGATGCGGGCAACGTAGTTGTCAGCACCCACATGAATGACGCGGGCATATACGAGGCCGGAGTCCAAGAAGCTACCGCTCATAAGCGTCGAACCGGGGTCTTTGCGAATAAGGTCGCTCTCGCCGGTGAGCAGGCTCTCGTTCACTTGCGCCGTACCATCAATCACGACCGCATCGGCGGGTATCTGGTCACCTCGACCGATCTTTACGATGTCATCAAGGACTATTTCCTCAAGATCGAGCTCGACCTCTTCCCCATCACGCATGACACGCGCCTTCTTGGTGGCAAGTAGCGTGAGCTTGTCCACCATGCGCTTAGAGCGCAGCGCCTGGACGATGCCGATTCCGGTGTTTAAGACGACGATGGCAAGGAAGGTGAGGTTCTTCCATGAGCCTGCCGCGATCACGAGGGCGGCAAGTACGATATTGATAAGGTTGAACAGCGTGCACAGGTTCTCGATAACGAGCTGGCGTACGCTTTTGGTTTTGAGCTCCATGTTAAGGTTGACCTGACCGCGTTCAACGCGTTCGGCAACCTCGGCTGCGGTGAGTCCCGCTAAGGGCTCGGTATGGTCTTGGGGCATGCAGGCTCCTCGGGTAGGCTAGACCGTGATATACCCAACCGCCCCGGCGAAGCGAATGCGGTTCCGGTGATCATACGAATCAACGACATTAAAGCACATCGCAGGGGTATTAGGAGATCGGGCTGTCTACGACTGTCATGCATGCGGTAACATCAAACACGTATTGATACATGAGGCAACAGGAGTTTTATGGAACGCTATATTTTGCGAAACGCAGATACCAACGCTCCGGAGAGCCTGCAGCGCGGCATCGATTGGCTGATAGCGCAGGGCGGCGGCACCGTCGCGGCTGACTCCCGTGAGGTCATTCAGCGTATGCTCGGGCTCGACTCTGGCGTTGACGTGGATGCGTTCTTCAAGCAGTTCAAAGACCAGGGCATTAAGTTTGGACATATGAGACGAGGTCTTCCCTTTAAGGGCAATGTCGTCGCTGCATTCACCTCTGACGGTATCCTCCGCATGCTCGACAATCGTCCGGGAATCACACAGCTGCTCGTTTTAGAAGGAAACGATCGTGATACTCGATGGTGGATAGACCGCAGGAACCCAGCGGAATTCAACGACGTAGCCGATACCGACACGGTTGCCTAGACCTTCTTAGACCTTAGGAGATAAGAAGGCATAGGGCCCGTTAGCATGAGTGCTAACGGGCCCTGTTCAGTTTAGGGTGTCCCGTGCAGGATTCGAACCTGTGGCCTTCTGCTCCGGAGGCAGACGCTCTATCCAGCTGAGCTAACGGGACGTGACGCAAGCCATTATACCCAAATCGTCTGCGCATGCCAGTCTGCCGAAAGGGGCTGCTGATGACAGAGTTAATTCTCTATGTACGCGAGATACTTCGCGTTACTATGTACCAACGTTGACGGTTACGCGCTGAGTCCGAGGAGCCCAGATGATTGCTATTTTGAAGAAGAACGCCGACTCAAATGCGGTTGCCCACCTTGTTTCATGGATCGAGAAGAAGGGGCTCACCGCGCACGTGAGCCATGGCGAGAACGAAACGATCATAGGCCTCGTGGGCGATACCACCAAGATCGATCCGTTCCTTCTCGAATCTATGGATATCGTTCAGCGCGTCCAGCGCGTGTCCGAGCCGTTCAAAAAGGCGAATCGTAAGTTCCACCCGGCAGACTCCGTCATCGACTGCGGCGGCGTTCCCATCGGCGGTGGCAACTTCCAGGTTATCGCGGGTCCCTGTTCGGTTGAGGGCGATAATCTCGTCCGTATCGCCCGTCGCGTGAAGGAAGCGGGCGCCACGATGCTCCGAGGCGGCGCCTACAAGCCCCGCACATCCCCGTACGCCTATCAGGGCATGGGTCCCCGCGGCCTCGACCTTTTGCTGGAAGCGCGAGCCGAGACGGGCCTTCCCATCGTTACCGAGATTATGGACCCGCGCGATATTGACGAGTTCCTTTCGCGCGGCATCGACGTCATGCAGATCGGCGCGCGTAACGCCCAGAACTTCCCCCTTCTAAAAGAGGTCGGAAAGACCCGCGTACCCGTCCTTCTCAAGCGCGGTCTTGCGGGCACGATCGATGAGCTTCTGATGGCTGCCGAGTACATCATGAGCGAGGGTAACGATAATGTTATCCTCTGTGAGCGCGGCATCCGAACGTTTGAGACGCGCACGAGGAACACCTTCGATCTCAATGCGGTGCCGGTGCTCCACGAGCTCTCCCATCTACCCGTTGTTGCCGACCCAAGCCATGCGACGGGTTACACGCGCTATGTCGAGCCCATGGCGCTTGCCGCTGTGGCTGCCGGAGCCGACGGTCTTGAGGTCGAGGTTCATGACGACCCGGCGCACGCCTGGTCTGACGGCGCCCAAGCGCTCACCCCCGAGATGTTCGATGACCTCATGGCGCGCATCCGCATCATCCGAGAAGCGATTACCGCCGATACGTGCCAGGAGAGATAATGGACGAGGTAGACGCTCTGCAGAAGAGAAGCAGCGATGATGGCGGAAAACGTTCTCCCGCAGTCGGCATTGTCGGCCTCGGTCTCATAGGCGGAAGCTTTGCCAAGGCCTATGCAAAGGCCGGCTGGCGTGTGCTTGCGAGTGATATCGATTCCAACGCAATGGACGCAGCACGGATCGAAACCATCCAGGGAACGCTTGATGACTTTTCTCTAGGTGAGTGCGATCTCATCATTCTTGCTGCCTATCCCGATGCGTGCATCGAATGGCTCGAAACTCATGCTGGTGCCTTATCCAAAGCCGCCGAAGCCTTACGTGACGCGGACCCAACGCTCCACGAGTGTCAGGCCGGGCCTTTGGTTATCGATGTTGCGGGCATCAAAGAGACAATCTGCACGCAGGCGTTTGCCATCGCCCAAGCAGCACGCTTCCCCTTCCTGGGAACTCACCCCATGGCGGGAACCGAGATGTCCGGCTTTGCCTTCTCGCGTGCCGATCTGTTCGTAGGTGCTCCCATGGTCCTCGTCCCACCCGAGCTTGACGACATCTCGCGCCTTCTTCTTCTCGACAGGGCGCATGACCTGCTCCTGCCGGTCGGCTTTGGCAGCTTCAGCGTCACCACGCCGGAGGCTCACGACAAGGCTATCTCCTACACGAGCCAGCTCGCACACGTGGTATCGAATGCTTACGTCAAAAGCCCCACGGCTCAGGATCACCACGGGTTTTCTGCCGGCAGCTATCGCGACCTCACCCGCGTCGCCCATCTGAACGCTTCGATGTGGTCCGAGCTCATGATTGATAACGCCGATAACCTCGCGCAAGAGATTTCTCAGCTTATGGATTCACTTGGCACGTATCGCGATGCCCTCATTGCGCGCGATACGCCTCGTCTCAAGGCGCTGCTTGCCGAGGGTGACCGAATCAAGCGCGCGCTCGATGACGATTTGGAGGCATGATAATATGGACACGCTCACTGTTGACGTGAATGTCTCTCGCCCTTATCGCGTACTTGTGGGCACACGCCTTCTGGAGCAAGTCGGCGAGATCGTTCGTCCGCTCGTTGCAGGCGCACGCGCAGCCATTGTCACCGATTCCAATGTGGGTCCCCTGTACGCCCCTATCGTTGAGGAGAGCTTGGCGCAGGCCGGCTTTAAGACCACGACCTTCGTCTTTTCTGCAGGTGAATCAAACAAGACAATCGCAACCTATGAGGAGATACTCGCCTACCTCGCTGACAACCATCTTGACCGCGGCGACGTTGTCATAGCTCTCGGAGGCGGCGTTACGGGCGACATGGCAGGCTTTGCCGCCGCAACGTATCTGCGTGGCATCGCATACGTTCAGGTACCGACGAGCCTGCTTGCCATGGTCGACTCCTCTGTTGGAGGGAAGTGCGCCGTCGACCTTCCCCAAGGGAAAAACCTCGTGGGAGCCTTCTGGCAACCCAAGACGGTGATTGCCGACGTGGGGTGTCTGGGAACGCTTTCTGCCGAGCAACTTGCGGACGGCTGCGGTGAGGTTATCAAGCATGCCGTCATTGCCGACGCGGACCTTCTTGAAATTCTGGAGGCGCATCCGATCACGCTCGCGTCCCTCTCCGAGAACCTGCCCCTTATCGCCGCAATTGTGGCACGTAACGTCGAGATCAAGCGCAATGTTGTTGTTCAGGACGAGCGTGAATCCGGTGTGAGGAAACTGCTGAATTTTGGCCACAGCATCGGCCACGCCATCGAGGCGAGGTCTCACTTTGCACTCGGCCACGGCACCTCTGTCGCGATGGGTATGGTAGCCATAACGCGTGCAACGGCCTCGGTGGCGAATAGCCCAGAGACGCTCCTCGAGCTTGCCCATCGTATCGCCAAGGTTTGCGAGGCACATGGCCTTCAAACAACCTGTCCGTACGAGGCAGAAGAGCTCATATCCTCCGCTCTTCACGACAAGAAACGCCGGGGCGATGCGATTGATCTGGTGCTCCCCTTGGGGGTTGCTTCTTGCACTATTCAGACAGTCGACCTCGACCAGTTTTTCAAACTCATGAGAATCGGCCTTTCTAAAGAGGAGCTGAGCTAGCGTGATTGTAACCATCGAGCCCCGCGACCTTGCCGGCGAAGTTGGCGCCATCTCTTCCAAATCGGTGGCGCATCGACTGATCATCGCCGCAGCGCTTGCGAATGGAAAGACTGAACTTGCCTGTGCGACCACGTGCGACGACATCGACGCCACGGTGCGTTGCCTCACGGCACTCGGGGCCCATATCGATAGGACCGATACAGGCTATATCGTCTCCCCCATTCCCAAAAGCCGCGAACAAGGCATTCTCTCCGCACTCAGGGGCCGTGAGCTCGACTGCGATGAATCCGGATCCACGCTACGCTTTATGCTTCCCGTTGCTTGTGCACTTGGCGCCGACGCGGTCTTTACCGGTTCCGAGCGCTTGGGGCAGCGCCCCCTCGGCGAGCTTGCCGGAGAGATTGTCGCGTCCGGCTGCGATATCACGGGGCTCGGTTCCTTCCCGCTCGAAACATCCGGTAGAATGCGCCCCGGCAGGTTCATTCTGCCCGGAGATGTGAGCTCGCAATACATCTCTGGCCTCCTTCTTGCGGCACCGCTGCTACCGGGCGAGGTGGAGATTCTGGTGCGGGGACGCATCGAGAGCAAGCCATATGTTTCCTTAACCGTGCAGGCGCTCGAATCATTCGGCGTGTCCGTGAGAACGAAGAAGCTCGTCGGCGCCACTGCAGAGGAGCCGCAGACCCTTTTCACCGTACGGGGAGAAGGATACCGAACCCCCGGAACGGTCGCTGTCGAGGGCGACTGGTCAAATGCCGCCTTCTGGCTCTGTGCGGGAGCCCTGGGGAAGGAACCCCTAACGGTGCGCGGCCTGTCGCCCCGCTCTGTCCAAGGGGATCGAAACATCACGGCGGCGCTCGTCTTGTTTGGGGCGAAGGTCGTTCGCGGGGCCGATTCAGTTACGGTTAGGCCAGACAGGCTGCACGGCATCAAGCTTTCGGCAAAAGACATCCCCGACCTTGTTCCCGTTATATCTGCCGTTGCCGCATGCGCCGAGGGACGTACGGTCATCGAGGATTGCGCGCGCCTGCGCATGAAAGAATCCGACCGCATGGTCACAACGACCGAGATGCTGCGCGCCCTCGGAGCGGACATCTGTATCGAGGGAGACTCGCTCGTCATTGACGGCAAACCCTCGCTTTCAGGCGGGACGGTGCAGGCGCACAACGACCATCGTATCGCCATGACCGCCGCCGTCGCAGCCGTCCGTGCGGAAGGTCCCGTCATAATCGAAGGTGCGGAGGCGGTAGCAAAGTCCTACCCGGCCTTCTTTGACGACTATCGTACACTTGGCGGCGTCGTACGCACCCAGGAGGCGATGTAACCATGTCTTCCACCGTCGGCAATGTCCTCAAACTCTCGATCTTTGGCGAGTCCCACTCCCCTGCCATCGGCTGCTCGCTTGACGGTTTGCCCGCTGGCATTCCGATCGATATGGACGTCTTGCAAGCCTTTCTCGAGCGCCGTGCTCCGGGTAGGTCCAAGACGGCAACAGAACGGAATGAAGCGGATAGACCTGAGGTACTTTCCGGCATACATGAGGGCGTTACCGATGGTGCGCCCTTTGCCGCGATCATTCGCAATGCCAACACGCGCAGCGGCGATTACGAAGGTCTTAGGTCAGTACCACGACCGGGGCATGCGGACTATCCTGCGCGTATCAAGTTTGGTAACTGGCACGACGTCGCGGGCGGCGGTCACTTCTCTGGGCGGCTCACGGCTCCGCTCTGCATCGCAGGTGGCATCGCGCTTCAGGCACTCGCCTCTCTAGGCATCACGGTGGCAGCTCATATCGCATCGCTTGGGCCCGACGGAATAGCTGACGAAGGCCTGGACGAACTCGCGCTTGACGAGTCGCAGCTTGCGCGCCTTCGTGTGCGGGCCTTCCCCACCATCTCCTCTGATGCCGAGGAGCGTATGACACAAGCCATACTCGATGCACGCGCATCTAAAGACAGCATCGGCGGCATCATCGAATGCGCGGCATACGGCGTGCCCGCCGGCATCGGAGACCCCATGTTCGACGGACTTGAGAACCGCATAGCGCGCCTTGCCTTCGGCATCCCTGCGGTGAAAGGCGTTGACTTTGGCGCAGGGTTTGCCGCAGCGTATCTCAAAGGCAGCGAAAACAACGACCCGTACCGCATCATCGATGGTGCGATTTCCACCGAATCAAACAATGCCGGCGGTATTCTCGGCGGCATCTCCACCGGCATGCCGCTCATTTGGCAGATGGCGGTCAAGCCCACGCCCTCGATTGCAGTACCTCAGAAAAGCGTTGATATGGACACTCTGCAAAATGCCGATCTTGCCGTTCGCGGGCGACACGACCCGTGCATCGTTCCACGCGCCGTGCCGGTTGCCGAGGCGGTATGCGCGCTTGCACTCCTCGATGCGCTTCTGGAAGATGGGCGTTTTCCCCAACCGGACCCCCAGGTCATGAAAGACCGTTAGGAGAGATATGGAGCTCACCGAAATTCGCGATAGGCTCGATTCCATCGATGCTCAGCTTCTCGACCTGTTCTGCGAACGCATGAATCTTGCCGCCGAGGTGGCCGCATCGAAGAAGAAGTCCGGCAAGGCCGTATTCGACCCCGCGCGCGAGCGAGAGAAGCTCTCCCGTGTCGCCGAGCAGGTACCGGAGGAGCTCGTGCCCCAAGCGGTGGCACTGTTCTCGCTCTTGATGAGCATGAACAAGGCGGAGCAGTCCCGTATTCTTTCCGACGGAGACCCTCACAGCGTCGCTGTGATGACCAAATCCGCTCTCAAACCCGCAAATGTCCCCTTCCCCGCACGTGCGTCCATTGCCTGCCAGGGCGTGGAGGGAGCGTACAGTCAGATCGCCGCGAGCCGCCTCTTCAGGCTGCCGACCATCACGTTCTTCGCTTCCTTTGATGGCGTCTGCCGCGCTGTCAAGGACGGACTTGTTCGCTACGGCGTCCTTCCCATCGAGAACTCAACAGCAGGCTCGGTAAACGCCGTATACGACCTTTTGGCCGAGTATCGGTTCCATATCGTGCGCTCCATCCGTCTTAAGATCGATCACAACCTACTCGCCAAGCCCGGAACGCGCATCGAGGACATTCGCGAGGTCTGGTCCCATGAGCAGGCTATCGCGCAGTGTGCCCAGTACCTTGAGTCTCTCCGCGTGCGCGTTCACGTATGCGAGAACACCGCTCAGGCCGCGGAGGCCGTCGCATCCTCTTCGCGCACCGATGTCGCCGCCCTTTCCTCTCGCGTCTGCGCTGACCTGTACGGGCTCGACCTCCTTGACGAAGACGTCCAGGACTCGGACAACAACTACACGCGATTCGTCGTGATATCGGCGGAACCAGAAATCTACGCTGGCGCAACGCGCGCCTCGCTCATGCTCACCGTGAGTCATGAGCCCGGTTCCCTCTATCGCGTGCTCGAGCGCTTCTATGCCCTCGGCATCAATCTCGTTAAACTCGAGAGCCGCCCGATCCCCGGTCGAGATTTTGAGTTCATCTTCTACTTCGACCTCGACTGTCCGGTGAGCGCCCCCTCGTTTATTGAGCTGCTCGATTCGCTGGGCGATGTTTGCGAGCGCTATTGGTACTTTGGCAGCTATACGGAGGTGCTTTAGATGCAGTCCTCTCAACAGGCGAGCTACATTGCTGAGACCCGCCCTTACGGCGTTCTCGGACGCGTGCTCGGCCATAGCTATACCCCCACCATCTATCGAGAGCTTGCTGGTCTTGACTATGTCCGTTTCGAGCGTGAGCCAAAGGACGTTGAGGCATTTCTACGCGGTGACGAATGGGAGGGTGTGAATGTCACTATTCCCTACAAGAAGCTCGCTGCCGAGATGGTGGATGAGCTCTCACCCATCGCGCAGCGCCTGGGAAACGTAAATACGATCACGCGCCTCGCCGACGGCCGTCTTAGGGGCGATAATACCGACTACTTTGGCTTCAAGATGCTTGTGGAGGCGCTTGGGCTCGAGCTTGCCGGCAAACGAGCGCTCGTATTCGGCGGCCATGGAGGAGCCGGCTCCACGTGCATGGTCGTACTCGGAGACCTAGGTATGGAGCCTGTCGCGGTATGCCGCACCGCCGAAAGCGCAGAACAGGCGGGTGCTGCCTCGGCGTTTCCGAGTATCACGTATGAGGAGCTCGATGCGTATCGCGATGCCGCTCTCGTTGTGAACGCGACGCCCGTTGGGATGTATCCCTACTGTCCGGAAACCATCTGGCCTCTTGATGCATTTCCTTCCCTTCTGGCCGTGGTCGACATCGTGTACAACCCGGCGCGAACCGGCCTTATGATGGAGGCCGAACGTCGCGGCATCCCCACCATCGGCGGCCTTCTCATGCTTGTCGCCCAAGCCGCCGCCGCTGTGGAACGCTACACCGGCAACGCCGTTGCCCTTGAGCGGATCCGTGAGGTCACCGCGTCACTTGATGCGACGGAGGAGAACATCGCCCTTATTGGTATGCCGGGCGCCGGCAAAACCCGGGTGGGCTCTGAACTCGCTGCGCTTCTTGGTCGCGAGCATATCGATATCGATGCAGAGCTTGAGAACACCCTGGGAATGTCCTGCTCCGATTTCATCACATCTCAGGGCGAGGATGCTTTCCGACACGAGGAAACGGAAGCGCTGCGCCGTATAGCCGGTCGCAGCGGACTTGTCATCTCGTGCGGTGGAGGCGTTGTGACACGCGAGGAGAATTACCCGCTGCTGCACCAGAATTCCCGCATCGTCATGCTTGACCGTCGTCTGGAAGAGCTCTCGAGCAAGGGCCGCCCCATCACCGCTCGCGACGGCGTAGAGGCGCTTGCTGCCCAACGTATGGATACCTATCGCGCCTGGGCCGACATCGTCATACGCTCCCGCGAGAGCGCCGCAGCGACCGCCCATGCGCTGAAGGAGGAGCTATGCGCGCACTAGTTATCAACGGACCCAACCTCAACATGCTCGGCATACGGGAGCCGGGAATCTACGGAAACGATTCCTATGACGACCTGGTTGCGCTATGTGAGTCAGCTGGAACAGAGCTCGGTTTTGAGCAGGTCGAGGTATTTCAATCGAATCATGAGGGTGTCATCATCGATAAGATTCAGGAAGCGTACGGAACCTTCGACGGTATCGCCATCAATCCTGCCGCCTATACGCACACAAGCGTGGGCATCCTTGACGCTCTCAAAGCGGTGAGCATTCCCGCGGTTGAAGTTCATATCTCCGATGTGGACGCGCGTGAGGATTTCCGCCAGGTCTCGTATGCCGGTATGGCCTGTTTTGCACGCGTGTCGGGCGAGGGTCTTGAAGGATATCGCCACGCGCTTAGCCTATTGGCCGAACGCCTCACCGCATAGCGCTTCGCATGTGCATATAGCACGCCCTCTGTGCATCTAGAATGGTTCGTGTGCATTCTGCACTCTCTATGTGCATTTGGCACGGCTCATGTGCATTCTGCACGCTTACCCCCTTGTTTTCCATGCATTTTGCACACGGCGCGTGCAGATTGCACACATGGCGTGCAGAATGCACACGGCTTGTGCTGAATGCACACAGGGTGTGCGAAATGCACAGGTTCGTGGTGCCTGAACGCGACAAACTCGCAGCGCGATAGAAGAACGGAGGGTTGGCCCTCATCGAGCCGACCCTCCGTATTAGCTACCTATAACAGGAATGAGGTGCTGTTATGCCTCGTGATGGCGGCGCGGAACGCGGCCGTTGCCGCCGTTGTCACCGGGGCGGCGAGGACGATCGCCGTGGCCACGGCGCTCGCGATCCTTGGAATCACGACGCGGACGGCCGCCGAAGCCGCGGCCATCGTCGTGGGAGGCACCGTTGCCGGAACCGGCCGGAGCCTCGGGCTTATCGAGGCGGTCGAGCGAGATCTTGCCGCGCTCATCAACCTCGATAACCTTGACCTTTACCTCATCGCCGATGTTGAGGACGTCCTCAACCTTCTCAACGCGACCCTGAGCGACACGGCTGATGTGCAGCAGGCCGTCCTTGGAGGGCGTAAGCGAGACGAAGGCGCCAAACGGCTGAATCGAAACAACGCGGCCGCAGAACTCCTCGCCCACCTCGGGCTCGTGCACGATGAGCTTGATGCGCTCGATAGCCTCATCAACCGAAGTGCCCACACCGCCGACGTAGACGGTGCCGTCCTCTTGGATATCGACAGAAGCGCCGGTCTCGTCCTGGATGCCGCGGATGGTCTCGCCGCCCTTACCGATAACCTCACGGATCTTGTCGGTCGGAACGGTGATGGAGGTGATGCGCGGCGCGGTCGGACGGGTCTCCTCGCGCGGACCGGGAACGACCTCGAGCATCTTATCGAGGATGAACGCACGACCCTCCTTGGCCTGCTGAAGCGCGGCCTTAAGGATCTCGAAGGTAAGGCCGGTGGCCTTGTTGTCCATCTGAAGGGCGGTGATGCCGCGCTCGGTACCGGTCACCTTGAAGTCCATATCGCCGAGGAAGTCCTCAATGCCCTGGATGTCAGAGAGGACGACGGTCTTGCCCTCCTCCTGGATAAGACCCATGGCGATACCGGAGACCGGGCGGGCGATGGGCACGCCGCCGTCCATAAGGGCGAGGCAGCTCGCGCAGGTCGACGCCATGGACGAGGAGCCGTTGGACTCCATGACCTCGGAGACGACGCGGATGGCGTAGGGGAACTCCTTCTCGTCGGGAAGGACGGGCAGAAGGGCGCGCTCGGCAAGGTTGCCGTGGCCGATCTCGCGGCGCTTGGGGCTGCCGATACGACCGGTCTCGCCGGTGCAGAACGGCGGGAAGTTGTACTGGTGCATGTAGCGCTTGCCCTCGACGGGCTCGATGGTATCGAGACGCTGGCCCTCGTTGAGCATACCGAGGGAGAGCACGGAGAGAACCTGGGTCTGGCCGCGCTGGAAGAGGCCGGAACCGTGAACGAGCGGCAGATAGCTGCCCTTCACCATGATCGGGCGAATCTGGTCCGCACGACGGCCATCAACGCGCTCACCGGTCTCGACGACCATGATGCGCATGGCCTTCTTCTCGAGCTTCTTGAGATTGACGGGAATCTCGCGCTCCCAAGCGAGCTGCTCCTCCTCGGAGAACTCGGCGCGGATGCGCTCCTTCAGATCCTCAACCTTGGCGATGCGCGAGAGCTTGTCGGCGTCCGCGAGGGCGGCGGCCATCTCGTCGTAATGGGCGAAGATGCGCTCCTCCACCTCGGGAACCGGCTGGTCGAGGACGTACTCCTTCTGCTGAATGGCACCGTTGACGCGCTCCCACTCCTCGACGAACTCGCGCTGGGCCTGGCAGAAGGCACCGATGGCCTCCTGGCCAAACTGCATGGCGGCAAGCATGTCGTCCTCGGTGACCTCGTCGGCGCCGGCCTCCACCATGGAGATGAAGTCAGCGGTACCGGCAAGCTCGAGATCGAGGTCAGACGCCTCACGCTCCTCGTAGGTGGGGTTAACGATGAACTCACCGGTCTCGGTGTTGCGGCCGATGCGCACGCAAGCGAGCGGGCCCTCGAACGGGACGCCGCCGAGCGTGAGGCCGAGCGATGCGGCCATGGTGCAGATCACATCGATGGGGTTCTTCTGATCGGCGACAAGAGACGTCGCGACGATCTGGACCTCGTTGCGGAAACCGTCGGGGAAGCTCGGACGAATGGGGCGGTCGATCATACGCGCGGTAAGCGTCGCCTTCTCGGTGGGACGTCCCTCACGCTTGAGGTAGCCACCCGGGATGCGGCCCGCAGCGTAGAGCTTCTCGTTGAAGTCAACCGTGAGCGGGAAGAAGTCGTAATTCTTGCGCTCCTTGGAGACCACGACGGTCACCAGCGCGGTCGTGTCGCCCTGCTTGACGAGGACGGCGCCGGTTGCCTGCTTGGCAAGCTCGCCGCTCTCGAGGGTGTAGGTCTTGCCGTACAGTTCGAAGGTTTTGGATACAAGTGCCATTTTTCCTCTTTCATCCCCCGGCAGCCCTTCTGCCGGGACCTCTCGTGCCGGGATTTATCCGGCGGTGTAGGACCGACCTTTCGGTCCCTACATGAAAAGGAGCCCCCGAAGGGGCTCCCGCATGCACAACTTACTGGATGTTGTCGCGGATGCCGAGCTTCGCGATGAGTTCACGGTACTCGACAATGTCGTTCTTCTTGATGTAGGAAAGAAGACGACGGCGGCGACCGACGATCATGAGCAGACCGCGGCGGGTGTGGAAGTCCTTCGGATGGGTCTTCATGTGCTCGGTGAGCTCACGGATGCGCTCGGTAGCGATAGCGACCTGAACCTTGGGGTTGCCGGTGTCCTGCGCGTTCTTGCCGAACTCGGCAGTGAGCTCAGCCTTGCGCTCCTTGGAAACAGTCATGTTTCACCTTTCTCTTGGCAGGGTCTCCCCTGCAATCCGCCCGATCCGAGGGGCCGCCGGTGGAGCGAACCGCTAGGAACGGGTAATCCAACAGCTCGATATACTATCACAAGCTGCGCATATGCATGAAACGCACACGTAAACGGCGACAGGACTCGTACTAGAGCGTACCGGCCTCCAGAAGCATCTCGCGCGCGTGCGCGATTGAGGCTTCACCGGTATCGCCCGAGAGCATGCGAGCCACCTCACAGACGCGCTCTTCCCCGGAAACCTTGTTTAAGCGTGTCTCGGGGATATCGCCATCGGACTTAGATACGACGTAATGCTCAGTCGCAACGACAGCTACCTGAGCCACATGCGTGACGACGATAACCTGATGGGTGCGCGCAAGGTCGGCGAGCACCGCAGCGAGGGAGCGCGCGACGGCACCGCCCACACCGGCATCGACCTCGTCGAACACAAGCGTATCTACACCGTCCGCCTCGCCAAGCACCACCATAGAGGCAAGCATCACGCGCGAGAGCTCGCCACCCGATGCAATGCGGCGAAGAGGCCTGGGCGTAAGACCCGGGCCACTGCGATAGAGAAGTTCGTAGGAATCGGGACCGGCCTCGGTCCAACGCTCACGCGGAAGCCTGCGGGCCTCCCAGACGAGCTCGGCACGCCCCATCTCCAGGCGAGCCATCTGACGCGTGACCTCACGGCAGAAGCGAGGACCCGCGGCGTTGCGCGCCCGGCTAAGCTCTTTTGCGGATTGGGCAAGTTTAGACTCGGCTTCTTCCAAGGCGCGACGGGCGCGCGCAATGCGCGCATCGCTATCGGATACAAGCGAGAGAAGCTCCTGAGCCTCATCCCGACGTTGGAATACGTCCTCCATATGAGGACCGAACTGGCGAAGCAGCCCTTTGAGCGCCGCATAGCGCTCCTGAAGGCGCGTGAGTTCCGCGGGGTCGAAGTCGACCCCATCACGATAGCGACGTAGGTCCTGCGCAACGTCCTCAAGCGTGATGGCGGCTCCTGCAAGCGTATCGGCGAACTCAGAGAGCTTACCGTCGACCCCGCCCATACGGGAAAGCTCGGCGATGGCGCTGTTCAGCGGGTCGAGCGCTCCCCCTTCGCCCGAGAGCGCCTCGGCCGCTTCATGAGCGCACGCTGCAAGCCCCTCGGCATGCTCTGCGCGCGGTAGCGTCTCCTCAAGCTCCTCAAGCTCGCCCTCATGAGGGTCGACCTCGTCAATACGATCGAGAGCAAAACGTGCGTCCTCCAACCGAAACCCCTCGGTTCGTGCTGCCGCTTCCACGCGCTCGAGTTCACGGGCGGCCTCGCGAGCTGCCAAAAGGTCAGCTCGATAGGCCTCGAGCGGAGTGGCGATGCTACCATGCGCCCAAGCGTCGACCATGCCCACATGTGTTGAGGCGTCGAGAAGGCGCTGGTGCTCATGCTGCCCGCAGAGGTCCATCAAAGGCGCCACGCGTTCAGACAGCTCACGCACGCTTCCAAGCGATCCGTCGATTCTCACGCGGGAACGACCGTCGGCGGAAAGACGACGCGAGACGGTAAAACCCTCGGTGTCCTTGGCATCAGAAAACATGCGCCCCTCGACCTCAGCGAACTGCTCGCCTTCACGAACCTGAGATGCATCGGCGCGCTCGCCCATCAGCAGCTTGAGCGCTGAGAGAAGTGCCGTTTTTCCGGCACCGGTCTCGCCGGTGAGCACCGTGAGACCGCTCGATAGCGATAGCTCGGCCTCGCGGATGAGGGCTAAGTTGGAAACGCGAATCTCATCGATCATGGCGCACCCCGTAGAACACGCGGCTTACCGAGTTGTAGAAGCTCTCGGGACCGTAGTCAAGCAAAAGGACATCGCCGGGGCCTCGGCTAACCTCCACCCGTTCAACCGCCTCTTCCCCTTTGTAAAACTGGCCGTCGACGGCAACGGCGGGAATGGAGGGCCTGTCGTGCGACATAGCGATCTCGATGACATCGGACGGTGAGGTGAGAAACGCGCGCGCCTGGATGGTGTGCGGGGCGATGGGAACGCAAACCATGCCGGCGTAGTCGGGGCTTACGATAGGGCCTCCGGCCGAGAGCGCGTACCCGGTGGAACCGGTTGCAGTCGAGATAACCACGCCATCTCCGCGCAAGCGGTCGATGTGGTGACCGGAAACGGTGATGTCGAACGAGACCATATCCGAGAGCGGCCCGCGCGTAAGGGCGAGGTCGTTTAGGGCAAAGGATTCAAGAACGGGCTCGGCATCTGAATCTTGCGAAGAGAATATACGACAGGAGAGCGTAGCTCGTCTGCTCACATGGAGCTCGCCGGCAAGAGCATCTCCCACCACTTTGAGAATATCGGTGTCATCGGGGCTCGCTGCAGTAAGGAAGCCGACGTGACCGTACGAAAGACCAAGGATGGGAATCTCACGATAGGTGACGATGCGTGCAGCACGAAGAAGCGTGCCGTCGCCACCGAGGGAGATGACAAGCCCGCAACCCTCTATATCCGGCTCAGCGGCAATGCCGGAACGCGTATCAGGCGCCCAGACAACGTCCAGCCCCTGACGGGAAAGCCACAGCTCGAGCATGAGGCCACTCTCTACAGCCTCAGCTTTATCGTAGTTGGGAACGAGCAGGATCTTCATAGACGCTCCACCTTCCCCAAAACGGCATCGACCTGCTCCGCGCATGAGCCGGAGCCCTTGTCGTCTAGGATACCTCGTTTGCCCCAAAGGAAATACTCAACGTTTCCCTTGGCACCTTTTATAGGCGAGACGCAGACGTCTTGGGGGACGAGGCCGTTTGCCGCAAATAGTCGAACGACATCGGCAAGCGTGCGTCGCCTTACAATAGGATCGCGAACGATCCCGCCTTCGCCCACCTCATGCGCCTCAGCCTCAAATTGCGGCTTTACGAGCGTCACGAAAGAGCCGCTCTCCGAAAGGATCTCAAGCACTGCAGGGAGTACGCGGGCGATTCTTGTGAAGGAGACATCGCAAACGGCAAGATCAGCTACGCCGAGATAACCCAAATCAGGAAGGTCGACGATGTTCGTTCTCTCAAGAAGCGTCACACGGGGATCGTTTCTGAGCGACCAGTCGAATTGGGCGTGGCCTACATCAACGGAGATGACGCGCTCGGCGCCCTGCTTGAGAAGGCAGTCGGTAAACCCGCCGGTGGAGCAGCCGACATCGAGGCAGGTAAGGCCTTTGGGATCGACCCCAAAGGAGTGGAGAGCACCCTCAAGCTTAAGACCGCCGCGACCAACGTAGGCACTATGGCCCTTAACATGAAGATCAAGCCCAGGCAGGACCTTCTGGCCGGGCGAAGAGAGTCGCTCGCCCCCGGAAGAGACGAGACCTGCCATCAAGAGTCGCAGGGCATCTGCGCGATCGGCACAGATGCCCTGCGAAATCATCTCATCATCAAGCCGGACCTTCTTCATGCCCGGCATCAAACCCCCGCGCCCTCAGCGGAATCGTCAGAAGCCTCTGCGGGTGTATCTGAGTCCGCGTCTACGGGACTATCCTGAGCCTCCTCGAGCATGGCAGCCTCAGTGGGGCTCATATCGAAGCTGTCGACAAGCTCAACGGCCTTGGATCCGAGCTTGATGGCCTCGTCAAACAAATCAAGGCTGCGCTCAAGGGAGGTGTCCTTGGAGCGCACGGTCGCGATGATCTCGTCAAGGCGCGTGGTGATGTCCTCAAAGGTATGGACGGTTGACTCTGCCATGGGACCTACGCCTCCGCCTCAACGGTATCGGCAGCCATATCGGATGCAACGGCAGTCTCGTCGTCGGCGCCGGTCAAGGCGGGATCATCCGCATCGCTACCGTTAGCGCTGGGGAGCACGCTCTCGTCCGTCCGGGCGATGCGGCCCAGAACGCCGTTCACAAACTTAGCCGACTCATCGGTTCCATAGGCTTTGGCGATCTCGACCGCCTCGTTGATCACGACCGCATCTTCAATACGCTCATCGGCATAGCGCATCTCGTAGATGGCGATGCGCATGAGATTACGGTCGGTCCGCGGGAGACGCGGCATGCTCCAGTTCTTAAGCGCTTGATCGAGGACCTCGTCAATGGTGTCCAGATAGCGATAGCAGCCCTCGGCGAGCGTGCGCGCATAGTCCTCAAGAGGACCCTTGGACAGAAGATAATCGCCCTCAAGGACCTCCTCAAGGGGCACGTCTTTCGCTTCAGCCTGAAAGAGCAGCTGGACTGCCTGGCTGCGGGCGCGTGTGCGCCCGCGATCGACTTTTAAGCTCACGCGTTACTCCTTGGGGAAGACAAGGCCGTCGATGCAGACGTCCACACGCGCCACACCGACGCCCACCTGAGCGTCGATAGCGTGCACGACCGCCTCACGAACCACCTCGGCAAGCTTCTTGAAGGGGTAGCCAAAGAAGACGACGAGATGAACCGTAAGGGCGAGCTCGTCGTCGGCCGTAACCGTGGCCTCGACCGCAGGCGCCGTGGAGACGCTGCGCGTAGAGAACATGGAGACGAGGTTGCTGGCAAGGTTCTTATCCCCCACCGAAGCGATACCCTCGACTTCCTCGACAGCGCGAGAAACAATGGTGGCAAGCACCTCGGGCGCGATGCCGATGCCGGAAACGATAATCTCGTGAGACATGGACTCCCCCAATCTTTGGGTAGGGACGGTCTGAGACGTACTAGACGCGGCTGACGAACTTACCGTCACGCGTGTCGACCTTGATGATCTCACCCTGGTTAAGATACATAGGAACCTGGATGACGGCACCGGTCTCAATGGTGGCCGGCTTAGTGGAACCCTGAACGGTATCGCCCTTGAAGCCAGGGTCGGTCTGGGTGATCTCGACCTCGATGAACATCGGCGGGTTCACGCCCATAAGCTCGTCATCGGCGTAGAGGAGCTGGCAGATGTCGTTCTCCTTCAGCCACTTGGCATTGTCACCGATGAAGTCGACGGGAACGGGCACCTGGTCGTAGGTCTCCATGTTCATGAAGTAGTAGTGGTCACCATCGTTGTAGAGATACTGCATCTCGGTGGTGGTGAGGGTGACGCTCTCAAACTTGGTACCGGCGTTGCAGGTCTGCTCGACCACGCGGCCCGTCTTGAGGTCCTTGGTCTTGTAGCGCACGAACGCGCCGCCCTTACCAGGCTTGACGTGCTGGAACTCGACAATGGTGCAAACCTTGTCCTTAATGCGCAGGCCGATGCCGTTCTTGAAATCAGCGGTGGTGATGGATGCCATGAAACGCCTTTCCATATCAGAGCGCCCAAGGGCGCCAACGTTGCATACAGACGTAGTATACAACCTCGCAGGAATCCTCGCGCGCTCGACGAGCGATTACACAAGCGAAAGATTACCAGCGAGGTTGAATCTCGCTACCACAAAAGAGGAGATGGACAAGCGTGCCGAGCTAAGCTAATCGGCGTTTTCAAGAGCGCGAATGGTCTCCGCGTTAGCAATCTCGGTAGACGAGAGCTCCACCTCGGCGTCGAACTCCTCAGGATCGTAAAGCGGCGTATACCAATCCTGCGCCTCAAAGTAACCCTGAAGATCCTCGTTTTGAAACGTTCGACCATGACGGGCGTAGATCTCGTTGCGCGCGATAGAGAGTTCCCAATCAGAAAGACCCTCAAGCTCAGATGTGCTATAGAGATGCGTATCGGAATCGGGAAGAATAAAACCCTCCACACCGGGACCCGGCGAGGACGCTTCGTCATCGGTCGCGACATCTTCACGTTCATCGAGGCCGTCTTGTTGTCCATTCTCACTAATTGCCGAGGGCTTGTCCTCCCCCTCCCCATCTACAGAGGAGACCTCACCTACACCACCAGACACCGCGGCGACTCCGTCTGTTGGTGCAGAATCTAAGGAGCCCGAAGAGGCAGAGTTGAGTGCAAACCAGGTACCACCGGCGGCTAGCACGGCAACAAGCGCGACACCGCAGACGATTGCGACGACCTTACCAGCCCCCGATCGTGCATGGGAGCCATCGTAGCGAATGTAGTCCTGCGGCATCGAGGGAGGCAGGGGCGCCATATTGGGCGCCGTGTCGCCGCTCAAACCATTAGAATCTCGAAAACTCGCGCCCGTGGCACGATTGACGCGCGCACCGCAGACGTTGCAGAACTTCGCGCCCTCGTCCAGCTCGGCACCGCATTTCATGCAGAACACGGTCATACCCTCCCTTTACGCTGAAAACGCGTTAGCAGTCGATAATCTGCAGCTCATGCGGGCTCGTGGTGAAGGGCTCAAAGCCGTCCTCGGTGACCACACCGTAGTCCTCAAGACGCACGCCGCCCACACCGGGGAGGTAAACGCCCGGCTCGACGGTGATGACGGCGCCTGCTTCCACCCTATTGCTGCGACGACCGAAATTGGGCAGCTCATGGATATCGATACCGACACCGTGGCCAAGTCCATGACCGTAATAGTCGCCGTAGCCCGCGTCGGAGATGATCTTGACCGAAAGCTCGTGTATGTCCTTGCCATCGACGCCGCCGTGGATAGCACGGACGCACTCCTCGTGCGCGTGCTGGACAAGGTCGTAGATCTTGCGCTGCTCCTCGGTCGGCTCGCCCAGAACGATGGTGCGCGTCATATCGGAATCGTAGTCACCAAGGCGCGCGCCGTAATCCATAAGGACGAAATCACCCTTCTCGACCACGCGGTCCGAAGGAATGGCGTGCGGATTGGCGGTGTTGGGGCCGGAAGCGACGATGGTGCCAAAGGCGAGCCCGTCAGCGCCCTGGGCGTACATGTAGTTCTCGAGCTCAAGCTTGATCTCCTTCTCAGTAAGACCGGGCTTGATAAACTCGAGCATATGCGCAAACGCGGCATCGGTGATAGCCTGCGCGCGGCGCATGAGTTCGATTTCCTCGGCGTCCTTGATGGCGCGCATCTGACGGAGGTCACCGTGCATCAGGGCTATGCCGCAGCAAAGAGACGCATCCTCGATCGCACGCGTAAGCCCGTTGTAAAAGGCGAGCTCCATGGTGTCCTCGACCGCAATGACGCGGCAGCGCTCAAGGCACGCGTGGTCGGCAACCCATTTGGGGATGTCGAAACCATCCATGTCGAGCTTCCACTCATGACCCTCGGGCATATGCTCCTCAAAGCTGTTGAAATAGCGAGAGTCAGTATGCAGATAGGCGCTCGAACGAGAGATGAAGGCGCAGTGCGGGAGCTCACCGGTAAAGTCAAAAACGCCCTCGGCACCCGTGAGCCAGCGGAGATTTGCCTCGTCGCGAATGATCACGGCGTCGTAGCCGCGCTCCTCCATAAGGGTGCGCACGCGAGCAATACGACCAGCGGGCCCGTTCATGATCTCAGTCATATGATCTCCTCCAGATTATCGGCTAGGTTATAAGTTACTGCTCAGCATCTTCTAACAGCTCGGCGCGAGATGCGAGGTACGCCTCCGCGTGACGACGAAGCACCTCGTCATCTACGTTGACAAGGCGGATGGAGCCAAAGCCCTTGGGGAGTGCAAAGAACAAACGGTTGGACCAGCGCGCATTCTCCTCCTCAAGAGCCTTTAGGAATTCTTCCACATCAATATCGAATGCGAGTTCCTCAACACCGAGGTCCTCCAACGCGTCATCGAGCGCAAATACTTCCTCGACGGAAAACTTTCCCGCCTCAGTGGCGAGGCGCGCCTCAAAGCGCATGCCCTCGGCAAGAAGCGGCCACCAGGGGGCTGAGACGTTTCTGCGCGCAAGACACGCTCGAAGCGCGCGGGCGGTAGTCACGCCAAAGGAGAGAGCGTGGCGAGCAGACGGATTTGCGGATGCAACGACACTGCGCCGGCAAGTCTGCGCATTGCAGACGGCATCAACGATGGCAACGGGGTCACCCTCTCCAATCTTTGCGGCATGATCTTTGAGACGGTCCCAGGAGCGCTTGCTGTCGGCGAGCGCTGCGCCCAGAAGCAAGACGTTGCCGGCGGGCTCAGGATCCCCGCTGAGCAGTGATACGTCGCAGAACACCATGGACGGCTCCGGGCGAAGCAGCACGTGCCCCTCGGTGCCAGCCACATCGATCGGATCGGATGCGGTGGCGGCGCAAACCATGCCCTCAAGGTCAGTGGGAAGAAGCACGCAGGGTGTGGACCCGCACCAAAGACGCGCAACGTACGCACCGAGCGACGTCACGCGAACGCCACCCGCCGCCACGATAACATCGTCTGCGGTGACCCGAGCTGATCCGAGCAACGCCAGCACCTCGCTGATGACCTCAAACGTGATCGATGCAGCTGCAGGCGCCTGCCACCGTTCGATCTTGAAGCCGGCATCGATAAGCTCGTGCGCAATGCGCGTGGAAACCTCTTGGGGAAGCGCGGGGTCTTCGACCACAAACGCTCGGACGGGCCGTCCGACAACACCGCGCGAGATACGGCTGAACTCACTCAGCGCGTCGGGACCGATACGAAAGTCAACACTTCGACCGCCGAAGTTCAATACGAGTCGTTTTACCGTCATATAAGACCACGCTCCAAAAGCATCTCTGCACACAAGTAGGAAACATCTTCGAACGTTTTACCCCGAATGTCGAGCGTCAGGTCAGCAGCGCCTACATACAGTGGACGGCGATGATCGAAGAGCCTCGCCGCATGGGCGCGCGACTTGAAATCGGGGCGCGCTGCGACCGAACGAATCTGCCGCAATGAATCGGAGAGATCCCCCTCAAGGTAGACCACCGTACCCATGGCGTGCATGATATCGATATTCTCCGGCGTCTCGACGATGCCACCGCCGCAGGAAACAAGTAGACTCTGTTCGCTCTTGAGACTTCTCAGAACCGCGGTCTCACGCTTGCGAAACGATGCCTCGCCCTCCTCACGAAAGATGCGCGCGATTGACCTACCACACCGTCGTTCAACGAGTCGATCGGTGTCGACAAAGGGGCGATGGAACATATCACCCAGGTTACGGGCCAAGGTGGACTTACCAGCTCCCAAGAAGCCGATAAAGAAGATATGGTCGCAGCCATGTTTGACGAACGAGCCCTCGCGTCCCTCAGGAGCTCGCTCGACCTCCGCGCACATCCCCTACTCCTCGCAAGGAACGTTTTTCAGCGCGCGCCGCTCAAAGATGCGGAAGATATGCGTGTACCAAAGATCGACCGTTGTCTGCGGCTTCACCAAGATGCTGTCGATACCAGCGAAGTTTCCCGCCCACACATCGGTGTAGAGCTGGTCGCCGACCATGACGGCCTCATCACGCGCAACTCCGAGGTGCTTAAGTGCACGGTCGAGCGCAAAGGGAAGCGGCTTGCAGGCAAAGCAGATAGCCTTAAGGCCAAGCTCACGTGCGGAACGCTCTACCTGGTCCTTATGCCAGTTGTTGGAGACCATGTAAAGTGAGAATCCGCGCTCGCGAGCGGCGTCGAGCCAAGCGGCCACCGACTCTGGTGCATCGTGGCGGTCGCGAGGAACCAGCGTGTTGTCGCGGTCGAGCAGGATGGCCCGTTTACCAGAACGCCAGAGCTCATCGAGGTCGATGAGCTCAACGCGCGCAACGTAACGATCGGGTGCGAACAGGGACATATCAGCGGTTCTCCTCGATGGCGGCAAGGTGCCCGTCATAGGTCTCCGAGAACCATTCGTCTTCGGTCGTAATGAAGAAGTAGAGATAATCCGTCTCAGGCGGATTAAGCGTGGCCTCAATAGACTCGAGCGAGGGCGAGCAGATGGGCGTCGGCGGGAGCCCCTGGTTCTTATAGGAGTTGTACGGGCTCTCCTGGTCAAGGTCGTCCGCCGTTACGGCACCACCGGTGACGTACATCATCGTTGCGTCGCTCTGAAGCGGCATGCCCGCCTCGAAACGGTTGTAGAACGTGGAGGCGACCTTACCGCGCTGCTCGGCGGTAAGACCCTCGCGCTCGACGATAGAGGCAAGGTTGATGAAGTCGTAATCGCTCATCTCCACCCCGTAGCGCTCCTGGATGGTCGCACGAGCGGAGTCGAAGTCAAGGGAAGCGACCTCGAGCTCGAACTGGTCGAGCATGGCGCGGATAACCTGATCGGCCGTAGGCGTCGAGGTGAACGAATAGGTCTTGGGATAGAGGTAGCCCTCGAGCGAATCGTCGGCAACGCCCTCGAGGAACGGGTAATCAGCAACGTAGTTGGATGCCTTCGCCTGGGCGAGGAAGTCGTCAGAAGAGATACCGTAGGCCTCCTCGACGCGTGCGGCGGTTTGCGCGGTCGTCAGACCCTCGGCGATAGTCACAGAAGTACCCTCAACGTTGGGGCCCGAGACCAGCTGGGCGACGACATCCGCAGGGTCCTCAAGCGTGGTGAAGAGATAATCGCCGGGCTTGAGAGAGGTGTCGGCGTTTTGAGCCTTCACCTCGGCGTAATACGTCTTGGGATCGGGGATAACGCCAGCCTCGGAGAGGATGCTGGCGATCTGGTCGCCAGATGCGCCCTCAGGAATGTTGACCTGGACCTCAATACCGGCCTCGACCTGGGGCTCGTCAGATCCACCCATAAACAGGTTGGTGATGGCGGGGAGAGCGAACAGGAGGAAGGCCGCGACGATTGCGATTGCGACTACGACCACGATGATCACCGGAACGGGCGAGGTTTTCTTAGGTGCAGCGGAACGACGCGCATAGGCGGGCTGAACGCGCGAGGAGGAATGGCTCCCGCCCGTACGGGAATACGATGAGGGACGATAGCTGGAGCTCGACGAAGCGCTCTGAGCGCTGCGGAAGCGCGTGCCCTGAGGACGGCTTGCCGCAGGCCGGGCGTGGCGAGGGGTGTTCTGGTTATCGATGGGCACGGTCTCCCCTTTTGGTCGTATCGGATACGTACACGTTTTTCCAACGACCAGTGTAGCGTATATCCGGAATAACCTTAAACCTTTCATCGAACCTTGAGGGTTTCAACAAAGGTCAAGGACTGCAAGATGCGAAGCGAGCTAATCCAAACAGCCTCAATTTGCAGAGCGGGCATCGAGCCAGGTCTGCAGAAAGAGGCTCGCCGCGACCATGTCGACCTTGCCGCGCATGGCCTTCTCGTTCAACCCCTGCTCACGCAAGATGCGTTTGGCTTCCGAAGAAGAGAGTCGCTCGTCTACAAACTCGACGGGAAGCTGGGCCGCTCGACCGATAGCGAGCGCTTGCTCCTCAATACGCTCGGCTTGAGGGCCCCTCTCCCCCGCTAACGTCATGGGCCTTCCGCAAACCAAGACCTCGGGCTCAAAGTCCTCGATAAGAAGCCTGAAGGGCCGGGCTAAGGAAAGCACCTCCGAGGCAGGCAGCACTTTGACAGGTGATGCGATGCGACCCGAGGAGTCCGAGACCGCGATTCCCACGCGCTTCTCACCAATATCGAGCGCCATGGCGACCATAAACGCACCTGAACCTTTCAAGAAAAAGAGGGCGGCCCAAGGGACCGCCCCGTAACGACCTGTTACGCGCCGAGCTCGGCACGCGCCGCAGCAAGTGCGTCGGCAATACCCGCGGGGTTCTTGCCGCCGGCCTGCGCCATCGTGGGCCGACCGCCACCACCACCGCCAACGAGCGGTGCGATCTTCTTAATGACGTCGCCCGCCTTAAAACCAGCGGCAACGGCCTCATCGGTTGCACCGGCAAGAAGCGCAGGCTGACCCTTGCTCGTCACGGTTGCGAGCACGCACGCCACAGGACCCGCTACCTTCTGGCGGATGGTATCCCAGACGTTACGGAGATCTGCCGCCTCGAGACCCTTGAGCTCAGCGACGACGAGCTTGTAGGCGCCCATATCTGCAGCACTGTCGATAGCCTGCGAGATAGCATCAGAGGAGCCACCAGTGAGCGCTGCCTTAAGCTTCTGCTCGGTGGCACGCAGCGTATCCTGAAGGGAGGAGAGACGTGCGGGAACCTCGTCGACGCGACACTTCAGCTCAAACGCGGTATCGGCAAGGATGCGAGCACGCTCATCGAGATAGGCAATAGCGCCCTCACTAGCTACAGCCTCGATGCGACGCACGTTGGAGCCCGTCGACGACTCGGAGGTAATACGGAATAGTCCGATCTCAGCGGTGTTGCGCGCATGCGTGCCACCGCAGAGCTCACGGGAGAAGGGATGCTCCTCCTCGCCCACCGA
>CAUGVQ010000016.1 GCA_959602875.1 uncultured Collinsella sp. | reverse complement strand
GGGTTGCCCCAGCGCAGGTTCTCCTTGATGGTGCCCGAGAAGAGCACGTTCTTCTGAAACACCACGGCCACGTTGTTGCGCAGGAACTCGAGGTCGTAGTCGCGCACGTCCACGCCGCCGACCTTGACGGAGCCCTCGGTCACGTCGTACAGACGGCTGATAAGGTTCACGAGCGAGGTCTTCGCCGAACCGGTACCGCCCATGATGCCGATGGTCTCGCCGGAGCGAATGTGCAGGTCGATGTCGGTCAACGCCGCGTTCTCGGCCTTCTCGGAATACTTGAACGTCACGTGATCAAAGTCGATGGAGCCGTCCGCCATCTCGGTCACCGGGTTCTCCGGGTTCTTGATGGTGGGCTCGGTCTCAATGACCTCAACGATACGCTCGGCAGACTCCTGCGCCATGGTGATCATGGCAAAGACCATCGACACCATCATGAGGGCCATGAGAATCATGAAGCCGTAGGTGGTGAGGGCCGAGAACTGGCCGACGTTCAGTGCCACGCCCTTGGTGGAGACGATGAGGTAGCTACCGAACTGGATGACCACGGCAAAGACCGTGAACACGGCGAGGTTCATCATCGGCGCGTTGAAGGCGAGGATCTTCTCGGCCTTTGTGAAGTCGCGGCAGACGTCCCGAGCGGCGCGGCCGAACTTCTCCTTCTCGTACTCCTGGCGCACGTAGCTCTTAACGTCGCGCATGCCGGTGACGTTCTCCTCGATGGACTCGTTCAGCGCGTCGTACTTATGGAAGACCGCGCGGAAGATCGGGTGCACGGTACGCACGACCTTGAAGAGGCCAAAGCCCAGAAGCGGCACCACGATCACGTACACGATAGCCATGGGGCCGCCCATGACAAAGCCCATGATGATGCCGGCGATGAGCAGCATCGGGCAGCGGATGGCGGTGCGGATGACCATCATGTAGGCGAGCTGGACGTTCGTGATGTCCGTCGTGAGGCGGGTCACGAGCGAGGAGCTCGAGAACTGATCGATATTGGCGAAGCTGAAGCGCTGCACAGCGGCAAAGACGTCGTGACGCAGGTTCTTGGCAAAGCCGCAGCTAGCCTCGGAGCAGGTGATGCCTGCGCCGATACCAAAGGCGAGCGAGGCGAGCGCCATGGCAATCAGGATGCCCGCGTAGGGCAGCATCTCGTGCACTCCAGCGCCGGCCTGGATGGTGTTGATGAGCTGGGCGGTCACGAACGGGATCGCCACCTCCATCACAACCTCGCCGGACACGATGATCGGGGTCGCGATGGCCGCCTTCCGGTACTCGCGGATGCTTGCCATCAGGGTTTTAAGCATCTAGTTCCTCCCATCTGGTACGAATGCGCTTAAGCATGTCGAGAAGCTGGAGCTTCTCGGCGTCGTCGAGGCATGTGAACGCCTCGGCGCGAAACCTGGTACGGCCCTCCTGCTCGAGGCGCGCCTGCTCAAAGCCGGCGTCGGTGAGCCGAACCGTGAGCTGGCGGCGGTCCTCGGGGTTGCGCTTGCGCTCGATGAGGCCGCAGGTCTCCATCTTGTTGAGCACCTCCGAGAGCGACCCCGGTTTGAGCTCAAAGCTGGCGCCGAGCTCCTGCTGCGACATCTGGCCACCGCGTTTGGCGATGAGACAGATGATAGGCGCTCGTCCGGACATGCCTCCGTTGCGGAAATGGAGATAGTGCCCGCAGAAGCCGAGGCCGTGCAGCAGCTCGCGCGCAAGGTCGTCGGCAGCTTGCGCCGCCTCGTCAGCGGGCTGCGCCGTTGCAGCGGTGTTGTCGCCCGCGTTCTGTTCTTGCTTGTCACACATACGTTCCTCCCCTCTATACTCCCAACTTGATTTGACGGGAGAAGTCTACTCCCCTCATCCGCAACTATCAAGGTACCAAATCATTAGGTTGCAATATTGTACGGGTTCTTAACATTTGACGGGTCAAGTAACGTCTACCAGCCCAGTAGATGACGCGTGGCAGCCACCACTCTTCCGGCAAGGCTCATTACTTCGGTTTTTGCATGAGGCGTGGCAAGAGTCAGCCGGTGCTTTACCATGGTTAGCCGTCCCCCACAGGGTAAGGAGCACGTATGACCGACCATCAAAAGCCGCAGGCCACCGTCGACGTGGGCCAAGGCAAGCCCATACCCGTGCTCGTGCCCGAGTCCGAGCAGTTTGCTCGGCGTCTCATCAAGGTCGCGCGCCTACGCCGACGCTGGGCAGCGCGCAAGGGCATCACCTGCTACCGCGTCTACGACGCCGACCTCCCCGACTACGCCGCCGCTATCGATCTGTATGAGGGCGCGTCCGAGACGCCGGGCCGCTGGCTCGTTATCGCCGAGTACGCTGCGCCCAAGACGGTCGACCCTGCGCTTGCCCACGCCCGCATGACCGATATCCTCGCCATTGCGCCGCGCGTGCTCGATGTGCCTGCCGACCAGGTGCACGCCCGCGAGCGCCTGCGGGCGCGCGGCGGCTCGCAGTACGCCCTCGCCGGCGAGGCCGACCCGCGCCACGGCGGCCTTGGCCGTGCAAGCGGCACCTGTGCCGCGGAATCGACCGTCGGCAAAGCCGGCTCGTCTTCAAGCGGCGCGCCTGCAAGCGGTAAAGCGCCCTCAAGCGTCGCGGCGCCAGTGGGCGAGGCCCTCGCCCACCCCCTTATCCGCGAGGGTGGCCTCACCTTTGAAGTGAACTTCGACGACTACCTCGACACGGGCATCTTCCTCGATCACCGCGTGACGCGCGGCATCGTGCGCGAGCACGCGCGCGGGCGTCGCTGGTTTTTGAACCTCTTTGCCTACACGGGCACGGCCACCTGCTACGCCGCCGACGCCGGCGTGGAGGAGACGGTGACCGTCGACCTCTCCAACACCTACCTCGACTGGGCGGAGCGCAATATGGTGCGCAACGGCTTCACCGGCCCCGAGCACCATTTTGTGCGCGCCGACGTACTGGCGTGGGTCCGCCAGATGCGCAAAAACCCGGCCAACCGCTGGGACCTTATCTTCTGCGACCCGCCGACCTTCTCCAACTCAAGCAAGATGGGCCAGCGCACCTGGGACGTGCAGCGCGACCATGTGGAGCTCCTCTGCGGCGTGGCCGGCCTGCTGACGCCGGACGGCGAGGCAATCTTTAGCTGCAACCTGCGCACCTTTAGGCCCAACATCCGTGAGCTGGAGCGCCGCGGGGTCGTGCTTGAGGACATCTCCGCCGAGACGATTCCCGAGGACTTCTCGCGCAACGCCCGCATCCACCGCTGTTACCTCGTCCGCAGCGTACAGAACAGCAGGTAGAAGCTCTAGCATAGTGGGTTCACTATAGCTATAATGCCCATCATCAGGCCGAGCATGCTCCCTGCGGGGCACCTCGGCCATCGTCTGCTTTGCATCGGGCCCGCCCGCGTGCGGGCAGGCGGCATCGCAGGCGTCTTAGAGGAGCTTTCTTCCATGAGTAAACAATCTACCGGCGACCTATCGGCCACCGCAAAGGGTACCGATAAAGCCGCAAGCGGGGCGCATCCCGCTATCCCGGTGAGCGTCGGCGCGATGCTCGTCACCTTGGGTGTTGTCTATGGCGACATCGGAACGTCGCCCATGTACGTCACCAAGGCGCTCGTTGCCGGCAACGGCGGCATCATGAGCGTGAACCAGGAGTTCGTGCTCGGCGCGCTGTCGCTCGTCATTTGGACGGTGACGCTGCTTACCACCGTTAAGTACGTGCTGATCTCGCTCAAGGCCGATAACCACGGCGAGGGCGGCATCTTCGCGCTCTACTCGATCGTGCGTCGCTTTGGCAAGTGGCTCATCATCCCCGCCATGCTCGGCGGCTCGGCGCTGCTTGCCGACGGCATCCTCACCCCCGCCGTCACCGTGACGACGGCTATCGAGGGTCTGCGCACCATCCCCGAGGTCTACCAGGTCATTGGCGATAACCAAATGAACGTCGTCGCCATCACGCTCGCCATCATCTGCCTGCTCTTTGTGGTGCAGCGCGCCGGCACGAGCAAAATCGGCCGCGCCTTTGGCCCCGTGATGACGCTCTGGTTCATCTTCCTCGGCGTCATGGGCCTCATGCACGTGGTCGATAATCCCATCGTCTTTTTGGCGATCAACCCGCTCTACGGCATTCAGTTCTTGCTCTCGCCCAACAACTACGCGGGCTTTATGATTCTGGGCAGCTGCTTCCTCGCCACCACCGGTGCCGAGGCGCTCTACTCCGACATGGGCCACGTCGGCCGCGGCAACATCTACGCCACCTGGCCGTTCGTCAAGATCTGCCTGCTGTTCTCCTACCTTGGCCAGGGCGCATGGCTGCTCTCCAACGCGGGCAACGCCGAGCTCCTCGCCATCGAGGACCTGAACCCGTTCTTCCAGATGCTCGACCCGGGCATCCGTCCGTTCGCGGTTCTACTTTCCACCGCGGCGGCCATCATCGCCTCTCAGGCGCTCATCACCGGCGCCTTCAGCCTGGTTTCCGAGGCAATCCGCCTCGACCTCATGCCGCACATGCAGACGTTCTACCCGGCCGAGACCAAGGGCCAGCTCTACATCCCCATGGTCAACTACGTGCTGTGGATCGGCTGCGTCATCGTGGTGTTGCTGTTCCAGAGCTCCGCGCACATGGAGGCGGCCTACGGCCTTGCCATCACCATCACCATGCTCTGCACGACGCTTCTGCTCTTCTTCTACCTGCATAAGCTTCGCCGTGTAAAGGTGTTCCCGTGGATCTTTGTGGTGTTCTTTGCGCTGCTTGAGGGCTCGTTCCTCATCTCCTCGCTCACCAAGTTCTTCCACGGCGGCTACTTCACCCTGCTTATGGCCGCACTCATTATGGCGATCATGCTCTGCTGGTACGCCGGCACCGCCGTCGAGCGCCGCCAGGCAACGCTCTTGCCCATCAAGAACTACCTCGACCAGCTCGACCGCCTGCGTCACGACACTACCTACGACCTCGTGAGCGACAACCTGGTCTACCTCACCAACGGCACCAACACCGACTTCCTCGACCGCGACATCCTCTACTCGATCCTGGACAAGCACCCCAAGCGCGCCAAGGCCTGGTGGTTCATCAACATCCAGACGATGGACGAGCCGCACACCTTTGCGTACTCGGTCGAGAACTTTGACACCGACTACGTCTATCGCGTGCACCTCTACCTTGGTTACAAGGTGCCGCAGCGCGTTAACGCCTATCTCCGTCAGGTGGTTCAGGACCTTTCCGCCACCGGCGAGCTGCCCGCGCAGGTGCACGAGTACTCGGTCTACAAGAAGCCGGGCCCCGTGGGCTCGTTCATGTTCTTCATGCTGCGCAAGACCCTCTCGCCCGAAAGCGACGTGGACCATCACGAGCGCACCGCCATCGCGCTCAAGTACGCGATCCGCCGCTGGGCGGGTTCGCCGGCGCGTTGGTACGGCTTGGAGAACTCGAGCGTCTCCATCGAGTACGTGCCCATGTTCACCAAGTTCAAAGAGGTGCAGCGCATGCGCCGCATCGGGCCGAACGACCGCCCCTAAGGGCGCGACCACTTACGCTTAAGTACGTAGCCGCATCCACCCAGGGCGTGGCAACATAAACCTAGGCGCGACCACATACCCCCAAGCGCTTGAGCGCGTACGGGTTTTACGCGGGCGAGGTGTTGCTTACAAAAGCGGCGCCTCGCCCGTCCAGTTTTGGTACCAAAGCGCGAGCGACCGGTCCATCTCGGCCATAAAATCGCTCGTGTGCTTGCGCTGGTAGATGTCGCGCACGCGTGCGCCGGGCTCGGTGGCGTGCGGGCGGAACATGGCGTCCATCTCGGCAATCTGCGCGGCGCGCGTCTTTGCGTCGGCGCGACGGTAGCGCTCTTCCATCACGATGTTGACCGTGGGGTGCGGCGTGGCGGGGCGCTCCTTGGCGGGCGTGCCCAAGACCAGCATCGAGAGCGGCAGCGTGTAGGGTGGTAGGTCGAGAAGCGAGGCCACCTCCTCGGCATGTTCGACCACGTCTCCGATGTAGCAACTCCCCAGGCCCACCGCCTCCGCAGCGATCACCGCGGTCTGAGCCGCCGCAATCGTGTCCTGCGCGGCAATGGCAAGCTCGCCGCGCTGCGGCGGGCGCGGGCCGGTGCCCTCGGCATCGGCACAGTCCAGCTCAAAAAAGAGGTCCATCCACTTCGCGTAGTCGACCACAAACACCAGCGCCCACGGCGCTTTGGCAATAAAGGGCTGGTTGTCGCAGAGAACCGCGAGCCGCTCAATGGTCTCGCGGCGGCGGATGTCGATAATCGAGTACATCATCATGGCGCCGCCCGAGGGCGCGCGCGTTGCCGCATGGAGCACCGCCTGACGCTGGGCCTCGTCAACCGGCGTGTCCGCAAACGCCCGGGTCGAGGACCTCCGGCAGATAAGGTCCAGCGTTGCATTGTTGGCAACAGCTTGGGACAGCGCATCAATGTTGGTCATGGGGCCTCCTCGCACCGCGCCGCGAGCGTCCAAAAGCTGCGGCGGTTCTGTGATCTTTCTTGCGTTTATCTTAGGCGTTATAGCTTTTCGGCGGACAAACCGCATGTCGACATTTTCTTGACACGTGAAGGATACGATAAGGCGTTGGTTTGTAAGCATTTGATTAGGCGTCGGCAAACACGCACGTAGCCGCGCCGACGGAGATGGAAGGTCACCATGATCGTAGCCGTCATCTCATATATTGGTCTGATCGCGAGCGTTGTGCTCGGCATCCTCGCCAACACCCGCTTTGCGGGCGCCATCGCAGGCGCCGCCACGTCCGCTGCACCCGCTAGCGCCGCGCACGCCGCAAAGGGCAACGCCGCGGCGGCGCAGCCCGCGCTCTTCCGCAAGAGCGGCATTGCCTGGGGCGTCGTCATCTGCGCAATCCAGCTCTTCATCGGCGTCTGGGCCACGCTCGGCCTTGTGGAGAACGACCCGCTCTCGGCGCTCTTTGCCAACATTGTGCTCACGCTCGTCGCCACCTGTTGCTTTGCCCGCCCGCACCTGGCCGCGCGCGCTCGCTCCCTCACCGCCAAGGGCAGCCGCTTCCCTCATCCCATGTGCGCAACCGTCATCGCCCTGCTGGTGGCCGGCGTGTTTGCCACCCTGGGGCTCGAGATCCCCAGCAACCACGACCTCCTCTGGATGTATCCCCTCTGCCTTCTGCTTGAGTGGGCGCTCATCACCGCGGCGCTCGCCGGCCTGTTCTTCCTCTTCCAGCGCCGCGCCACCGCCCCGGCTGTGCTTGTGCTTGCACTCTGCATTCTCGGCATCGCCGAGTACTTTGTCATCCTCTTCAAGTCGATGCCCATCCAGCCCGGCGACCTCTTTGCCCTAAGCACCGCCGCTGCCGTGAGCGCCGGCTACACCTACCTGCTCTCGCCGTACTGCATCTACGGCATCGCGCTCGCCGCACTCGGCGTGCTCGCGCTCATGATCGCCGGCCTCTGGCGCCCCGAGCGCGCTCGCCGCACCCGCCGCGTGCTCCTCATCAACCTGCTTGTGGGTGTGCTCTGCCTCGCTGGCATCACCGCGCACGTGACGCTTATCGATTACTACAACACCCTCGGCATCCAGATCTACACCTGGCGCCCGCTCGAGAGCTTCTACCGTCAGGGCTACATCCCCTCGTTCATCACGAGCGCCCAGACCATCATCCCGCCCAAGCCGCGCGACTACGCCGCCTCCGAGGCCGAGGAGCTGCTTGACAGCTATGCCGCCAGCTACGACGAGGGCGCCGGCGCGAGCGAGGGGCGCGCCCAGGCCACCGCGCAGTTTGACGAGGAGAAGCCCACGGTCATCGCCATCATGAACGAGACCTTCTCCGACCTCTCCATCTACCAGAACCTGCACGCCGACTACGAGGGCCCCACGTACTTTAAGAGCATCTCCGACGCCGTAGCGCGCGGCACGCTTTATGTCTCCGCGTACGGCGGCGGCACCTGCAACACCGAATTTGAGTTCCTCACCGGCAACTCCATGGCCTACCTCGGCAACGGCGTGTACCCGTACTCGACCTACAACCTCACCCAGACCGAGAACCTCGCCGAGCAGTTCAGCGAGCTCGGTTACACTACCACCGCGATGCACCCCAACCACGGCACCAACTGGAACCGCGAGAACGTCTACAACGACTTTGGGTTCGACGAATTCCTCACCATCGAGGACTTTGAGGGCGCTGACAAACTCCGCGGCATGGTGACCGACGAGGCAACCTACGACAAGATCCTCCAGATGCTTGACGAGAACAGCGACCCGCAGTTCATCTTCGACGTGACCATGCAGAACCACTCCGGCTACGAGACGGGGCTTCTGCCGCTCGATAAGCAGACGAACTACCTCATCGACGGCGAGTACGACGCCGAAGTCAACGAATACCTCGCGCTCATTCAGGAGTCCGACCGCGCGCTCGAGCAGTTCCTCTCCAAGCTCAGCCAGCTCGACCGCAAGGTGGTCGTGGTGTTCTTTGGCGACCATCAGCCGTTCTTCCCCGACAAGTACAACGACGCCTGGTTCACCGGCGAGGACGAGGCCACCCATGCCGAGCGCCTCTGGCAGACCGACTACGTCATCTGGGCAAACTACGATGTCGCGGGCAACAGCCAGATGAGCGAGAACATCGACACCTCGATCAACTACCTCGGCGCCCTTATGAAGCAGCTCATTGGCGCGCCCCTCACCGATTACGAGAAGGCGCAGCTCACCGCCCGTGAGAGCATGCCGGCCATCAACACCACCGGCTTCTGCGACGCGCGCGGCACGTGGTACCTCACGGGCACCACCGCAGATGAGACCACCACCGAGGCGGGCGATGCCGCCGTGAACACGCGCTACGACCTGTCGATGATCCAGTACCTCAAGCTCTTTGGGCACGGCGACGGCATCTTTACCAAGACGCTTCAGGGAGCCGCCAACGAGACGGACCCCAACCTCGCGCCGGGCACGACCAAGATCAAATAGCGGTTTGGCTACCCTGCCGCGCGACCCTGCAGCCGGCGGCAAATGCGCTCGACTACCGCGGCGCTGCAGCCGCACGTGTCCACTAGGTATTGCCGTGCACTGCCGTAGCGTTCGTGCAGGTACGTAAGGGTTCGCTCCATCTCGGACGGGTTTGCCTCAAACAGACACTTGGGCACGATGCGCCGCGCGAGCAGCGAGGCGCCCACGCGCTGCATACGCAAAAAGCCGCCCATGTAGCGCTCGCTCGCCGCGTAATCGGCAATGATGTCGCGCGGCGCCACGCCGGCAAGGTCGAGCAGAATCATTGCGATCACGCCGGTGCGGTCCTTGCCCACGCGACAGTGAAAGAGCACGCACCCCGCCTCAACATCGAGCGCGTCGATAAGCAGGCGAAAGCCTTCCTGCCCCTCGTCGAGAAGGTCGCGGTAGACTGCAAACATACTCTCGGGCAAAAGCCCCTGGAACCCGTTGGAGTTGAGTTGGTCGAGCATGGGGACGTGGCGATAGTCGACGCCGGGCTCGGGGCGCCGGTCGTACGGATCGGAAAAGATCTTGAGCTCAAAGGTGCTGCGGACATCGATAACGCGCACGAGTCCGTAGGTGCGCAGCGTCGCGCGGTCGCGCTTGGTGAGGCGCGTGAGCGAGCCGGAACGCAAAAAGACGCCTTTTGCCGTGGTGCCCGTGGTACCATCGGGGTCCGTAAAGGAGAAGCCGCCGAGGTCGCGCACGTTATGTGCCCCGCTCAGACGGAGCGGCACCGATGTGTGCGCAGCAGCGGACATGCTCTCTCCTTTATGCCAGATGACACCGAAATATTCGGCGCATCGTTCGAGTATATCGTAGCCCTCGGTCGACGCCGGACGGGCCGTCAGCCGCCTGATGAAGCCCTTACAGACTAGAAACCAAGAGCCTCGTGCGCCGCGTTCACAATCTGGGCGAGGTCACCGTCAGTAGGATGCGTGAGCGCCGCATCAAAATTGGCGATCATCGCCTGGGCGCGGGCGTCCTCGGGGTTCTCGGCAAGCATGGCCTCATAGCGGCGGCGAATGCCAGCCCCCATCTTGCCCTGGCACATTGCCCCACCCAGAAGCTCCGCGCCCGCAGGCAAATGCTTCTTGAAGTTGCCGAGGATCCGCTCAAAATACGCCGGGTCGCCGCCAAAGCCCGCTGTGCCAAACAGGAACACGCGCTTGCCATCGAGCTTGGCGAGGAGTTCGGCAAGTGCCGGGTCGCAATCGCCCTTATCGGTCCACGAACCCGCAAGCACGGTATCCGCCGCAAGGACCTGCGCCTCCTCGGGCGCGCCCGCGGCAGGAAGGGCGCCCGCATAAGCAAGCTCTGCGTCAGCCGCTGCGAGCGAACGCGCGAGCTCTTCGCCCACCTTAGCCGTGTTGCCGCCCTTGCTTGCCCAAACAATCGCGTAGCTCATAATCTGCCCCTCTCTGAGCGCGTCACCGCGCTACCCTGCATTCTTTGTCTTCTGTGCTGCAAGCGTTGTACCCATACGGCAGGATTGCAACCGCACCCGAGCCTCCCGCCAAGCGCCAACAGACAAACTCCGCGCGGACGCGGGCGCGCTCGACGCATCAGAGGACCACGCTTCATCAATCTGCGACGATTTTCCGTGACCATGTCGAACAGCCCTTAAACACAGCAACGCTCTGAGCTGGGAACTTGCGAAACGCTCCGTCGCGAAGCGAACTTTTGCACAGACATAGTCACGGAAAATCGGCGACCGCAACACTAGCGGCCAGTACATATCGATACGCGCGCCTTTGCAGGAGGGCTCTCAGCGTCTGCCGGCGGCTGTATCGCCAATAGGAGCGACAGCAGCCGCTCCCCTACTCCGCGAACTGGGCGTTGTAGAGCTCGGCGTAGGCACCGCCGCGGGCGAGGAGCTCGTCGTGCGCGCCGCGTTCAATGATCTGGCCGTCGCGCATCATGAGGATGCAGTCGGCGTTTCTGATCGTGCTTAGGCGATGCGCCACGATAAAGCTCGTGCGCCCGCTCATGAGCTGGTCAAAGGCCTCTTGGACCTGCAGCTCGGTGCGGGTGTCGATGGAGCTTGTGGCCTCGTCGAGCAGCAGAATCGCCGGGTCGGTGAGCATGATGCGCGCGATGCACAGGAGCTGCTTTTGGCCCTGCGAGAACGTGCCGCCGTCCTCGCCGATCACCGTGTCGTAGCCCTGCGGCAGCGCACGGATGAACGAGTCGGCGTGGGCGCGCTCGGCGGCAGCGATGACCTGCTCGCGCGTGGCGTCGGGGCGGCCGTAGGCAATGTTGTCCGCCACCGTGCCCTCAAAGAGCCACGTCTCCTGCAGCACCATGCCAAAGGCTGCGCGCAGGCTCTTGCGCGTGAGCTGGCGAATGTCGCGCCCGTCGAGCAAAATCCGCCCGGCGTTAACGTCGTAGAAGCGCAGCAGCAAATTGATGAGGGTCGTCTTGCCGCAGCCCGTGGGGCCCACGAGCGCAAAGCGCATGCCGGGGCGGGCATGCACGCAAATGTCGCGCAGAAGCGGACGGTCCGGCACGTAAGAGAAGTCAACATGCTCGATCTGGACGTCGCCCTGCGGGTCGGCAAGCTCAATCGCGGTAGGCGCGTCGGGCGTCTCCTCCGCCGCATCGACGAGCGCAAACACGCGGCGGGCCGAGGCAAACGCCGTCTGAATCTGCGTGATAACGCTTGTGACCTCGTTAAACGGCTTGGTGTACTGGTTGGCGTAGGAGAGGAACGTCTGGACACCACCCACCGTAAGAGTCGCGGGCCAGCCGGTGATGACGCACGCGCAACCAAGCACGCCCACCACCGCGTAGATGATGTTGTTGATAAAGCGCGTGCCGGGGTTGGAGAGCGAGCTTAGGAACTGCGCGCGCTCGCCGGCGGTGTAGAGCTCGCCGTTGAGGGAGCCAAAGCGTTCCTCGGCGCGCGGCGCAAAACCAAAGGCCGCCACGAGCTTTTGCTGGCCGACGTACTCCTCCACGTGCGCGCCGAGCTCGCCCTGGATACGCTGCTGCGCGGCGAAGCTCTTGTTGGAGAGCTTGGCGATGAGACCAGCCGCCACGATGGAGAGCGGCGTAACGAGCACGACCACGATGGCCATGGGGACCGAAACCGTGAACATGAACACGAGCGTGCCCACAATGGTGACGACGCCCGTGAACAGGTTCGTGAAGCCCTGGAGCAGGCCGTCACCCACCTGGTCGACGTCGTTTACCACGCGGCTGATGAGGTCGCCGTGCGGATGCGCGTCGATGAAGGACAGCGGCATGCGGCCGATCTTCTCACTCGTCTCGACGCGCATGTCGCGCACCGCGCGGTACGAGAGGCGGTTGATGCAGTAGCCCTGAATCCACTGGGTGACGGAGGCGCCGGTAACCACGGCGGCGAGCTGCGTCGCGAGCACAAGCAGCGCCTCGAAGTCGACCTGGCCGGGGCCGATGATGATGTCGATGGCACGGCCGATCTGGATCGGCACGTAAAGCTGCAGAATGACCGACACCGCTGCCGAGATGAACGACAGGACAAACAGCCCTGCGTGCGGGCGCACGTAGGCGGCGAGGCGCGCGAGGACCGTGCCCGTGGAGAGCTTGGGCGCCGAACCCGGGCCACCGCCAGTAAGGTCGTCGGCACCGCCGACGATGCTCGAGGTAACGGTTGCCACCGAGCCGGTGGAAGCGTAGGGGTTAGGCATTCTCGGCCACCTCCTTAGTGTCGCTTGCAGCAAGCGGGGCGGACGGGGCGGACGGGGCAGCACCCTCGGCCTCCTCGCGCTTGAACTGCGAGTAGAAAATCTCCTGGTAAACCGTGCAGGTGCGCATGAGCTCGTCGTGCGTGCCCAGGCCCACCACCTGGCCGCGGCGCATGACGCAGATGAGGTCGGCCTCGCGCACCGACGAGATGCGCTGGCTCACGATAACCGTGGTGAGGGGCACGCCGCCCGCCGCCGCGCCCTCGCGCGAGCGGACGTGAACGGCGTGGCGGAGCGCCGCGTCGGTCTTGAAGTCGAGCGCCGAGGCGGAGTCGTCCAAAATGAGGACGGCCGGGTCGCCCACCAGGGCGCGCGCGATGGTGAGGCGCTGCCGCTGGCCGCCGGAGAAGTTTTTGCCCGCCGCCTCGACCGGTGCATCGAGCCCCTTGGGGTTCGCGCGCACAAAGTCGGCCGCCTGGGCGATTTCAAGCGCGCGCCAGAGCTCGTCGTCGGAGGCGCCGGCGTCACGCCAGGCGAGGTTTGAGCGGATGGTGCCCGAGACCAGGCTCGCCTTCTGCGGGACGATCCCCACCGCGCGCCTGAGCTCGGCAAGCGGCCAGGTGCGCACGTCGCGACCAAAGAGTTCGACCGTGCCTTCGGTTGCGTCGTACAGACGCGGGATGAGGTTCACGAGCGTGGACTTGCCCGAGCCGGTACCGCCGATGATGCCCAAGGTCTGCCCCGGCATGAGTGCAAAGTCGGCGCCGGCAACGGCGGGCCGCATGGCGCCGGGGTAGGTGAAAGCGGCGCTTGCCATACGAAGCGACGGCACCACAGCGGGGCCCGAGAGCACCGGGGCCGCCGCGTCTGCAGCGTCGACGATGGTGGGCGCGCAGTCGAGCACCTCGTTGATGCGCGAGGCCGAGGCGCTCGCCTTGGTAAAGACCACCACAAGGTTGGCGACGTACACGATGGAGAGCAGCGTCTGGGTCATGTAGTTCACAAACGCCATGACCTCGCCCTGGCTGAGCTCGCCCGTATCGACCAGGCCGCCGCCCTGCCAAAGGATGGCGCAGACGGCGAGGTTCATCACGAGGAAGGTCACCGGGTTCAACAGCGACGACAACTTGCCCACGGCGATAGCCACGGCAGCCTGGTCGTCGGCCGCGCGGCGGAAGCGCTCGCGCTCGTGCGCCTCGCGCGCGAAGGCGCGGATGACGCGGACGCCCGAGAGCCCCTCGCGCGTGAGCAGGGCAATGTGGTCAAGGCGCGCCTGCAGCTCCTTAAAGAACGGCACACAGCGAGCCATCACGAACCAGAAGACGCCCGCGATGATGGGGGTGGAGATAAGGAAGATGAGGCCGAGGCGCCAGTCGATGGCGAGCGCCGCGATCATGGACCCCACCGCAAGCAGCGGCCAGCGGATGAGCTGACGGATAGCGAGCGCCACCGCGAGCTGCACCTGGTTGACGTCGTTGGTGATGCGAGTGATGAGCGAAGGGGTGCCAAAGTGGTCGAGCTCGGTGTAGGAGAGCTCGTTGATGTGCTGGTAGAGGGTGGCGCGAATCTCGGTGCCAATGCCCTGCGAGGCGCGGCTCGCCATCTTTTGGCATACGAGGGCAAACGCAATGCCTACGAGCGCAAAGACGCCGAGCACGCCGCCGTAGAAGAGCACGGTCGGCAGGCTGTGGCGGCTGACGCCCTCGTCGATCATGAGCGCGACCACAATGGGCGTGAGCACGTCGAAGACGACCTCGATGAGCTTGCAGAGGGGACCTATGATGAGGTTCAGGCGGAACCTGCCAAAAAACCGGCGGGCGAGCTTAAGCATGGTGTCTCACACAGACGCGTTGGGATGGTGCGCCGGACGGCCGCGCCGTAAACCGCCCAAACGTCATAATGATACGGCACGCTGCCGCGTGGGCGCACGCACATAGGCAGGTCGGACCGCTTTTTCACGACCCGTTGAAGCGCGCCCGCCCGGCAGGCACGCGCCCGCCCATGTCATCACCCCGTCGCAAGCTTGCGATGATGCGGTTTTGGGGAGGGGGCGAACGGTATAATAGCGAGCAACACGGCAAACGATAGGCAGGTCACGTGACAGACGCGCGCTACATACCGGAGCTCTCCCCCAGCGCGCGCGAAAAGCGGCGACCGCGCACCTCGCCCAAGCAGGTGCTTCGCCGTATCGCCGCCCGTCTCGCCGCACTTTCCGCCCGGTTTACCGTCCTCTCTGGCCCCTCTTGCCGCCCGACCGCCCACCCTGCCCGCTTGGTCATCGCCTGCGCTATGGGCCTCGCGCTCACGCTCTCCGCCTGCGGCGACGGCGCATCCACAGGCAACGGCGGCGGGGGCGGTGCGACCGCCGGAACCGCCGAAGGCGAGACAAGCGGCCCCTGCTTTGAGGAGCCGACATCCATCATGCAAGCCGCCTTTGACGCAGCATCCGCAACCACTTCCGCTGGGACGAGCATCGACACCTCGCACGTGACCGAAGGCTACGTGGCGGCCTCGGCCCAAAACGCCAACCGCCTTAAGCTGCAGGTTGTCTGCGGAGAGATGAGCTACAACTACGACCTCCCCGGCGACGGAACGCCCATCGTGGCGCCCCTCAACATGGGCGACGGCGCCTACGCCTTCCGCGTCATGCAAAACACGAGCGGCAACAACTACGTGGAGATCGCCCGCGCAGAGACGTCCGTCACGCTCGCGAGCGAGTTTGAGCCCTACCTGCGCCCCAACCTCTTCTGCACCTACAGCGATGACTCCGCCTGCGTGGCGCTCGCCCGCAAACTTGCCGCCGACGCCGCCAACGAGGGCGACGTCATGCGCAGCGTCTACACGTGGCTTGTCGAGAACATCACCTACGACTACGACAAAGCCGCGCAGATAAGCGGCACCACGGGTTACGTGCCCGACCCCGACGCCACGCTCGAGGCCAAAAGCGGCATCTGCTTTGACTACGCGTCGCTTGCCGCGGCGATGCTGCGCAGCCTCGGCATCCCCACCAAAATCATCACGGGCTATGTTGCCCCCGACGGCGTCTACCACGCCTGGAACATGGTCTACATCAACGGCAGCTGGACCAGCGTTGCCATCCGGATCGACCCTAACACCTGGACCCGCGTGGACATCACGTTTGCGGCGGCGGGCGCGGGCGATACCGTGGGCGACGGCAGCGGCTACACCGATCGATATACCTACTAGCGCGAGAAGGGCGAGAAGATGGAGAAGCGGACAAACCAGACGCGGCGCGCGCCCCTGCCGGCAAGCGCGGTGAGCGTCTTTTGCGAGGACATCGCGCTCATGCTCGGGGCGGGCATACAGCTCGACGAGGCGGTCCACATGCTCGGCGCCAACCTCGCCGACGCCTCGTTCAAGCAGGTGTGCGACGAGCTCTACCCCGCACTCGCCGGCGGTGCGCGCCTGGCAGACGCCCTGCGCGCCTGCGGCGCCTTCCCCGCGCACGCCGTGCATATGGTTGAGGTGGGCGAGACCTCTGGTCGCCTGGAAAACGTCCTGCGCAACCTTGCCGTCTATTACGACGAGGAGAACCGCGTTTTCTCCAAGGTGCGCAGCGCCGTCGGCTACCCCGCGGCGTTGCTGTGCGTGATGACGGTGATTCTTGCCGTGACGGTTTGGGCGATCCTGCCTGTCTTTATCGACGTGTACGAGGGCCTCGCCGGCTCTCTCACGGCCGGCTCGTCCGCCGTGGTTGCCGTGGCCATTGGCATTGGGTGGGCCGCGCTTGCCGTGACCTTTGTGCTCACGCTCGCCGCGCTGGCCGCGCTCGCCACCAGCCGCACCCCGCGCGGGCAGGAGCGCCTCGTGCGCCTGTTTGAGTGCGCGCCCTTCACGCGCGATGCGATGTATGAGCTCGCGCTCTCCCGTTTCTCGTCCGCACTCGCCGCCTACACCGCAGCGGGCCTCGATACCGATAAGGCCATGGCGCGCTCGATCGAGACCGTCGACCACGCGGCGCTGCGGGAGCGCCTCGGCCGCGCACACGCCGCCATGAGCGACCTCGACCGCGGACGCAGCCTCGCGCAGGCCATCACCGAGGCCGAGGTCTTTGAGCCCGTCTACGCGCGCATGCTCACGGTGGGCACGCGCGCCGGCCAGATCGACGAGGTACTCGACCGCCTGGCAACAACGTTTTTTGACGATGCCATCGCCCAGATAGACCGCGTGGTGAACAGCACAGAACCCGTGCTTGCGGCCTTTTTGACCGTGGCTGTGGGGGCCACGCTTATTGCCATCATGCTGCCGCTTGTGGGCATTATGGGCTCGATCGGCTAAGGCGGTGGGGCGATGTATCACGACCAGACCGCAAAACTTCGGCGCCGGCGGCGGCACCTTGCGATAGCGGCGGTAATCGTCGCGCTCGTGCTCGCGCTCGGTTGCGCCATCGGCTGGGGCGCGGCGCGGCGCCAAACGCTCGAGCAGGGATGCGCCAGCGTGCGCGAGGCCGTGCTCGAGGCTGCCGCGCAGTGCTGCGCGGTCGAGGGATCCTACCCCTCCACCATCGAGTACCTCGAGGAGCACTACGGGCTTGCGATCAACCACCGCGACTACGCAATAACGTATGAGGCGTTCGCGTCGAACGTCACGCCGAGCGTTGTGGTGGTGCCCCGATGAGCGCGCGCAACACCATACGCGGCGGGAGCAACGCGCAGGGCACAGCCCTCGCCCAGCGTGCGAGCCGTGCCCGGGGCACGCGCGCTCGCAGCACCACAGGCGACGGGCACCTTGCCCCGCGCACGCGCGCCCGCAGTGCACACCTCTTCACCTCGATCCTGTTTTTGGTGTTCGTCTGCGCGCTTTTGCTTGCGCTTGCCGCGGGCGTAGGCGCCTACCGGCACATTCACGCAACCGGCTTGGCAACCGAGAAGGCGCGCCTCGCCGGGGCGCTTGTGACCAACGTCGTGCGTTCCAAGGACGCGGAGGCGGCCGTGTCGCTCGGCACCGCCCCGGGCGGCGCGCAGAGCCTCGTGCTCACAGAGCGCCTCGATTCCGGCACGTTCGAGACGCGCCTGTACCTCTACGACGGCAAGCTTGTGGAGGAGTACGTGCCCGCCGGCACCGCCTACGACCCCGCGCACGCCGAGCCCCTTGTAGCAGCGTCCGCCTTTGCGGTTGAGCTTGACGAGAACGCGGGCGCGCTGCGCGTTACCTGCGACACCACGACCACGTTTATCGCCCTGCGATCTGACGGGGCGCTCGGCGTGGCCAACGAGGGAGGTGCGGCATGATGCGCGATCGCCAGCCCTTGTGGCACGGAGCAGCGTTTTTGGTAGAGGCGCTTGTGCTGCTCGCCTTTCTTGCCGCGTCTCTCGCGGTGCTCTTTAGTCTGTTTGCGAACTCGCGCACCGAGGCGGACCGTGCCGCCCGCCTCTCCGAGGCGGTCGCTATTGCGCAAAATGCTGCCGAGGGCATTGCCGCGGCGGACACGTTCCCCACGGACGCCGTACCCGCCGCGCAGACTGTGACGGGTGCGCAGACGGGCACCACCTACGAGCTCGCCATCGAACTCGAGCCGCAGGCAACGGGCGCGGGAACGCTCTGGCACGCGACCATAACGGTTTGTGATGCCGATGCCGCGGGCACTGGCGTTGCCGCAGCGGGCACCGGCACCGCGGGCGCTACCGACGCCGCAGCGGGCGCCGACGCCGCGGACGCCGAGCCGCTCTACACGCTCGAGACGGCGCGCTATCTGCCAGCGGAAGAATCTGCTGCCGCACCCACGACACAGGGAGGTGAGCGCGATGGCGCGTAAGCCCGAGCCCGCTGCGACCGGGTCGGTCCGCATGGGCCCCATCAGCATCTTCACCCTGGTGATTGTGATCTGCCTCGCCGTCATGGCGACGCTCGCGCTCACCACCGCGCGCGCAGACGCCGCCCTCGCCGAGCGGCAGGCCTCCTTCACCTCGGACGACTATGCCAACGAGCGACTCGGCCAGGCCTTTCTCGCCGAAGCGGATGCCACCCTCGCCTCCGCGCGCGCCACGGGGCTCGGCCCGGCAGAAGCCGCTTCGGCTCTCGCCGGAGAGCTCGACAGCCTGACCGCCCGCGCAGCAGACGCCGCAGCGGCCAACGGCCACACGCTGCAGGCGCAGGCGAACGGAAACGCCATCTCCGTTCGCATCGACGCCCCGAGCGGGCGCACCCTTGCCATCGGACTTGCCGTCACCGATGACGGCGGGCTTGCGATTTCATACTGGAAACCCTCGACCACCTGGACCGAAGACACATCGGACACGCTTTGGATGGGAGCATGACATGAACGTAGCTGAGTTTTTGAACAAGATGATCGAGGTCGGCGCCTCAGACGTCTTCATTATCGCGGGCCTGCCGCTCACCTATCGCAAGGGCGGCGTCCAGGTCCGCGCGGACGACGGCGCGCTCATGCCCGCCGACACCGAGGAGGCCGTGCGCGCCATCTACGCTGCCGCTGGGCGCGATGCCGAGGGCTTCCTCGCGAGCGGCAACCACGACGAGGACTTCTCATTCGCACTACCGGGCATCGGCCGCTTCCGCGCAAACATCTTCCGCCAGCGCGGCTCGCTCGCCGCGGTCATCCGCGTCATCCCCTTTGGCCTGCCCGACCCCGCCGCGTACCACATCCCCGCTGAGGTGCTGCGCCAGGCCGAGCTCTCGCGCGGACTTGTGCTCGTGACCGGCCCCGCCGGCGCGGGTAAGTCCACCACCCTCGCCTGCCTTATCGACAAGCTCAACCACGAGCGCACGGGCCACATCATCACCATGGAGGATCCCATCGAGTACGTGCACCGTCACGGCACCTGCATCGTGACGCAGCGCGAAGTCCCCACCGACGTCGCCACCTACGCCGAGGCGCTGCGCTCTGCCATGCGTGAGGCGCCCGACGTCATCCTGCTCGGCGAGATGCGCGACCCCGAGACCATCGCCACCGCCGTCACCGCGGCCGAGATGGCGCAGCTCATCTTCTCGACGCTCCACACCACCGGCGCCGCGGGCACCGTCGACCGCATCGTCGACGCGTTCCCGGTGGGCCAGCAGCGCCAGATCCGCCTGCAGCTCTCGCAGGTCCTGCAGGCCATCGTGAGCCAGCAGCTCGTGCCGGCGCGCGCGGGCGGCGTGGTGCCGGTGTTTGAGATCATGACCACCAACACCGCCATCCGCAACCTCATCCGCGAGGGCAAGACACACCAAATCGACTCCGTAATCGCCGCAAATGGCGACGCCGGCATGCGCACCATGGACCAGAGCCTCTTCGCACTTGTGAAGGACGGCACCATCGACCGCGCCGTCGCCCTGCAGTACGCCATCCACCAAGAAGCACTTGAGCTGCGCCTTGACGCCGAAGGGCTCTAGACTTGCACCAACGGCGGGCACACCAACAGTGGGCACTCACGTGACCGCTCAACTGAAAACGTCAGCGCCGTCGCCCTGTAGACGACGGAACCGCGGAAGCAGACGCATGCGCAAAAGGCGCTGCCGCGCGGCAAAAGCATCACTTCGCACGCGGTAGCGTCTCCCCAGCGCACGGAAGATGCTTTGCACTAGCTGCTCATACAGGTGGTCCTCAACGACATCTTCGTACCACACGTTGATGATGGCATAGCCCATCCCAACAAGCGCGTTCTGGCGGCGATCGTCGCGCGCGGACTGCTCGACGGAGTGATAGCGCTTGCCCTTGTACTCGACACCCACCTTGGCCTCGGGAAACAAGATGTCCACATAGCGCGGGCCCTCCGGTGTGTCCACGCGGGGGTTTAGCACCATGGGGCCGAGCCCCAAACCCCCGCATCGGCGCTCGTAGGACAGCAAGACCGCAACATCGGACTCCATCGGCGAATGCGAGCCGTCATGAATATGGCGAAGAGCATCGAGTGCGAGGCGCGCACCGTGCCGCGGGCTCCAAGCCTTTGCTGCGCGCGTAAGGGCCCGCACGCTGGTAATCGGCCGGTCAGTAGTGGTATAGCCGTCCCACGAGGAGTCGAGTACGTACGTTCCGCAGAGCTCGTAGCCAATTTCCACAAGATCGAGCAGGTCAAACTCCCCCGACGCCGCCAGCTCCATGAACATGAGCTCCGGGGAGACCACAAAGAGATCCGGTGACACCTGGATAAACGAAGCACCGCTACCGCTCCCGGTGAGCTTATGACACACCAGGTCGTCCCGCTCGCGCCACGCTTCGGGCCTGTCGACCAGCACGTGATACGGCTTGGTCTTGACGCCCGCGCGCGTCATATCGTCCTCCAGAAACCCGCGCGGCGGGATGCAGCACCCCGGAAGGCGCTTCACCCGCGGGGAGTCGAGCAAATCTGGGAGCAGCCTCCCGCTCGACCGGTACAGCTCGAGAGCTGATATGCCGTACACGCAAATACTCATGGCCCTACAATACGACATTCCAGAAGGCGTATATCTTTGAAGATATTCACCTCTATACGAGATAAGGCAAGATGGTCTGACAGATATCTGACCACGCTTTATAGCCATCTAACCGCGCATTTAGAAACATGTATCGGCTTGCTTCCTACGTCGTTCTTCATGTGACAAATAGCCCCAAATCCAAACGATTTATCTAATGCCATTATCATGAGCCTTATACCTACATCATGTGCACACGACTCAGATGGTCAAAGACCCCTGCAGAATAATAAAGAACCCCCTGCTTTTGAGATCAATCCGCTCTCTTGAGAGAGAAAGAGCGGCCTTTCGGCCGCTCTTTTGGCTTTTGACTCGGGTTTGGCGCCCTACTAACCCCGTCATTCGACGGTTCGCCATAGTTCCTACAGGGGGTCGTTTATTATTCTACGGGGGTCTTTGACCACCAGCCGGCAAATCAGCGCCCGCAGGCATCGATTGCGGCAACCAAACGATCGTAAACCGAGCGCACTTCGGGCACGAGGGCCCGCGCAGCAGGCCAATCGTCGGCACGGATAAGCTCACATTGGCGCGCGGTCAGCTCGTAGAGCTTGGTCATAGACAAATTCCCGCTTACACCTTTGAGAGCGTGCGCCGCCTCAAGACCCGCCGACGCATCGTCAGCGGCGGCAGCCGCCTCCAAGCGACCCATGTTTTCATCAGCCAGAAACGTTCCCAGCAGACGCCCAAGCAGCGCCTCGCTTCCCATCAGGCGGCCAAGCGCATCCGCCGTATCCAATCCGGCGGCATCCAAAACGGCAAGGTCCATGATTATCCCTTCCGGCGCAACAGCAATCCATGCTGCGCCTATTCGTACAGCTTCACAATCTCCGGCTCAATCTCAAAGAAGCAGGACAGGAGCTCAGGGTTGAAGGTCCCGCATTCGCCGTCGGCGATCATGCGCAGCGATTCCTCACGCGTGAACGCCGCTTTGTACACGCGCTTGTTGGTCAGCGCGTCGTACACGTCGGCAAGCGAGACCACCTGCGCCCAGATGCTTATCTCGTCGCCCGCGAGGCCGTCGGGGTATCCCCGGCCATCCCAGCGCTCGTGGTGGTGGCGCGCGATGTCGACCGCGTAGCGATACGCCCCGAGGCTGTGCATCTGAGGTATCCGCTCCAGAAGATCTGCGCCCTGCACCGTGTGCGTCTTCATGATCTCGAACTCCTCGGCCGTGAGACGCCCCGGCTTGCAGAGGATCGCATCGGGAATGGCGATCTTGCCCACGTCATGCATGATGGCGGCAAGCGAGATGTCATCGATGTCCTCTTCGCTGAGCCCCGCACCAAACGGCGTGCGCGAGAGCATGAGATGTGTTATGTCGTGGATGCGGCGCACGTGGTCGCCGCTCTCGCCGTCGCGAAACTCGATCGCGGTGGAGAGCGCCTCGATCATGCCTACGTTGAGCTCGATGATCTGTTCGGCGCGCTCGAGCAGCTGCTGGCGCTGGTCCTCCACGGTCGAGGAGAGGCGCTTTCGGCTCTCAAAGAGCTCGATGACCGAGTTCACACGTCGCGTGACCACAAAGGGGATGATCGGCTTGGCAATAAAATCCATCACACCAAGGCGGTAAGCGTCCTCCATCACCTGCGAGGTGCGCTCGGCGGTGATAAGAAACACCGGGACGCGCCTGGTGTAGCCATCCGCCGCGAGGCGCTCCAGCACCTCCATGCCGTTTAGGCGCGGCATCATCACGTCGAGCAGAACCGCAACGACGGCGTCGCCCTCGCGCGTGATGGCGTCGAGCGCCTCCTCGCCGTTTTCCGCCTCCACGACCCGATAGGAGTCTTTGAAAAGCTCCGAGAGAATGATGCGGCTGATGGCATCGTCGTCGACGATAAGTATGGTGCCGAGGTCTCCGCTCGCGCCGTCGCGGCGCACGTCGGAATTATTCTCGCTGCTAGGCAACGCTCTCGCCTCCCCCGTGGTTCCCGCGGCGCTCCGCCTGCGGCGGGCGCGGCGCGTGCACCCTATAGGCATACCCGCCCTTGCTAGAACCTTTCACCTCGTAAAGCGCCTGGTCCGCCTCGCGCAGAAGCTCCTCAAAGCTCGCGGCGCCCTGGGGTGCGACCACCACACCTGCGCTGCACGAGACGCGCATGTCCACCAGACGGCTGCCGCGCTCGCGGAGCTCGGCGCACACGCGCTCAACCTTTGCGCAGGCCACACGCTCGTCGGTAAGACCGGGCGCCACGACCATGAACTCGTCGCCGCCGTAACGCACCACAGCGTCCGAGGTGCGGAAGGACGTGCGGAGGATATCGCCCATAAGGCGCAAAAGATCGTCGCCGGCGTCGTGGCCGCGCTGGTCGTTCACCTGCTTGAAGTCATCGAAGTCGAGCATCATGACGCATACGCCCTGCGCCGGGGCGAGGGCCGCGCTGGACCCCGCACCGCGCGCGGCGCTGCCGCCGGCGCCCGCAAAGAGACGCGCCGTGAAGCTTGCGAGCGCACCGCGGTTGAGAAGACCGGTCAGGGCATCGCGCTCCGAGAGCTCACGGTAGCGCTCACGCGCCTCAAAGTCCTGCAGGCGCAGGGCGAGGGCGAGCTCGGCAACGGCGATTGCCACCACATAGCCCACGCAAACCGAGAACGCATCCGCCACGGCGATATCCGGCGCCTTTGCGGTGACGGAAAGCGCGATAAAGGCCGCGTCCGCAGCGCCGAGCACCCAAAGCGGCAGACCCCACGGCGTGACGATAAGCACACCGAGGCCAATGCCCACCGGCTGGGTGAGGATGCCCGGGCGTCCACCAGAAAAGACCGTGTCGAGCAAAACGACGCAGGCCAGAAGCACGGCCTCGACCGCCAAGCAGAAGGCAGCCGCCGCTCGCGGACGAGACGCAAGTTGTTTGCCGGAAAACACCACGCATAGGGCGAGCACCAGTGCGACCGGGGCGAGCGCCATGTGCGCCACCGTGGGCTGCCACGAGGGGACGATCAGGCGGGCAAGCGGCGTGAACAGAAGCGAAATCATGGCCGCAATCACGCATGCCACCTTCACGTTGCGCAGGTTTCGCTCGGTCACGCGCTCCCAGTCGGCGGTATAGAACGCTCGGCGTCGCGCCGCCAACGCAGCAAGGCGGGCGCGGGGCGTATCGGTACTTCTCACGAGGCGTCACCTCCCTCAGTGGGGGCAAATTCGGCGGATTTGGGGGCGGGGCCAGAATCGACAGAGCCGGACGCAGCCCCGCTTTCCGCCAGGCAACGCGCAAGCGTGCGCAGTACCTCGCGCACGTCAATGGGCTTTGCCACGTGCGCGTTCATGCCCGCGGCAAGGGCGCGTTCGCGGTCGTCGTCAAAGGCGTCTGCCGTCATAGCCACAATGGGGATGCGCTGCGCGTCGGCACGGTCGAGCGCGCGAATGCGCCGCGCTGCCTCGTAGCCGTCCATAATTGGCATGCGGATATCCATCAGGATCGCGTCAAAATCGCCCACAGCGGAGGCGACAAACCGCGCGACGCAGTCCTCGCCGTTCTCCACGCGCTCGAGCTCAAGCCCAAATGCGCCCAGCAGCTCGCGCGCAACCTCCCAGTTAAGCTCGTTGTCCTCGGCAAGAAGCACGCGGCACCCGGCAAGGTCCGCCACCGCGGGCCCGGTCTCCTCGGTGGCGCTCTCCGGCGCGGCAAAGCGGGCGAGTGCCCGGTAGAGCGTCGAGCGGAAGAGCGGCTTTGCCACAAAGCCATCCACGCCGGCGGCGCGCGCCTCGGCCTCAATCTCCGCCCAGTCGTAGGCGGACACCATGATGAGCGGCACCTCGGAGCCCACCTCGGAGCGAATCGCGCGGGCAAGCGCCACGCCGTCCATCCCCGGCATCTGCCAGTCGATGAGCGCCACATCAAAAGCGCGTTCGCAAGCGCCGCGCTCGCGGAGCTCGTCGAGCGCCTCGTCGCCGGTGAGCGCACCCTCGGCGGTAAGCCCCAGCTCGCCGAGTTCCGCTACGGCACTTTCCACAAGCTCTGCGTCATCGTCAACCACGAGCACGTTCCATGCGGGCAGCGGCGCGCGGGGTGCGTCCTCCCCCGGCGCGGCGGCCAGATCGAGCACCACGTGAAACGTTGTGCCGCGGCCCTGTTCGCTCTCAACCTCAATGCGGCCGCCCATCTCGTCCACGATGCGCTTGGTGATGGCCATGCCGAGCCCCGTGCCCTCGATCTTTCGCACGCTCGCCGTGTCCTCGCGCTCAAAGGATTCGAAGATCCGCTCGCGGAACTCCTCTGACATGCCAATGCCCGTGTCGCGCACCCAAATGTGTACGCGCACGCGCGCGGGTGCGTCGCCCGCCGCGGTGGCGCCCGCGACGACGTCGGCGGCAGAGGCGACAGCGGTACCGGCGGCGCCAGCGGCACCCGCACCAGCGGCGCCCTCGCACGCCGCGGGCCCGTCGTCGAGCGGCTCCTCCGCAAGCGAAAGCGCAATGCTCCCGCCCGCGGGCGTGAACTTGAGCGCGTTGGAAAGCAGGTTCATGAGGACCTGGTTTAGACGCGTGCCATCGGCGCACACGCGCTCGACGGCAATGTCGCGCACGGTCACGTCAAAATGCTGCCGCTTGGCATGTACCTGCGGCTGCACGATCGCCACGATGTTCTCCAACAGTTCGGGCAGCGACACCTCGGCAATGTTGAGGGTAAGCCGCCCGCTCTCGATCTTGGACATGTCGAGCACGTCGTTGATAAGGCCAAGCAGGTGGCGGCTCGCCAGGTCGATTTTCTTCAGGCAGTCGGCCACCACCTCGGGCGCGTCGGCGTGCGCCCGCGCGATGGAGGTCATGCCCGCGATTGCGTTCATGGGGGTGCGAATGTCGTGGCTCATGTTGGAGAGGAACTCGCTCTTGGCGCGGCTCGCGGCGTCGGCCTCTTCGCGCGCGCGGGCGAGCTCCGCCATATGCGCCTGGCTGAGGCGCCAGTAGCGCGCAAATATCCAGAGCACCGCGGCCAAAATGACAACGCAGCCGCCCACCGCCACAAGGGCGCGCGAGAACGAAACCGCGTCGATCGGCCCCTGCAACAGCTCGTAGGGCATGGCCGAGACAAGGTACCACTGCGTCCCCTCGATGGACGAAAGGTACGTCACCGCAAGCGGCCCTGCGGCGCGCACCACAAAGTACGTGTCGCCGCCGCCGTTCATGACCTGCTGGATGCGGCGCTCGGCCTCCTCCTCAGAAACACCGGTGAACGTGGCCTGGTTCTCCAGGTAGTCAAAGTACGAGCTCTCGCCCGTATCCATACTGTCGAGCACAAAGCCGCCGTCTTTGCGGATGATGAACGAGTAGACGTCGGTGATCGAGATATCGAGCGAGAGCGCCTCGGTAATGCGCGCGGGCTCCACGCCCACGGCAAGCAGCACGCTCTCCTCCCCCGAGGACATCGGCCGCACCGCGGGGATGCCAAAGATGATGATGGGCTCGCCTGCGTCGGTGGTGCCGGCGGTCACAAACTCGCGCCCCTCGGCAACCGCGGTCGCAAACGTGTTCCAGTCGTCGAGCACAAGCGCCGGCCCGGCGAGCACGTCGGCCGCGCCCGCCGCGTCGTAGAGCGCAACGTAGCTAAAGCCGCGGTCGCGCGCCTCGGCAATAAACGCGTCGCGCGAGGCATCGGCGCCCGCCGGCAGGTTGAGCGAACGCATGTAGTACGAGCAGCTCTCGAGCTCCGCCCCGTAGCGCGCCAGCTCCGAGCGAAAGTTCAGGCGAATCTGCGCGCTCATCTGCTCCATAAACACGCGGCTCACATCGTTGATTGCCTGTTCGCTGCGGTTAAACGAGTAAAGACTCACGCCCGCAAAAACCGCGATGGTGAGCACCAGCAGCGCCACGGCGCTCCGCTTTAAAAAGCGCAGGGTGTCGGTCATGCTGCACCGCCTCCCCGCGCCGCAATGAGCTCGGCGAGCGTCTGGCAAAGCAGGTGGAAGTCGATGGGTTTGGAGATGTGCGCGTCCATGCCCGCGGCCGTGGTGGCCACAATATCCTCGGCAAACGCGTTGGCGGTCACGGCAATCAGCGGCACCGTGCGCGCGTCCGGCCGGTCGAGCGCGCGGATGGCGCGAGCCGCGGCACAGCCGTCCATCTCGGGCATCTTCATGTCAAGGAGCACGGCGTCAAAGTGACCGGGCGCGCTTGCGGCAAAGGCGTCGAGCGCCTCGCGCCCGTTCCAGGCCTGCGCCGTCTCGAGGCCCGCCATGCCGAGCATCTCGGTCGCAATCTCCATGTTAACCGCGTTGTCCTCCGCAATGAGG
>CAUGVQ010000015.1 GCA_959602875.1 uncultured Collinsella sp. | reverse complement strand
CGAGCTTCAGGATGTAGGAGGTACCCACGGTGATGGGCTCGCGGAACTCCTCGCCGGAGCGGCCGTCGAACAGGCGAGTCTTGCCGCGCTCGTCGAGCTGCGTCACAAAGCGGGGATCCATGTGCTCGCCAAAGCGCTCGGAAGCGAGGTTCAGCATGTTCTTGTTGGCACGGCGGATCACGTCGGCGATCTCGTCCTCCTTGGCACCGTCAAAGACGGGCGTGGAGACAAAGAACGGACCGGGCACGTAGGTGTCGGAGTCCTCCTTATCGGGGTCCCAGCCGCAGGCAGCGGCCCAGCCGAGGTGGCACTCGAGCAGCTGACCCACGTTCATACGGGAAGGAACGCCGAGCGGGTTCAGGATGATGTCCACGGGCGTGCCGTCGGCCATGTAAGGCATGTCCTCCACGGGCAGGATCGTCGAGATGACGCCCTTGTTGCCGTGGCGGCCGGCGATCTTGTCGCCCTGCTGGATCTTACGGCGCTGGGCGACGTAGACACGCACCTGCTCGTTCACGCCGGGCGTGAGATCGTCGCCGTTCTCGCGGCTGAAGCGCACCACGTCGATGACGCGGCCGTAAGCGCCGTGCGGCATCTTGAGCGAGGTGTCGCGAACGTCGTGGGCCTTCGCACCGAAGATGGCCTTGAGCAGGCGCTCCTCGGCGGTCTGGGTGCTCTCGCCCTTGGGTGTGACCTTACCGACGAGGATGTCGCCGGGGCCCACCTCGGCGCCAATGCGGATGATGCCGTCCTCGTCGAGGTTGGCGAGCATGGACTCGGAGAGGTTCGGCACCTCGCGGGTGATCTCCTCGGGGCCGAGCTTGGTGTCGCGGGCGTCGATCTCGTGGCGCGAGATGTTAATGGTCGTGAGCAGGTCCTCGGCCACCACGCGCTCAGAGACGACGATGGCGTCCTCGTAGTTGTATCCTTCCCAGCTCATGTAGGCCACGGTCAGGTTCTGGCCGAGGGCGAGCTCGCCGTGATCGGTCGAGGGGCCGTCGGCGATGGGCTGACCCTGCGCGACCTCGTCGCCTACCTTCACGAGCGGACGGTGGTTGATGCAGGTCGACTGGTTGGAACGCTCGTACTTGGGCAGGTTGTACTCGTCCAAGCCGTCGGCAGACTTGATGGTGATCTTGGAGGCGTCCGCAAAGATGACCTCGCCGGCGTGACGGGCAAGAGTGACCTCGCCGGAGTCGAGGGCGGCGCGGCGCTCCATACCGGTGCCCACGTACGGGGCGGCCGGGTGGATGAGCGGCACGGCCTGACGCTGCATGTTCGCGCCCATGAGGGTACGCTTGGCGTCGTCGTGCTCGAGGAACGGAATGAGGGTCGCAGCGACCGAGATCATCTGGCGCGGCGACACGTCCATGTAGTCGACGTCGTCCACGGGCACGTCGGCGGGAGCACCGAAGGAGCCGTCGAAGTCGCGGGTACGGGCGACGATGGTGTGCGGGCGCACAAGGTTGCCGTCGCCGTCAACGGTCACGAACTCGTTGGTCTTGGGGTCAACGGGCGTGGAGGCCGGCGCGATGATGTGGCTCTCCTCCTCGTCAGCCGTCATCCAATCGATCTGATCGGTGACCTTGCCGTTCTCGACGCGACGGTACGGAGCCTCAATGAAGCCGTACTCGTTCACGCGCGCATAGAGCGCGAGACGACCGATAAGGCCGATGTTGGGGCCTTCGGGGGTCTCGATCGGGCACATGCGAGAGTAGTGCGAGTTGTGGACGTCGCGGACGGCCGTCGGCACGTTGGTGCGGCGGCTGGAACCGGACTTGTGGCCGGCAAGGCCGCCGGGGCCGAGCGCGGAAAGGGTGCGCTTGTGCGAAAGGCCCGTGAGCGGGTTGGACTGGTCCATAAACTGGGAGAGCTGGCTGGAGCCGAAGAACTCCTTGATGGCCGCCACGATCGGGCGGATGTTGATGAGCGACTGCGGGGTGATCTCGTCGATGTCCTGGGAGCTCATGCGCTCACGGACGACGCGCTCCATACGGCTCATGCCGATACGGAACTGGTTGGCGACGAGCTCGCCGACGGTGCGGATGCGGCGGTTGCCAAAGTGGTCGATGTCGTCGGTCTTGAAGCCGGGCTCGCCCGCCGCGAGGGACAGCAGGTAGCGAAGCGTCGCCACAATGTCCTCGTCGGTGAGGATGGAGACCTCTTCCTCGGTGGTGAGGCCGAGCTTCTTGTTGACCTTGTAACGGCCGACGCGCGCGAGATCGTAGCGCTGGCTGTTGAAGAACAGGCCCTCGAGAAGGCTGCGCGAGGCGTCAACGGTGGGCGGCTCGCCCGGACGCAGGCGACGGTAAATCTCGATAAGAGCGTCCTCACGGGTGAGCGCGGTGTCACGCTCGATGGTGCGCTTCACCACGTCGGAGTCGCCGAGGAGCTCGATGATCTCGTCGTTGGTAACCGCGATGCCGAGGGCGCGCAGGAACATGGTCGCGGACTGCTTGCGCTTGCGGTCGATGGAGACCACGAGCTGGTCGCGCTTGTCGACCTCAAACTCAAGCCAAGCGCCGCGGCTCGGGATGACCTGAGCCTTGTAAACCTGCTTGCCGCCGTCCATCTCCTGGGAGTAGTACACACCCGGGCTGCGGACGAGCTGGGAGACGACGATGCGCTCCGTGCCGTTGATGATGAAGGTGCCCTGGTCGGTCATCATGGGGAAATCGCCCATGAAGACGAGCTGCTCTTTAATCTCACCCGTCTCACGGTTGGTGAGACGAACGTCGGTGAGCAGCGGCGCCTGGTAGGTCATGTCCTTCTCGCGGCACTCGTCGACGTCGTGCGCGGGGTCGCCGAACTGGTGCTCGCCAAAGGTGACCTCGAGCACGTGGTTCTGGCTGCGGATGGGGCTCGACTCGCGGAAGGCCTCACGAAGACCGTCGGTCATGAAGCGCTCGAACGACTCCTTCTGCACCGAGATGAGGTTGGGGAGCTCCATCGTGTCGGCAATCTTGCCGAAACTGAAGCGCCCGCGCTCCGTGGGTGTTGCTTCCGGGATATACGTTGCGGTTGACACCAGGTGTTTCCTCCTTTTTGGGAAGCGCTGTCCAACAAGCCCTTCGTGCCGGGGCGTCGGTGCGTCGCAAAAGGACGCCCGCGCGCTCGAGGCAGTAGAGGGCCAACTATCGCAGCCTATTAGTTTACAAAGGGAGATACCGCTCGGCAAGTTTGTTCTTGACGGACAGAGGCTTTTGGGGTAGCGAAAAAAGTGTTGGACGAAAGCGCAGGTACCCGGCTTAAAGCGAACATCTGTTCATGCGTTTTATGTGGAAGACAAGCGGGCGGCCGCGCTCACACGCGACCGCCCGTCGACAGCATACTCGGTTAAGGTGTCTGACCAGTGAAGTCCGTGCCCTAGCGGGTGAGCCCGCCGCGCTCGTCGATCGCGTCCCAGAAAGCGCCCGCGAAGCGCGGGTCGGCTGCGGCCATGAGGGCGTTGGTGGCCATCCAGCCGGATGGCGTGCCCGTGTCGTAGCCCGAGAGCGGATCGATGACCACGGCGTACATGGCCTCGCGGTCGAGCGAGCGGGCCATGGCGTCGGTGAGCTGGACCTCGCCGCCGGCGCCGGGCGTCTGGTCCTCGAGGAGGTCCATGACGAGCGGGCTCAGCAGGTAGCGGCCGACGATGTAGAGGTTCGACGGGGCCTCGTCGGCCTCGGGCTTCTCCACGAGGCCGGAGATGCGCCAGACGGCGCCCGGCTCCTCGTCGCCCACGCCCTCAGCGCCCTCGAGGGAGCCCGCGCGCTCGCCGGCGATCACGCCGTAGCGGGAGACCTCCTCGGGCGCGCAGGGCGCCACGGCGATCACGCTCGCGCCGCCGTGGGCCGCGGAGACCTCGAGCATCTTGTCGCAGATGTCGCGCGCGGGGACCACGTAGTCGCCGAGGAGCACGAGGAAGCTCTCGCCGGCGACGGCGTCCGCCGCGGAGCGGATGGCGTGGCCGAGGCCCTTGGGCTTGTACTGGAAGCGGAAGTCCACGGGCAGGCCGCCCGCCTCGGCGACGGCGTCGGCGTAGGCCGCCTTGCCGCGCTCGCGGAGCAGCTGCTCGAGCGAGAGGTCGGGCTGGAAGTAGGAGAGCAGCTCCGGCTTGTTCGGGGAGGTGACGATGATGGCGTCCGTGACCTCCTCGGGCTCGAGCGCCTCCTCGACCACGTACTGGATGACCGGCTTGTCGAGGACCGGCAGCATCTCCTTGGGGGTGCACTTGGTGGAGGGAAGGAAGCGGGTGCCGAGACCGGCGGCGGGGATGATGGCCTTCATGTCGTGAGGTCCTTTCGGTGACCGTGCACAGGCACGGCTACCGCCCGGCAAAGCGGGCGGCGTATAGGAGTTAAACCTTCGAAAGGCATATTACCCCGAGTGCCTGAGGGGGCGCCAATCATCAAGCAAACTACAAGGCTTGTCCGGTGCGCGCTCCGTGAGCGGTCCGTGGGGCCGGGCGAACGGCGCATCGAGCGCCCGTCAGCAAAAGCGCCCGGCTCGCTTCGACGGTCATGTCCGCCGTTGCGTGCCGGGCGTCTTGCAGGCGCGTATTGTTGCCTACGCCTGACGGTAGTGCGCAAAGAAGTCGGCGAGGTCGGCGAGGGCCTCACGCAGCACCTCCATGCGTGGCAGGTACACGATGCGGAAGTGATCGGGCTTTGCCCAGTTGAAGCCGCCACCACGGGTGATAAGGATGCGCTTCTCGTGCAATAGGTCAAGGGCAAACTGCTCGTCATCGGTAATGTTGAAGCGCTCGACATCCATCTTGGGGAAGATGTAGAACGCAGCCTTGGGCTTGACGGCGGTGATGCCCGGAATCTCGTTCAGCGCCTTGTAGACAAACTCGCGCTGCTCGTAGATGCGGCCGCCCGGCTCCACGTAGCGCTCCACGCTCTGGTAGCCGCCGAGCGCGGTCTGGACGATGGACTGCGCGGGCACGTTCGAGCACAGGCGCATGTTGGAGAGCATGTTGATGCCGTAGATGAAATCCTTCATGCAGCGCTTGTTGCCCGAAAGGATCATCCAGCCGATACGGTATCCCGCGATCATGTGGCTCTTGGAGAGGCCGGAGAACGTCACGCAGGGCAGATCGGGCGCGAGCGAGGCGATGGAGATGTGCTTGATGCCGTCCATGCACAGGCGGTCGTAGATCTCGTCCGAGAAGATCATGAGCTGGTGCCGGCGGGCGATCTCGACAATCTCCTCAAGCACCTCGCGCGGGTAGACCGCACCGGTGGGGTTGTTGGGGTTGATGATGACGATGGCCTTGGTGTTGCTCGTGATCTTGGACTCCATGTCCGCGAGATCGGGGTTCCACTCGGCCTCCTCGTCGCACACGTAGTGCACGGGCGTGCCGCCGGCGAGGGTGGCGCAGGCGGTCCAGAGCGGATAGTCGGGACTCGGGATGAGGATCTCGTCACCCGTGTCGAGCAGCGCGTTCATGCAGAGCTGGATGAGCTCCGAGACGCCGTTGCCCGTGTAGATACCGTCCATGGAGACGTTGGGGATGTTCTTCAGTTGAGCGTACTGCATGATCGCCTTGCGCGCGGAAAAGAGGCCCTTGGAATTTGAGTAGCCCTCGCAGTCCGGAAGCTGCTGGCGCATATCAGCCACGACCTCGTCGGGCGTGCGGAAACCAAACGGTGCCGGGTTGCCGATGTTGAGCTTCAAGATGCGCAGGCCCTCGTCCTCCATGCGAGCCGCCTCGTCGGCCACCGGGCCGCGCACATCGTACAGAACGTTATCGAGCTTGTTGGACTTCTTGAAATCGCGCATGTTTCTGCTCCCTTGTGTAGGCGCCGGGCTCTTTTTGCCCGCGGTGCTCTCCTTCTCGTTCCCGCGACGGGCGTCGCCGTTTGACGGGGCGGTCTCAAGCCGCCCGGAAGCTCGTCCGGGGGGAGCTGCCTCAGTGTGCGCGGGCCGCGCCGCGTCCGGGGAGCCGGGAACGTCGGCGATCTGGACAGCGCCCGCCGACTGGGCCGCTGCGGGCGCGTCGATGCCGTCGCCGCCACCGGTGCCGCCAGCGAGCCACGCCACGTCCACCTCAAGAACCTTGGCGAGAAGCGCCATGACATCGCGGCGCGGAAGCGTCTTGCCGCTTACGTATTGGCTTACCTGGCTTTTGCCGAGCTTGCGCCCGCGGGATGCCGCCGCGCGGATAAGACCCGCCTGATTGAGGCCGGAGTCAGCCATTGCCATGGTCAGGCGCTCGGCAAACTGCTCGTGCGGCATCTGGCCTCCTCATGAACAACACCGCCTCCGGCGGCGCCCGGATAAAAGCATCTCAGAAGCATGCCGAGGGACACGCTTACTGAAATTGAACTTTTCTCGCATTTGGGCCCTGTAGGTTCAAAATAATGGTTCAAAGTTCAATTTCAAGCGAGTATAGCACGTTTCTGCGCCTTGAAGTTCAATTTCACAACTCTATTGAGTCAGCGCGCATCTCGGACGCTCTCTGCCGCGCGTCATGCAAAAACCGAAGTAATGAACCCGGGCAGGTGCTTCAGACGAAAATCGAAGTAATGAACCCGGTAATGCGCGATTTGCCGCTTTTCGACGCCTCGGGTTCATTACTTCGGATATTGCAGGCTCCCTACCTGCACTTCTTCTGCGAGCGTTTTCCCGGGTGCATTACCGGGTTCATTGCCTCGATTCTTGCCGGAAACGCGGCGACGGATCCCCACTGCATAAGGCAGTACGCCCGGGCTGTGACAACGAGCACCAAACACACAGCGGCGGGCGGCTAAATGCAAACGACTCAAGAAAGAAAATCAACTATTCAATAATCTCAACCGCCCAGACAAACACAGGGCAGGATTCAGCCTCCCGTAGCTGCGCATTTATGCGCTGACCGCCGCCCTCTACTCGAGGATCGGCGGTCAGATTATTGAATAGCTACCTTTTTACTGGACGCGGCGCTTCGGACGTCGCGGCAAGCGGTGGACGGGTGCCGATCCTACTCCTTGCCGTCCCAGCAGTAGGTGCAGACCTTTGTGGGGTCGATGCCAATCGCCTCGAGCATGCCCGGGAGGCTCTGGTAGCCGAGGCTGTCAAAGCCCAGCTGCTCGCAGATCTTCTTCAGCATGCACTGGCCGCGCTCGGTCGTGCTGTCGGCGTACTCGTCGAGGTGCTTGTCGCCTTCGGGGCCCTCGAGCTCACGCACCACGCGGCGGGCAATCAGGTCTTGATCGGACTTGCCACGCGAGAACGAGAGGTACTTGCAGCTGAACATGATCGGCGGGCAGGCGGAGCGCATGTGAACCTCGGTCGCACCCGCGTTGTACAGGAAGTCGACCGTGTTGCCGAGCTGCGTGCCGCGCACGATGGAATCGTCGACCAGAAGCAGCTTCTTGCCGTCGATGAGCTCGGGCACGGGAATCTGCTTCATCTCGGCGATGCGATCGCGCACCTCCTGGTTGGTGGGCATGAACGAACGGGACCACGTGGGCGTGTACTTGATGAACGGACGCGCAAAAGTGGCGCCGCTCTCGTTGGCGTAGCCGATCGCGTGCGGCAAGCCCGAATCGGGCACGCCCGCAACGTAGTCGACCTCGGGAAGCGTGCCGGCCTCGCGCTCGTCGCGCGCCATGATGTGACCGTTGCGGTAGCGCATGACCTCAACGTTCACACCCTCGTAGTTGGAGTTGGGGTAGCCGTAGTAGACCCAGAGGAACGCGCAGATCTTCATCTGATCGCCCGCGGGAACGAGCGTCTCAAAACCGTCAGCGGTGATACGCACTATCTCGCCCGAGCCGAGCTCGTAGGCGTCCTCGTAGCCGAGCTTGTGATAGACGAAGCTCTCAAACGAGATGCAGTAGCCCTCCCCCGCCGCGTCGCGGCCGATGAGCACCGGTAGGCGGCCCATGCGGTCACGCGCCGCGTAGATGGTGCCGTCCTCGGTCATCACGAGCAGGGTGAGCGAGCCGTCGATGACGCTCTGGGCGTAGGCGATGCCCTCAACGAGGTCGTCTTTCTGGTTGATGAGCGCCGCCACGAGCTCGGTGCCGTTAACGGCGCCGGAGCTCATCGCCATAAACTGGGCGCCGCCGCGCTCAAAGTACGCGTCGATCAGCTCGTCGGCGTTGTTGATGATGCCTACCGTGGTGATGGCAAACGTCCCGTGGTGCGAACGCACCAGCAGCGGCTGGGGGTCGGTATCGCTGATGCAACCGATGCCGCTTGTGCCGTGGAAGCGCTCGAGGTCTTTATCAAAGCGCGAACGGAACGGCGTGTTCTCGATGGAGTGAATTTCTTTTTGAAACCCACCGGTTCCCTCGCAGAACACCATGCCTGCCCGCCGCGTGCCCAGATGCGAGTGGTAGTCGACACCAAAGAATACGTCAAGCACCACGTCACGGCGCGAAGCCGCCCCAAAGAAACCGCCCATAGGCACCTTTCTCGCAAGGATTTCTCTACCCGGTCATTATAGAAGGCCGACGGTCGAGCGCGGACGCCATGCACAAATTAACGCAAGGAAGACGGTTACAATGGGGGCGCTTTATAGCATCAGGTATCAGGACCCCCGAAAGGAGCCCCATGGACATCCAGGCAATTATCGACCAGATTATGCAGTACGTCGGCAACGCTCCCGAGAAGATCGGCGACATCCTCTCCGATCCCAAGGGCGCCATCGAGGACATCACCGGCCAGACCCTCGGTGAGGGTGACCTCGGCCAGATCATCGACGGCGTGAAGGAGCGCATCGCTAACGGCGGCATCGATCTTTCCAACATCGATCTCTCCGCTCTTGACCTCTCCAAACTCGGTGGTCTGGGCGATATCCTCGGCGGCGGCGAGAACCCACTCGGCAACATCATGGGGGGCATCGGCGGTCTCTTCGGCAAGAAGTAAGACCCCCGCGCTTTTCACGGGCGCCAAGCGCCCCGCATGAACACGCAGGAAGCCCCGCGCACCAGATGGTTGCGCGGGGCTTCCTTGTTGATAGCGCCTACTGCGAGGGGCCGCCGTTACTGCGAGATGCCCGCGGCGGGCGCGTCCTAGAACAGACCCCAGGAGTCGTGGCGGAGATAGACCGCAACGCGACCGGGCTCGTCCAAGTCGGTCACGAGCGTGACCGTCCAGTTGGCAGGGTTCCACACCATGCCGCCGTCATCGGTGTTGATGACAAGGTCCGCTTGGTCGACACCGTACGAGTCGAGAATGCGCTGGGCGTTTGCCCAGCTCTCCCCAATGATATCGAGCAAATCGGCCGCACGCAGATTGTCGGGGTCGACGCCGTCCTTGTCCTCGGCGTCCTCATCCGCTCCGTGCGAGGTGGCGCCAGATGCGTGCGAGCCGCCACTTGGTGTGTCGTCGTCTCGTACACCACCCTGCTCACCGACGGTGCTCACTACCTGGTCGTATGCATCGAGCGTGCCGCGCAGCGACATGACCTGCCAAGCCAGCACGCCCACGGCGACAAGCGACAGAGCCGACACGACGCCGAGTGCGATAACCGCAACGCGCAGACGGCCGAGGCGACGCTCCACCCCCGTTTGCTCGCGACCCTCCATGCTCGCTCCTTAGACCAGCTTGCCCGCGCAGTGATCGATGGCGTGCTGCACGACCTCGGCCGTCCAGCCATTCAGGCGCTTGGTGCGCGAGACCAGGTTCTCGCCAGAAAGCACCTGATAGGCAACCGTAATCATCTGGAAGCGACGCACCTCAGAGAGGTCGTCGAGCGACAGGCAACTTTCCTGCGTCTTGTAGGGCTGCGCGCCGCGCTTGATCTTGGGATTGAGCATGACGGCGATGCGGTCGCCGTCGCGGTAAGCGATGACGGCCTTGGTGGAGCCGATCTGGTTCGCCGCAAGGCACACGGCATCGTCGAGCGACTCGAGCGTGTCGCGCAGGTCCTGGATGACCTCGGTGTCGGCAGCGGTGGCTTCCTCGGCGGGCTTGCTCAGGAAGTCACGGTCGCGCACGATCTCTTTAATCATGGATCCCCCTTACAGGCCCCGTCGGACAGGGCCAGGTCGGTCGATTCGTTGCCCACCTAGGATAGCGGAACTTGTGTGGCGCGCGGGTCCTCGCCAGATAACTCCTCAGCGATGTAGCGGCCCGTCACGCTCTCGGACTCGCGCGCGACCTCGTCTGGCGTACCCGCGGCAACGATGCGCCCGCCGGCCTCGCCGCCGCCGGGGCCGAGGTCGATCACGTAGTCGGCATTGGCGATCATGTCGAGGTCGTGCTCGATAACCACAATCGTCGCCCCGTGGTCAATCAGGCGCTCGAGCACGCCGAGCAGCACCTCCACGTCGAGCGGGTGCAGGCCGATGGTGGGCTCGTCAAACACAAAGAGGGCGTCTGCCTGGTCGCGCGTGAGCTCGCTTGCGAGCTTGAGGCGCTGCGCCTCGCCGCCCGAGAGTGCCGGCGTCGCCTCGCCGAGCGTGAGGTAGCCGAGCCCCAGCTCAGAGAGAATCTTGAGCTTGCCGAGCGCCGAACGCAGGCCCGTATCGGCAAGCGCCTCGCGCGCTTGGTCGACCGTATAGGAGAGAAGCTCCGGCAGGCTCAGGTCGCCGCCGAGTTTGATGGCGTAGGCGTCGTGCCCAAAGCGCGCCCCGCCGCAGTCCGGACAGGGGATGTCCACATCGGGCAGGAACTGCACGTCGAGAGAGATCTGCCCGGTTCCGTCGCACGTGGGGCAGCGGAGCGACCCGGTGTTGTAGGAAAACGCCCCCGCCTTGAGGCCGCGCTCACGTGCCTCGGGCAGCTTTGCAAAGGCGCGGCGCAGGTCGTCGAGCACGCCCGAATAGGTGGCGACCGTCGAGCGAACGTTGGCACCGATGGGCGTGGCATCGATAAGGTTCGCACGGCGGATACCCGCCGCCTCTATACGCCTCACGTGGCCGGGCAGCGCCTCACCCGCGATGGATGCCTTGAGCGCAGGGATGAGGCTCTCGAGCACGAGCGTGGTCTTACCCGAGCCCGACACACCCGTCACCGCGGTGAGGCGTCCGCGCGGAATCCGCACTTCAAGGGGCTTCACAGTATGGATGGCACCCGTCTCAAGGTCGATAGACCCCTCGGCAAACACCGCATCTGCCGATGCGCGCTCACGGACGCGGACGCGCCGCTCGCCCGAGAGAAACGGCCCTATGCGCGTGGCGGGATTTGTCACCACGTCGGCCACGTTGCCCTCGGCAATAACGCGTCCGCCGGCCTCGCCCGAGCCGGGGCCAATCTCTACCAGATGATCGGCATGGCGCAGAACCCGCACGTCATGGTCGACGAGTACCACCGAGTTGCCATCGCCCAACAGGTCGTCCACCACGCCGAGCAGTCCCTCCACATTGGAGGGATGCAGGCCAATGGAAGGCTCGTCGAGCACGTAGAGCACACCGCACGTGCGGTTGCGCACGGCGCGGGCGAGCTGCACGCGTTGGCGCTCGCCGGTAGAGAGGGTGGAACTCGCGCGGTCGAGGGCGAGGTAGCCGAGGCCGAGTTGCTTCAAGCGGCAGATGGGCTCGGCCATCTCCGCCACGATGGCGCGCGCCATGGGCACCATCGCCTCCGGCATGAGCTCAGGCACGGTCCCTATCCACACCTCGAGCTCGTCAAGCGTCATACGGGCCACATCGCCCAGGTTCATGCCGTCGATGACAGAACCCCGGGCGCGCGCGGAAAGACGCGTGCCGCCGCAGTCTGGGCACACCTCCTCTTTGAGGAACTTCGCCAGGCGTGCGAGCCCTTTCTCATCTTTCACCTTGGAGAGCGCGTTCTCGACCGTATAGACCGCGTTGAAGTAGGTGAAGTCCATCTCGCCCACGTCGCCGGTCTTGGAACTCTGGTAGAACATGTGGTGCTTCTCGGCGGGGCCGTGGAAGACAATCTCTCGTTCGCGGGGCGTGAGCTCCGAGAACGGCACATCGGTGCGAACGCCCATCTCGCGCGCGATATCACGCATGAGCTTCCACATGAGCTGTTGCCACGATGCGACGGCGCCCTCCTCAATGGAGAGCGACTCGTCGGGCACAAGCGTCGACTCGTCCACCGTGCGCACGATACCCGTACCGCCGCACGTAGGACAGGCGCCTCCGCTGTTAAAGGCGAGGTCCTCGGCACCCGACCCCATGAACTCTTGGCCACACTCCGGACAGCGCGTGGGAATCATAAGGGCAACGTCCATGCTCGGCGGAACGTGCGCGCCGCAATGCGGGCACTGGTGACTGCCGAGGCGCGAGAACATGAGGCGCAGGTAGTTGAGGAGCTCAGTTGAGGTGCCAAACGTGGAGTGCACGCCGGGTATGCCGGGGCGCTGGCGCAGCGCGAGCGCGGCGGGCACGTGGAGCACCTCATCGACCGTCGCACGGCCCACGCTCGCAATACGACGACGCGTGTAGGTAGAGAGCGCATCGAGGTAGCGGCGGCTGCCCTCGGCGTAGAGCGTGCCGAGCGCGAGCGAGCTCTTGCCCGACCCCGACACGCCCGCGATCCCCGTGAGGCAACCGAGGGGAATGTCCACATCGATGTTCTTTAGGTTATGCACGCGCGCGCCGCGCACCTGAATATGAGTTGGCTGAACGTACGCCTTGCGTGTCGAAGCCATGGTCACCAACCTATCGAATCGATTGCGCTGCTCGCGGATACCGTTTACCGCCCCATGGTACCGCTCGCGTTTCCCGGGCGTAACCCCTCTGTTACCGATGCGTTGCAAAGCGAATGCGATGTGACTCGCGCGCTGCCGTGGGTACACGATGGATGCACCACGCGTAAAGCCGCGCGCCCTAGGCGCGAACCAACAGAAAGGCGAGCCATGACTAAGAAGGCCCCTGAGAATCAGATTGAGGTCCACTCCCACGCCATCCGCTACGTCGCCCCCGACGGAACCACCTTGGCCGAGGTCACCTTCCCCGATCGCGAGCCGGGCACCGTGGAGATCAACCACACGTTTGTGGACGAGTCGCTCCGCGGGCAGGGCATCGCGGGCATGCTTCTCGAGCAGGCGGCGCGCGAGCTAAAGGAGACCAACCGCAAGGCCCGCCCCACCTGCTCGTATGCCGTGAGCTGGTTCAAGCGTCACCCCGAGTGGGCAGAGCTCGTCGCCTAAGACGTAGCGCAAGCCGTCCCGCGCCCCCATATCGTCACAACGAACCCGTCCCGGCGGGGCGTCGGGACGTTCGAGCCGTATATGGGCATGAAAAAGAAAGCCGGCTCTGTACCCCACATGGTACAGAGCCGGCTTTCGCTGGCACATGTATTTAGCGGCACTCGTAACAAGGCGATTGGCGCATTTTCATGCCCATAAACGACTCGAACCTCGCGCCAAACACCGTACCGCACCCAAAGCTAGCGGCGGCGCCCACCAAACAGGTTGCGCGTGATCTGGCGTGTGGCCTCGCGACCAAAGGAACCCAGCACCTGGCTCGCAATCTTGCCGATGCCCTTCATCATCTGCTCCTGCTGCTTCTCGCGCTGGCGAATCTTGCGCTCCTCAGCGCGAATCGCGGCCTTCTCGGCAGCCTTGGCCTTGGCCTTCTCCTTCATGGCCTTTTCTTCCTCGCGCTTCTTGCGCTCCTCTTCCTCCTTGGCAGCCTTCTCCTCTTCCTCTTCGAGCTCCTCGATCTGCTCCTCGGCGCTCTCACGATCGATGGCCTCACCGTACTTTTTCATGAGCTCATCCTGCGCGGAGAGGGCCTCCTTCATCACGTCGTCAGACGCGGCGGCCATGAGACACTGCGGCGGGAGAATCTTGGCGCGCTCGACGATCTCGGGCTGGCCGTCCTCGTTCAGGAAGGAAACGAGTGCCTCGCCGGTGCCGAGCTCGAGGATAACGTCCTCGCTCTTGAAGGCGGGGTTCTCGCGGAACGACTGCGCCGCGGCGCGCACCGCCTTCTGCTCGGCGGGCGTATAAGCGCGAAGACCGTGCTGGATGCGGTTGGAGAGCTGTGCCAGAACCTCGTCGGGAATGTCGGAAGGGCTCTGAGTGATGAAGTACACGCCTACGCCCTTGGAACGAATGAGCTTCACGACCTGCACAATCTTGTCGAGGAGCTCGGTAGGCATGTCGTTGAACAAAAGGTGTGCCTCGTCAAAGAAGAAGACAAACTTAGGCTTGTCGAGGTCGCCCTCCTCGGGCAGGGTGTCAAAGAGCTCGGAGAGCATCCACAGGAGGAACATCGCATAGATCTGCGGGCTCTGGATGAGCTTTGCGGCGTTCAGAATGTTGACGTAGCCCTGACCGTTCTCGGCGCACTGGAACCAGTCGTCGAGCTCGAGCGCCGGCTCGCCAAAGAAAACGTCGCCGCCCTGGTCCTCCACGGCGATGAGGGTGCGCAGGATCGCGCCGACCGACTGGGCGGAGACCTTACCGTAGGTGGTCTCATACTCGTCGGCGTGCTCGGCCACGAAGTTCAGCATGGCGCGCAGGTCCTTGAGGTCAATCAAAAGGAGGTTCTTGTCGTCGGCGATACGAAAAACAATGTCGAGCACGCCCTCCTGCACCTCGGTAAGCTCAAGCAGGCGCGAGAGCAGCGAGGGGCCCATATCGGAGATGGTGATGCGCACCGGCAAGCCAGCACCGCCGAGCATGTCCCAGATGCGCACGGGGCAGCCCTCGTAGGTGAAGCCCTCGATACCAAAGCGCTTGATGCGCTCCTGCATGTCCTCGGAGTCCTTGCCCGCCTGCGCCATACCGGTAATGTCGCCCTTGACGTCGGCCATAAACACCGGGACGCCCGCCTTGGAGAAGCCCTCGGCCATAACCTTGAGCGTGACGGTCTTGCCCGTACCAGAGGCGCCGGCGATAAGGCCGTGGCGGTTCGCCTGGTTGAGCAGCAGGTTCACGTGCTTGTTGTCGGGCTCCGCGCCCACACCCATCCAGATGGCGTTCTCTTGGTACATGGCATCTCCTTTGCAGCAGGTCTACCGCCTTGTTGACGGCGGCACAGATGGACTGATTATCCCATGCGCGCCCGGTCACACAGGGCGCCTCAATATCTGGTTAAGACAATGGCCCGACGGTTGGGCGAGCTCGCCAAGGCAACGCATCAACTCCGCAAGACGTATAAACGAGCCGTCTTATGAGCACACGAGGGAGAGCACCGTTTCAGTATGCGGGAGATAGGTCACCGTGACCTCGTCTACCTCGGGGTCCCAAGCGTCAAAGACCGCGCGATCGACGTCAAAGATCTGTAGGTTGCCCTCGGTGTCGGTGCCCTGGAGCTTGTAGAAAGTCGATGACTCGTAACTGTCATCCACCTCCACTTCGACCTCGGTGAGCCTTGTCACCGACGAGCTCGAAAGGTGAGGGATGTCAAGAATAGGCGCCGCAAGGAAGATCCACGCGAAGACCGCCGTGATGACAAGCGCTGCAGCGATGCGTCCGGCGATATGGGACAGGGAGCGGATGCCCGCCACCACCGGAAGGGCCAGAAAGCCCACCAGCAAGATAAACACCACTGCTACGAAATACTGAGCGACTACGCCGATTACTCCCATGACGAAGTTGCCCCTTGCACGCTGCATGAGAAAGAAGAAACCAACGGCAGCCACTAAGATGAGAACGGCGACAAGAGAGATCTTTCCCCACGGAAGCGGCAGCGCGATGGGGCCATCTTCCGCAGAGCGATCGTTTGCGCTCTGCATATCCTCATTCTTGTCTTCATCCACGGCGGTCCTCCTCGCACGCGTTTGCCTGTTGCCGGGCATTATCTTCTCGACGGTAACAAGCGCACAGACCGCCACGGCCGTCAGCGAGCAATCAAGACCGTTTCCTTACGGCACCCATGCCGATGCTTTACCCAAAGGTAGCCGCCCGGTCACGCCGCGTCGCACCGTGGCTGCTACAATCGTCAGGCTTAGATTCTTAGGGGGAAGCGATGCAAGAGTTGAAAGGTACCGACCGTCCGCATGAGACCGGCGTGCACTCGCCCGCACGCGCGCGCCTCTGCGTCGCTTTGCTTGTGGTGCTCGGATTCTCGCTCGGCTGCTCGGAGTTTGTGGTCATTGGCATCGAGAGCGAACTCGCCGCATCCTTTGGGGTGAGCCTCTCGCGCGTGGGCGAGCTCATCAGCTTCTTCTCGGTCGCCTATGCGGTGCTCACGCCCACGCTTGCCATCACCACCGGGCGTTTCCGCAGGTTCCCTCTGCTTGTGGTCTACACCGTTCTCTTCTGTCTGGCAAACCTTGCCATGACGTTCGCACCCACGTTCGAGATCCTGCTTGCGTCGCGCGTGCTTCTGGGCGCCGTGTCGGGAGCTTTGCTCGCGCTCGGTGTCACCTACATTCCCGAGTTGGTGGGCGTCGAGCGCACCTCCATGACCATCTCGGTGGTTTACGCCGCGTTCTCTGTGGCAATGGTCCTCATCACCTCGGTGGGCAAGATGATTGCCCACGCGTTTGACTGGCACCTCGTCATGATGGCCTCGCTTGTGCTTGCGCTCGCCACATCGCTTGCGCTCCTGGCGGCGCTGCCGCGCTCCGGTGCGACCGACGAGCCCGCCACCATGGGCGAACAGGCGTCGCTCCTTACCGAGCTGCAGGTCATAACCGGCGCGCTCATTTTTGTCTTTGGCGTGGGATCGGTGTACGTGCTCTACGGTTACATCACGCCTTATCTGGAGGAGGTCGTTGGCCTCGACGCTCTCGGTGCCAGCACCGTGCTCATGGCGTACGGCGTGATGTGCTTCTTCTCAAACCTCATCTCGGGCTGGGCAGATGCGCGCTTTGGGCTACGCGCGCTTATGGCGAGCTTCCCTGTCCAGGCAGCTATGCTTGCCCTCATCTGGCTTTTGGGAAGCGCCACCGCTCCCGCCATCGCCGCGATACTCGCCCTTGCCCTCACCATGTATATTGTGTCGGTGCCCTGTATCTCCGTCTTTATGAAGGCAGCACGGCGCTGGCACCCCAAAGCGCTCACGCTCGCAAGTTCGCTCGAACCCACCGCATTCAATACCGGCATCGCCTTTGGCACCGCGGTGGGCGGCGCCGTGGTAGGCGGCATGGGTCTCGCTCAGGTAGGCCTTGTGGGAGCGGCGTTCTCCCTCGTTGCCTGGGTGCTCACGGGCGTCACATACGCTCTCGATCGCAAGCGCAGCGCACAGAAGTAGAACCCCTCTCATCCGCCCGTTATACCGACCGCGGGCAGATCCATCGCGGCCCGACGACCTCTTCCCCTCAACATCCGTACGACGGCTTACGAAAGACGGATATCTCCCTGCGGTAGGTGGGCGGAAATCTCCAACGTACCGCCAAGACCCGCGATGTAACGTCGCAGGGTATCAATCTTGAGGTTGTCAAGCTTGCCGTTCTCAACGGCAGAGATTCGCTTCTGCCCTATTCCCAAGCAGGTCGCCAATTCCGTTTGCGTCAGCCCACAGGCCTTTCGCGCCTCGCGCAGCTCAAACAGCCGGATCTTTTCGTCGGTCGCCTTGCGAGCTTCCTCCATAAGGGCATCATCAACAGGATGCGCTTTCTTGTATTCCCTAAACGTCGTCCCCATCAGTCCTTGCCCTCCTCGCTCTTCAGGTAAGCGGCATATCTCTTCTCCGCCTCAGGTATCGCCCGCCTGTACCACTTACTCCAGCGAAACTTTTTTAGCCCAGCTCTTTTATCTCCCGCGAGTAGCATTACCGCACGCCGCTGTGGATCAAAAGCGAACAGAATCCGAATCTCACTCGCACCTGTGGACGCAGGGCGCAGCTCTTTAAGATTGCTCATTTTCGAATACCGGAGCGTGTCAACCATCGGTCTTCCTAGGGCCGGCCCCTGCCTCTCCAGCAGTTCTAAGGCAGCATAAACGCCCGCGAGTGTTTTATCGTCCTGCTGATCAAGCCACTCAACAATCCAATCCAGTCGAATCTCTCACATCTCTACCTCCAGAATACTACATTTATAGCGTATTGTGGTATTCAGTTTTGATGTATGAGATTGTTTGGAGCAACTTTACTATACGAACACTTGTTTGTCTATAGTGAGAGGCGGCACCTGCCCGCTCCTCGCGCGGTCTATCCCTTGCGCGAAGGCTTCATGGCCTTAGCCGGCATCTGCTTGAGCCGGCTCCCCCGTGCCTTGAGTGCGTTCATGGGAACGTCGATGTTGATCCCCAAGATGAGATTTGCCATCCAGAGGAAGAAGACGAGCACGAGGATGGGAATCACGCACGAGGTGACCACCATAACGGCAAACCACTCGATGAGGCGATTCACCTGGTTGAGAAGCTCTTCGGAAACCGATGTTAGTCCGTCTACCACAGCGCCGGGAATACTCAGGAGGTAATCGAGCACGTTACCGTCACCCTCCTCCGTATCTGCCTCGGAGCCTTCGTCCGCCTGCTCGTCCGTGATCTCGGCAGACGTCTCATAGGTGGCGTCGATCATATCGGTCACAAAAACGCTGACCGGCACTGCAAGCATAAGCACGACGCCGAGCGCCAGAAGCTTACGCGCGATGTGTGCGCACACCGCACCGCCGCGACTGCGGAAGAACAGCAGCGACGCCGCAAAGAGGGCGCACGCCACGGGGATGAGCACGGCAAACGTGGTGAAACCAAAGATAGTGAGCAGATATTTCTCGAGGTAGAGGGCCACAAGCACAATCGTGAAGTTGGAGCAGAGGTCCATCAGCTTGTCCGCAACGGGGGTTCCCACGTCATCGGGGATGGCCGTAATCGCCGCCGAGGCACCTGCGGCCGCAGCAGTAAGGCCGAGCACCGTCGCCTTCTTTTCGTCGATGGTTGCGATGGTAGGAGCGTAGGTATCGGGCGTGGTGAAAACGGCGCGCAGGGGCAATGCCGAAACGAGCGCAACGACCACCAAGATGGCAATCACCACAAACTTGTAGCGAACCATAAACGCCATGGGATCGGGGCCTGCGGCGAGCTCTGCGGCATACGTCGCCTCGGCATACTCAGCAGCCGGACCTAAATCGCGGTTCTCGTCCTCGTACATAAGCGCCCCCTACACTCACTTCCCCTTCTAGCTTCGCAAGGAAAGCGAACTTCGCCTCCCTTCCCATGCGACAAGTTTAGAGGAAGTTGCTTACAAATTGCGATTGCCGCCATCCATAATAAGGCGCCGCAAAACACGCGCAAAGGCCAGTCGGCTCTTCATCAATCAGCATCATGATGCCAAGGCTCTTTGTCGCGCAAAACGCCTCGTCTTCCAACTCGAAAAGAATGCTGCACGCATTCCCTCCGGAATGTAAACACCTACCTTCCCTCTTATCATTTCACCCTCGTTTTAGTCGTAACCAAAACGAGGGTGAAATGAGAATTGGAAACAAAACCTGCTTGGCTATGACTCGCTAGATTTCGGCGCGTCCTTTTGGCCAAAGAGACCGCCGAGCGCTCCTCCGAAAGCCTCGCCTATCGATTGGGCGGCACTAGAAATGGCTGGCGCCGCTGTATCCCCCACCTGCTGAGCAGCCCCCGCAATAAAGGAGCCTGTTGCCGTGGCTCCGTCAGTTATGGCCTTTCCCGCAGTCTGAAATGCGGCGACGCCACCTGACTTCATCATCTCAATTGTTTCAGCGGTCTGACGATCACGCTCTTCGACACGAATCGTCTTAAGGTCCGGGAAGGTAGCCTCGTCTATTCCGGAAGTTGGCAATGACCTCAGGTAGCGCCGCAATCGTTCGGCACCTGGACGGAACGATGCGTAGGTTAACCCGCCGGAGATGACGCCTCCGACAACAGGCACGACCTTACTCACGCCCTTGGCGAACGTTTGCTTGGTTAGAGAAACGCCCAAGACTCGCAATACCTTCTTCATAGGCGTGTAGAAGAACGTCTTGGTGAGAGCTTGCCTCTCAATGTGCCTGGCGACGCCTTTCTGCGCCGTAGAAAAGGCGAATTTGGTAATGCTGTTTGCCGCTCCGCCAACTTCCATCATGATGCCCATGAGGGCAATAAGCTGCATAAGCGTCTCATCGTCCACTTCGTCGTCATCGTTTAGGAACGACTGCCAACCATATAGATAGGCTAGCTTCTGCTCTATACGCATTACATGGGCAAAATACTGCACCAGGTCGGCGGGAACTGTCCCCACAAGGGCGAGGCCTCCAGGAATACCGGCAGCAAATGAAAGTGCCGCGCACTTCCTTGTCTCGAACTCAATTGCCGCGATTGCGATGGCGTCCAGATCTCCTGGCGATACGCCTGCCTCGATGGGGGTTGAAGCGACAGCGGCATCTGCATCTACCTCCGGGCAGCGCCTCTTGAGCTCCGTTCGCAGAAAAGTGCCTCGGTCGATTGCGACGCCCGTCAAACTCGCTGCGCGTTTGATGATACGGTTGGCAAACTCGTCAACCTCGTCGCCACCCACCTGAACGGACTCATCTGGCACGGAGTGGTCAGAAGTAGCTGAAACACCGCCAACCATCATTTCCGTTTGATTCTTCTCCCGCATCGCTCACCGCTCCTATCCCCACGACAAAACAGCATTGTTCAAAAAGAAAAAGGAGATGAGCGCTAATACCACAACTGCGATCGCAATAATTATTTTTGAGTCTTTCACGATAGTCGCCCTTATTCATCCTCGTCTTGGAGTGTGAAACCGTCACTCCATTCAATCCGTATGACATACTCATCGCCAAGAGCAGCTGAGAACATGCGTCCAACATTGTCGGCAGCGTTTGCTCGGGCTTCCGAAAACAAGGTTCCGTTGTAGGCCTGCTCCTCGCTTTTAGCTATGCAATCTCTTTGAAAGGCATCGACATCTTCGACATGGATGGGGTTGAGGAGGTTATTGCTTTCCTCCAACACGCCGGATACATCCATGTCGGGCGTATTTGAACTGATGTAAGGCGGTGGAAGCGTTATGGTCACCGTTTTGCCCGCGCGGGTATACTCCGCTTCCTCAAGATTGACCGCAGCTTTCAATCTTCCGGAGTATCGATACCAGAAATGGTTCTCAGAAAATGGTATTTCAATCAAGTCGAAAAGCTTATTGGTATCTGACGCCTTTTCTACAAAGGTATAGTCCTGCGAAGCGCAAACGAGTTCATTTTGTTGAACAACTCGCTCAAATACAACGCTCACGTTATCTATTGTTGGCTCGTCTTTAGGATTATGGTTCTGAACGAACAGGACGCCAATAACGCCAACGCACAATCCGACAATGAAAAACAATATCGCGGGTCGCGCAGCTTTTAGTATCTTCGGTGCCTTGGGAACTTTCATTACCAGCTTCCTCCCGTCCTTACACTGCGGCTCTCTTTAGAGAGCCACGTTGTATCATACCGCACGTACGCTAGAGAAATGGATAACGTGCACGACAAGCGGGCCCTGGGCTCTCGTATACGGTCGAGACGAGCCGAGCGTGGCATCTCACAGCGTCAGCTCGCCCTTATGACCGGAACCAGCCGTTCCTATCTCTGGAAGATCGAGACGGGAACGGCTGATGTTGGCATCGACGTTTTGATTCGTATCGCGCAGGCGCTCGACGTGAAGGTGCGCGACCTCATCGATTTCTAACGGCGCTCGCTTAGCCTTCCTCAACCCTCGTCACGGTGAGGTTGATGGACTCCACGCTCTGGGATTCCACAAGGTTGCTGTACTCTTCACCCGTGGTAGAGTCGGTCATGAACGTAAACGAAATCTCGCTGTTGGGCGCGACACTTTGACCGGTCACTTTATAGCTTCTCATCGAGGCATCATCATTGATGTCGACGTATGACCCATCGTCTGCGGTGATATCGAACTGGATATAGCCCTGTCCGTAGCGGTCGTTATACGTTCCCCCAAGTGAAAGGTAGCCGCAGGTAGCAAGATTGCGACCTACATAATCCTTGACATAACGGGTGTACTTATCGGGAGCAGCCTGAATCTCGGTTAGCTTCACAGGCGAACTTCCACTGCCAACCGGAGCCACAGCAAGGACAATCTCATCGTAGCTCTGCCCGTCAACAAGGGCGTCGTACTCTTCGCCGTTCTCATCAAGCATAAATGTGTACTTCATCTCAGAGTTGGGGGCGATGTTTTGAGCCGTGACCATGTAACCCTTGAGCATGGCCTCGGCATCTGCCTCGGAGTCATCCTCCCCTTCTGACTTCAGGTCGTAGTCCAAGTAGGTTCCGTCCTCAGTGAGATATACGATTTTGATGTTGCCAGCTCCGTATGCATCGCGGCGGGACCCGTCCAGAGCGGTATAACCAACCGAAGCGGCGTTCATCCCGACGTAGTCCTTGATGTACCACGTGTACTTATCGGGGGACGCCTTGACCTCTACCGGCTGATGCGTGACCGCCTGACCAGTGCTCTCACCTTTTGGCGCTGAGCCTGCTCCACCTCCTGAAGAACATCCAGCTAGACCAATACACCCCGCCAGCGCCACACACAGAACCTTTGCCCACATTGACCTCATGTTTCCTCCTTACCCCACAGCCTTATGCTGCCTTTGCCTTCTTCATGCGATGCTTGAGTACCGCCGAGGCGATACCCAGTGCAATGAGCACGATTGCCGCCACCAGATAGATCATCGGCGCGATGCCCCAATCGTGCGATGCGTTGGGCAACACGCCTCGATCGCCAAAGTCCCAATGCAGAAGCTCTGTGACCACAAGCGTTAACGCGGCGATTATTGATGCGGGAACGGGTTTGCCAAGCGCTGCAAACAACAGCGCGATAGCGGGCAGCGCTACCGCGGCGTACATGATCGGAACGTACACGTCGCGAAGCGCCCCCTCGAGCGCCTGATAAGACGCCGCGTATTCCATAAGCGACAGGTCGACGGCGTCGGCAGCGGTAAGGCCGGCAGGTTCGTAGAACCACGCCTCGGGCATCTGCGCGGCGGCGTCGCGAAACTCCGCAACCGCAGAGCCCCACGGCAGGAAGAAACAGCCGATCAGCAGGGCCGCCAAGGCGACCATGGCGATTCTCAATATGAGCATCACCTTTGCCGAGGACACTTCTTGGTGTTGGTCCATTTCTTGCATCCTTTCCCTAGTCGATTTCTGCAGCGCAGGCGCGCGTCGCTTGCGCAAGAAAGCCGTACGATCCGTTGCCAAAGACGAGCTCGATGGGCACGCCGGTCTCGGGCGCGGCACAAAACGCTTCGAGGGAGTACACGGCTGCCTTGGCTCGTGGTTGAAGATGATCCCCGCCGAACCCAGAACGCCTTGGGGAGGCGATGCCCGCTAGACGCTGGGCTGTTGCAACGACAAAGTCGCGCGAGGAACGAGCCGCAGGGCGAACACCCGCCTGTTGAAGGTCATTCAGGGCATGCACGACATGCTCAAGACCACACTTCTCGCCATGATCACGATGAGGCATGCTCGGCCGTCGCCAAAAACAGGGAAGGTCCCCTTTGATCACATCGAGCATCTCAAACACCGCGGCAAGAAGCCTCTGCCGCAAGAGCTCGGCATCTTGACTCTCGAGCGAAGTTTTCTCTGCGGCCACATCAATCGCTGCTTCCGCGCAGAAGCTGAGGGCTTCACCCATGATGGTGTAGAGTCGATTCTCGGGAGCGCTCGGCACCGCGTCCTCCAGAAGCTCGAGCGCCGCGAGCTTTGCCTCGACCGCATCGCGCTGCGCAACAAGCCGGCGCTCCTTGCTCTCTAGCGCACGCTCGAACGTCTCATCGTCCTCAAGCATGCCAAACACCACCGGCTCCACCTCTGCCAGCGTAAAACCGGCGCGTGTGAGCTGTCGCACCAGGTAGAACGCAAGGAGGTCGCCCTCGTCGTAGCGCGCGTAGCCCGGCTTAGACACCGCGGGGACCCAAAACCCCAGGCCGTCACGGCTCGTGTTTTGATTGCACAGGTCTTGAATCGCATGGCGCGACAAGCCCGTGAGGCGCTCAACCTCAGACCGTTGCCACATGGGCACCTCCTTCCCACCCCATCCTGTACCGCCCGGTAACCGGGCGGCAAGAATACGGCGCAAGGCACCCTCTGCCGCGTTGTCGCAGCGTTTGCGTTCGCGTCCCATAGCTGCATTCCAATCGCTCATCGTCATCCCTTCTCGATGGGTTTGACGCGCTCGCGCGCATCCTTTCGAGAAGGTCGTTGCGATTTTCGCGAATCGGCAGCACGGATTCTTCAGCTGCCAACTGAATAATTGAGTATCAGATTGAGTGGATTCTCATTTCTGTGGGAGGAGACAAACAATGGCTCGAAAAGCGAATGAATATACTTATCGCGTCTCCTGGTCGGAGGAGGATTCCAACTTCATCGCTACCGTCGCAGAGTTTCCGTCTCTCTCCTGCGTTGACGACCAGCAGGAGGGGGCACTGCACGGTCTTGCTGACCTTGTAGAGGACGTTCTCGTAGATATGGCGGAAAGAGGAGAAGTGCCGCCCACGCCCTTATAACAATTTGTTTGTTCGCCCTTCGCCTCGACGGCCTACGCCCGCCCTACCATGTTCGAGCATGGACCTCGAGCGTTCCTGCTGTGGCCGGAGTGAAGAGCGGGATCTCAAAGGAGGCTGTCGAACCCTCGGGGATCATATCGATGTACGTCTCGCCGCTTGCCACGATGGAGCCCGCGTCGTCCCGCACAAGAGCGGTCAGGGCGATGTTTCCCATGACGGTCCTCATATCATCGCCCGCGACGGCAAGCCGCACCTTGCCCGTGGCAGCTGAGCCGCCAAACCTGTCGCTTACGAGGATAGCGTCGGTGACCTCGTAGGAGCTCGCGGTCCCCGTAGTACGACCGACTCCCCAATCGCTAGGTACCCCAATGCTGAACTCGACCGTAGCGGCGCCCGCCCCGTTGCCGGCGATGCTCGCGCAGTACTGCGTCTGACCGGGATAGAGCGCGGAGAGCGTCATGGTGTCGGATGAGACTACCGAACCTGCATCGTCGTATCCCGTTATAGTCACCACTGGAAAGTCAACAAGCAGGTCGTCGCTCGTGTTTTCGAGAGCGAAGGCGTAGCTGATGTAACCGTTCGCATCGATGGACCAACCTGTCTCGGCGAGTTTGAGCACCGCATGCGCACGGGCGACGTCATCGGTTGAGCCGCCCGCCGTCACGCCGGTGGCAGCAGAGTCGTCCGTCGTCGCAGGGACATCGCTAACCGCAGAGGCATCTGCGTCCACCTGCTCATCTTTCTCAAAGCCCTCGGACGGGATGAGATTTGCCTGCGTTTGATTCATGCTCATAGCGACGGCGGCGATTGCAACCACCGCAACGAGGGCAATCGTGCACACGCCAACGATGCGCTTAGCAGACCAGCGCCGTCCCACAGAAGGAGCCGCCTGAGCAGAAGGCTGCGGCCATGTTGTTGGCGGGACCTCAGCAGCCCCTTGGGACGTGGCAGCAGCAACACCTGCGGGCACAGCGTCTTTAGTGAGCGCGTCAGAGTTCGCGGCATCCTCCGCGGGCACGGCCTCGCCCGCGCAGGCGGCGCCAAACGCACGGGCAAGCTCCTCGGCAGATTGATAGCGCGCACTTGGCTCAAAGGCGCAAGCGCGCTCGATAACGACGCGGACCGCCTCAGGCAGGCGCGCCACGTGATCACGGAGTTCGCGCTGGGTGTTGCCCTCGGGCAATGCCCCGGTAAGCGCGAACGCGGCAACGCGGCCCACCGCATACAGGTCTGCCCGAGCATCTACCTGCGTGAAGCCGTGTTGCTCGGGAGCAGCAAAGCCCCACGTGCCCTGCGGGTTCTCTTCCTCCTGCTCCAGCGCGGGCAGGCACGCATTACCAAAATCGATGAGGTGCACGGCGACGCCGCCCGGCGCGTCGCTCTCGCCCACAACGATATTCGCGGGCGCTACATCCCGGTGCACCAGGCCGTGCGCATGTAGCACGGAAAGCACCCCGCAAAGATCGACAACAAGCTCGCACGTCCGGGAGCAGGATAGGGCGCCCTCGCGCGCAACCAGATCGGCGAGGGTCTCGCCCTCCGCGTAATCGAGCACCACCACATACTCGTCCGGCAGCTCGTAGCTCGTCCTCACATGCGGCAGGCGCGAGTCTTGGCAATCCGCGAGCGCCGCCCAAACCGCACGGCGCGCGCGGACGATGGGCATGCGTCTGCGCACAAACGGACCGGCGCCGTCTATGCTCACGAGCTCGGTCGTGCCGTCTGGGCCCTTTGCCAGGCGTCGCTCGACCACGTACGCATCATCTATGCTCATTGCCTGTCGCACCGCACGCTCGTCCATAGCGTCTCCTTAGGCCTTGGGGTCAAACAGCGGGCGCTCGCCCAAACGGTAGAGCTCATCATCGCAGGCCACGCGCGTCATGCCGTGCTTCACGCACCAGAGGATGATGGCGTCGCGCCGGCGCTTTGGCCACAGTTCAGAGACACCCGCGAGCCTGAGCAGGCGTTGCGTCTCACGCACATCGCAGCGCATGCCAAAGGCGAGCATGATGGCGTTATCGCGACCCGGCATGCTCTTTCCGTCAAAGATGTCGTATACAAAGGTGCTGTTCACGCCAGAATCGGTAGCTAGCCGCGACCGGTTGAACTTTGTATCGAAACGCACCTTGCGGTCCAGAAGAAGCTCGTTCAGGTAATCGGCAAGCGAGCGGTCGATAACGGCGTCGTCCTCGGCAAGAAACGCCTCGGGAGTCGCCGCCTCGAGCAGGCGGTTTACCAAGTCTTCGGTAAGGCGTTCTTCTTGCACGGCCGCTCCTTATCCCCATAGCCCTGTCCATCATACCCAAAGGGCACCCGGGCGCGGCGCATTCGCTGCCGGCAAGCGCAATTGACGGGCGCATGCGCGTGGCGGGGGCGTATGCTTAGGGCATCGCAATCACAGCGAAAGGCGCACCCATGAAGGCAGAGAAGCGTGACCTCGCGTTCATCAACGCAACCGTTCTGGACGGGACGGCGGACATGCAGCCCCGTCCAGATAGCATCGTCATCGTGCGCGGCGGCACAATTGCGCATATTGCCGAGGCTCCGGTTGGCGGCGATGCCTATGCGCACGCCAAACGCCTTGCCCCCGGCGCGCGCATCATCAACCTCACGGGCGCCTACCTTATGCCGGGGCTCATCAACCTGCACGCGCACTTTATTGGAAGTGGCACCCCGGTGAGCTCGGGCAATGCGAGTACGCTTATCAAGCTCGCTCAGTCAAACCCCTTGGGCCGGGCGCTCATACACCGGCTCATCAAGTCCGCCGTCACCACACAGCTCGCAAGCGGTGTCACGACGGTGCGCGGCGCGGGCGACCCCGCGCTCGGTGACATCTGGTGCCGAGACCAGATCCGTGCCGGCCGCTTCATAGGACCGCGCGTGGTGGCGCCCGGCACCGGCATTACCGTCCCCGGCGGACACGGAGCCGGTCTTTTTGCCGAGGTGTGCGAGACGCCCGAGGACGCCGTAAAGGCGGTCCGCGCACTCGCCCAGGCAGGAGCAGACGTCATCAAGCTCTTCATCACCGGCGGCGTCTTTGATGCCGAGAAGGTTGGCGAGCCGGGTGTGCTCCGTATGCCGCCCGCCATGATTGAGGCTGCCTGTGCGGCGAGCCACGAGGTGGGGCTTCCCGTCATGGCGCACGTGGAGAGTACCGACGGCGTGCTCGCTGCCCTTGAGGGCGGCGTCGACACCATCGAGCACGGCGCACCCATGACGCCTCAGATTGAAGAACTTTTCCAAAGTGGCTCGGGCCGGCAGCTCGCGGGTCGCACGCCCACGCTCACCTGCACCATCTCGCCCGCGCTGCCGTTTGTGAAGCTCCCCGCCGAGAAGACGCACTCGAGCGACGTACAGAAGGTGAACGGCGACATCGTCTGCGCGGGCATTGTCGAGGGGACGCGGCGCGCGCTCGAACTCGGCATCACCGTGGGGCTCGGCACCGACTCGAGCTGCCCGTACGTCACGCACTACGACATGTGGCGCGAGGTGGCCTACTTTGCCAAGTATGCCGAGGTCTCGCCCGCCTTTGCCCTGCATACCGCCACTGCCGTCAACGCACAGGTCCTAGGACTTGGAGAGGTCTGCGGGCGCATCGCGGAAGGCCTCTCGGCAGATATCCTCGTCACGCGGGAAAACCCGCTCGAGGACCTCACGAATCTGCGTCAGCCGCTCTACGTCATGGCACAAGGACATCTGATTGAGAATCCTCAGGTAAAGCATATGGACGAGCTTGATGCCGAGCTGGACGAGATTCTCGCCGACGATACACCGCTCCCTAAGACAAAGGACCTGCCGCACGCAGCGTGATACCGCACGCCGACCATCTGAAAATCTCCCGTTCCTCACGCCCGGAAGGACTACAATAGCGGGCACGTTTTGGCGCACCCGGGCACTTCAGACGCGCTCGGGCTCGTCTACGGTATCGTGAAAGGCGGCACCTATGGAATCGTTCATCGGTACGGCCATCGCCGTTGGCATTGGGCTTTGCATCGTTGGCCTCGGCATCTGGCAGATGGTGACCGGCAGCCCGCGGCTGTTGCATAGCTACCACTACGCCACGACGCCCGCCGCCGAGCTTGCCCCGCTCGCGCGCGAGACCGGCGCGGGACTTGTCGCCGCAGGCGTGGGCTGCATGCTCATGGTGCCGAGCGTACTGCCCGCGTGGGCAAGCGTTGTTGGTGTTGTCGCCATGATTGCGGGCATCGTTGTGATGCTCGCCTCGATCATCCGCCACAACGGCGGTCTCATCACTGGAGGCGATACCGGAATGCTCGCCGGCATGACTCCGCGAACCCGCCTTCTTGTATGCGGCGTGCTTGGCGCGGTGGGCTCGTTTTTTGGCATCGTGCCCGGCGCGTACATGATGGCAACGGGTGACGTGAGCTTGCTGCACAGCTATCACTACGCCACCGTTGCCGCCGTCGACCTGCCCCGCCTCGCCTTTTGCGAGGGGCTGTGCATGGTACTGCTCGAAATCTTCCGCTTTAAATTTGAAACGAGAATGCATAAAGCTCCACCGCGTTGACGATCATCCTATAAATTAATGCCGAATCCCCACCGGTTCAAGTTGCGGCGGGGAAATATTGGCATTATATTACACCCAAAGCAAGAAAAACAACCCGAACCGCCTGCCGGAATCATGAAAATTTCTCTGGAACAACACCTGCGCGACTATGCCGCCTCCTTTTATAACGGACAGCCGGAAAACGACCGGAACATCCGGCTCAAGATCGACCACACCTTCCGCGTCCGCGATGAAGCCCGGCGCATCGCGGCGGCGGAGCTTCCCGATCCGGCGGAGCGCTCCCTCGCGGAACGGGCCGCGCTGCTGCACGACCTGAGCCGCTTCGAACAGTTCGCCCGTTTCGGCACTTTCAAGGACGCGGCCAGCTTCGACCACGGCGACCGCTCCGCCGAACTCGCCGCCGAACAGCATCTGCTCGACGACCTCGACGAAGCCGCGCAAGCC